>CAIZGR010000497.1 GCA_903932535.1 uncultured Hyphomicrobiales bacterium | reverse complement strand
GCCCCGAGCGCGATCGTGCCGGGGATCAGGCGCTTGGGAATGTCGCCGGCGCGGAACAACTCGGCCGCGAACGGATAGGCCGCGAACACCACGACGAACAGCGACACGCCGCCGTAGGTCAGGACCGCGCACACGAGCACGATCGCCAGCATCGCCTGTTCCTTGCCGACGACGCGGATGATCGTCGCGACGATCGACTTGGCGAAGCCAGAAAGCTCGATGACCTTGCCGAACACGGCGCCGAGCAGAAAAACGGGAAAGTAGAGCTGCGCGAAACCCACCATCTTCACCATGAAGAGGTTGGTGAAGGCGGCGGGCACCGCGTGCGGGTCGGTAAGGAAGACCGCGCCAAGCGCGGCGATGGGCGCGAACAGGATGACGCTGAAGCCGCGATAGGCGACGAACATCAGAAAACACAGCGCCGCCAGCGCGATCAGAAAATCCATGGGCCCCTCCGGCAGACTCGCTGCTTGTTGTCGGGCACTCTTGCGCGTCGAGGGCGCCGAAACAAGAGCCGGCGGCCGACATAATCGCGGCGCGTCGCCGAACGCGCGTTTAGACGCGCGCCGTCCTGCGGGCCGAAAACGCCGGGGCCGCCTCGGCCGCGACCGCGCCGACGAGGATGAGCCCGCAGCCGGCGGCGCCGGCGACGGTCAGGCGCTCGCCGAGCCAGATCGCCCCGGCGAGCGCGGCGAACACGCTCTCCATCGACAGGATCAGCGCCGCCTCGGCCGGCGGGGTGTGGCGCTGCGCGACGATCTGCAACGTGTAGCCGAGGCCGCCGGAGACGAGGCCCGCGAACAGGATCGCCGGCGCGGCGCCGATGAAGGCGCCCGGCGCCGCCCTCTCGAGCGCCGCGGACGCGACGGCGGCGAGCGCGGCGCAGATCGCATATTGGATGAAGGCCAACGCCAGCGGCCGCTCGGTCCAGACCAGATAGATCGGCACGAGCGCGATCACGATCGCCCAGGCGAGGTCGGCGAGCAGCACCAGTCCGTCGCCGGCGGAAGGCGGCTCGGCCGGCCCGCCGCCGGTCGCCAGAAGCCAGGCGCCGGCGAACGAGATCGCGCCCGCGGCGAGCACGACGCCGCGAGGCCGCGCGCGCGTCAGCGCCCAGACGACGAAGGGCGTCAGGACGACATAGCATGCGGTCAGGAAGCCGGCGTTGGTCGCGCTGGTGGTGGCGAGCCCCGCCTGCTGGAGACTCGCCCCGAGGAACAGCATGACCGAGATCACGACCGCGAGACGGCCCGCCCGAGGCTCGAGGGCACGCCCGACGCGCCGCCTCTCGAGGAACGCGAGCGGCGCGACGGCGAGCGCGGACACGGCGAAGCGCGCCGCCACGAAAGCCAGCGGCGGGAGATCGCCGATGTCCTTCTGCACGACGAAAGTGACGCCCCAGACGAACGCGGTCGCGAGCAGCAGAGCGTCGGCGCCGAGGCGGGTCGCGCTCCCTCCGCCGAGCGTCCTCACGTCAGGCGGCGGGAACCTGCTCGATCTCGACCAGCGTGCCGAAGAAGTCCTTCGGGTGCAGGAAGAGCACCGGGTTGCCGTGCGCGCCGATCTTCGGCTTGCCGTCGCCGAGCACCCGGGCGCCCTCGGCCTT
>CAIZGR010000496.1 GCA_903932535.1 uncultured Hyphomicrobiales bacterium | reverse complement strand
CTTCGAGATGCGTCAGCCGCCGGTGACGTTCTGGCTGAAGAAGGCCGCCAACCTCAAGATCGGCAAGAAGCCTGCCTCCGGCCACAAGACCCCGGGCCGCGGCTTCGTCGGCAAGGTGCTCGGGCCGCGCGGCCTGATGCCGAACCCGAAGGTCGGGACGGTGACGATGGACGTCAAGGCGGCGGTCTTCGCCTCCAAGGGCGGCGCGGTGGAGTTCCGCGCCGAGAAGGCCGGCATCGTCCAGGGCTCGGTGGGCAAGGCCTCGTTCGGCGAGGACAAGATCGCCGAGAACATCAAGGCCTTCGTCGACGCGGTCAACCGCGCCAAGCCTGCCGGCGCCAAGGGCCACTACCTGCTGCGCGCCGCAGTCTCTTCGACCATGGGTCCGGGCGTGCGGGTGGACATTTCCACGCTTCACACGGCGGTGTCCGTAGGGACGTAAGAGGTCTTTCTGGAGAAGACGGACGCCGGGCCTTCCGAGGCCCGGCGTTTTTTTTGCCGATCTGTGTAGCCCCGGCGGGGCTCTCGGTTGGCCTCGCGCGCCGGGACAGGCTTCCGCCCGTCCGCACCGAGGCTGACCCCGCGGCCCTTCAGCCTCGGCCGCGCGCTTCGCTCGCCTCCGCGGCGAGCGGCAGGCGGGCGAGCATGGCGATGAGGCCGCGGTCGCCGAGCGCGGCGACGCGCTCCTTGGGCTTCAGCCAGGCGCAGGCGTCCTCGACCGTCTCGGCGTCGTTCAGCTTCACGGTGGCGACCGCGAGGTCGACGTCGACGTCGCCGAGGCGGTGACGCGGCCTCTCCGGCAGGAAGGACTCGTGAACCGCGCGGAAGGCCGGGTCCGAATGGATCGAGATCAGCGCCTCCTCGTCGTCGCGGCCGGAACGGGCGAGCTCGCCGGCGAGCGCGTTGGCGCGCAGGACGACCGACGGCGGCGAGGTTTCCTCGGGCGTGCGCAGGAGGCCGACGCGGCGCAGGCCGAGGCCGATCCACAATTGCCCGCTCGCCCAGGAGAGCGGGATCGAGAGAATGAGGCCGGCGATGGTCGGCGACATCCACAGAACCAGCGACGGCGAGATGAGCGCCGCGGCGAACAGGGTGACGACGCCGAGCACCGCGTGCGACCGATGGCGGCGCGCGATGCTGGAGAAGGGAATGGAGCCGTCGTCGCGGCGCTGGGGATTCCATCCGGTGTCCCGTCCGGAGAGGATCTGCAGCACCGATCCCGACTGGATCAGCATCATGATCGGCGCGAGGGCGGCCGAGACGAGGATCTCCAACAGGGTCGAGGCGGTCAGCGCCAGCGCGCCGCCCGAACCGCGCCGGGTCGGGCCGTCGAGGAGCGCGAGAATCAGCCCGAGGAACTTCGGCGCCAGCAGAACGGCGATCGTCAGCTCGAAGAGTTGCAGCGCGCGCTCGTAGTCGAACCGCGGCCAAGCCGGAAAGAGCGAGAAATCGGCGGTGAAATATTCCGGCCGGATGTAGTGCGTCTGCAGCACCAGCACGATGCCGACGAGAAGCTGGGCCATCCAGAGGGGCGAGGCGAGATAGCCCATGATGCCGGTCGCGAAATGCTGCCGGGTCGGCCAGACGAAGCCCCGCGCCCCGATCACCCGCGAGTGCTGGAGGTTGCCCTGGCACCAGCGCCGGTCGCGCGTGGCGAGGTCGATCAGCGAGGGCGGGCTCTCCTCGTAGGAGCCGCCGAGGGTCGGCAGCATGTAAACGGCATAGCCTGCCCGCCGGATGAGCGCCGCCTCGACGAAGTCATGGCTGAGAATATGGCCGCCGAAGGGGGGGCGCCCCGGCAGGTCGGGCAGGCCGCAATGGTCGGCGAAGGCGCGGGTGCGGATGATGGCGTTGTGGCCCCAATAGTTCCCGTCGCGTCCCATCCAGGCGGAGAGTCCGGCGGCGAGGACGGGTCCGGCGATCCGCGCCGCGAACTGCTGCAACCGGGCGAACATCGTGTTGCGGTTGACGATGAGCGGCAGGCTCTGGATGATGCCGCTGTCCGGGTCGGCCTCCATCGCCGCCGCGAGCCGCACCACGGCGTCGCCGGACATGACGCTGTCGGCGTCGAGCACCAGCATGTGCGCGTAATGCCCGCCCCATCGGGTGACGAAGTCGGCGATGTTCCCGGCCTTGCGGCTCGTGTTCTTGCGCCGGCGCCGGTAATAGATGCGCGCGCCGGGCAGCCTTTCGCGCATGGCGAGGAAGGCCCGCTCCTCCGCGATCCAGACGTTGCCGTCGGTCGTGTCCGACACGAAGAAATAGTCGAAGGCGGCGCCGAAGCCGGTGCGCTCGACATCCTCCAGGATCGCCTGCATGGCGCCGAAAACGCGGGCCGGGGCCTCGTTGTAGATCGGCATGACGACCGCGGTTCGCTCGCGGAGCGCGGCGGGCAGGGAGTCGCGCCTGCGGCCGTTCACGATCAGCCAGACGAATCCGACCACGCTCGCGGTGAACGAGAGCGCCACCCACGAGAACGTCGCCACGAACAGGACGACCATGATCCATTCGAGCGGCGTCGTCGTGCTGACGCCGACCACCTTGTACATCTGGAACGCGCCATAGGCGGTCAGCGCGAGCGCCCCGCCGAACACCGCAAGCCGCGCGAGCACGGGCTGGGCGGCGAGGCGCGGATTGATCCAGGCGCGGCGCTGGCTCCTCGCAAACTTACGAAACGACTGCGCCGGCATGGCGAGGGGCGCATAGCCGGGCATCGAGCCGCCATGCGTCGAACCTGTCGGAGCGCCCGCAGGGGCGCTCGGGTCGCCGGCCGGGGGCGCGGCGGGACGGAGCGTCACGCTCTCCATCGATAGAGCCATGTTTCGCTGACAGCCTGGTTGTCTATGTTGAGCGTGAGCCTCAATTCGGAATAGGGGTCGGAGCCGGGGTCGAGGTCGAACACGACGCGCACAGACCGCCGTTCCTTATAAGGGAAGAGCTTGATCGAGACGATCTTTCCCGGACTGGCGTGCAGGTCGGCGACCGCCGCGGCGGCCTTCTGCGGGTCGGCGAAGACGTCGCCCGCCATCTCCACGGCGAATCGCGGCTTGCCGTTGATCTTGCCGGCGCGGCTCGAGGTGCAGACCGCCAGTTGCGGCTTCGAGGGCGGGGTCCAGCACCAGAACTGGCGGTAGGCGAGCGACAGCGTCCCGCCGGCGGCGACTCCCGCTTTCGGACGCCATTGCGCCAGGATGTTGGCGTTGTTTTCCGACGCGACCGGGATCTCGAGCAGGCGCATGTCGCCTTCGCTCCATTCCCCGATCGGCTCGATCCACAGCGTCGGGCGGAGCTCCCACCGGCCTTCGTCGTCGTAGAAGGCGTCGAATGTCCGCGACCGCTGCACCAGACCGAACCCGCGCGGATTGACGTCGGCGAAGGCCGAGATCTGCAAGGTTTCCGGGTTCGAAACCGGTCGCCAGATCCACTCTCCCTTTCCGGTCAGCATTTGCAGGCCGGTCGATTCGTAGACCGCGGCGCGCGAGTCGTCGGGCCGCCGGTGATCGAGGGGGCTGAAGAGATAGCCCGCGGCCATCGCCCCGACGCCGAGCTTGTCGGTCGCGACGCGCCCGATCAGCGTCATTTCGGTGTCGATGATCGTCGTCTCGAGCGGACGGACGGTGAACCGGAACGCGCCCGTGACGCTCTGCGAATCCAGCAGCGCGTACATGGTCAGCGTGTTGGAGGCGGGGGCTGGCTTCTCGATCCAGAACTCCCGGAAAACCGGGAATTCCTCGCCGGGGTCGTCGCCGGTCCGGATCGCCAG
>CAIZGR010000495.1 GCA_903932535.1 uncultured Hyphomicrobiales bacterium | reverse complement strand
GGCCAGATCGTTCACGCTTTCGGCCTGGGACACCGTGACCGTGTAAGTCCCCGGCGCCGTGATCACCGCCTCGTCGCCGGCGCCCGGCGCGACGCCGGAACTCCAGTTGCTCCCCGTGCTCCAGTCGCCGCCGCTGGAATTCGTCCACTCGATCGGGGTCACCACGGCCGCCGTCGCAGCGCTGTCCACTGTGGTCGTCACGTCCGCCCCGCTGTCGGTCGCCGTCACGACGACGCGGATTGCGGACCCGAGATCGCTCTGCGCCACCTGATAGGCCGGGCTGTCCGCCCCGATGTCGACGGCGTCGTCGAAGGTTCCGTCCGCGGAGGATTGCCACTGATAGGAATAGGCGTAATTCGGATCGGCCGACGACACGTCCGCCGTCAGCGTCTGTCCGAGCGCAGGAACTCCGGTGATCGAGGCGGAAACGCCATATACATTCACGAGCATATTCATAGGCTGCTCCTCAATAGCTTCGCTTCACCGAGCCGGAGGAAACAGCGCCGACGGTCCTCGGTCATCCGACCGAGTCCGCGCTTCGCCTTCGCAATGTCACGGAAGCCATTCCGGGGACCGACATACGTTCTTTCGAAATTGGCGCGTTCCGCACCGCGCACCCGAGAAACATATTCGTCCGCCGCGACAAAACTTCCGTTACAAACGAAGCCCCAAGCGCTTCCGCCGCTCTCCTCCCGCGTCCGATCGACCTGGGCCGTCTCGCGACGCCGATCGCCCCGAACATGGACGAACGGCCCCTTTCGGCCCGAATTTCACATCACACGCGCACCCTTCGCGGACTTCCGCGACCTCGGCCCCTAACCTACCGGGATAGGTTAACGATGTTACCATGGGAAAGCAAGCGGACATGCGAAGCCGCAGCAATTCTCATTATGAAAATCGCCCGTCTGTTTCCGCCTAATGGGGGCGCAATTTGGGCGCTTTACGGGCGGTTGAACCTCGACACACCTCTGAATCCGAGCGCAACCGAACCACGGACGGCATAATGAGAATTGCTGGCGAAGCCGGTCGCCGGCCGCCTCCTCAAATTCGCCTGCGCCATGCTCAAAACCGGAACCCGGTTCAACCCTGCCCTTGAAGCATCAAAAACCGCTTGATAAGCGGTGGGAAGTTCTGCCCCGTCTCGCTTCGCGTCACGGCGAAGCCGCGCTTTGCCGTGAAGCCGGCGGTCGCAACTCGCCGGCGCGCGCATTGGCGCCGGGCGCGCCGGGGGTTGATTTTTCCGCCGCCGCGGAGAATCTTGCCGCGCGTTAAGTTCTCGAGCAGGACAGGGGGGGCCATGGCGCCCGTTTTCAACAACCTCAGCGATCCCATTTTCCACTACGCCCGCACCAAGCCGGAGACGGTCGCGATTATCGAAGGCGACCATTCCTTGACCTATCTCCAGTTCGCCGGCTTGGTCGGGCGGGCGGCCGTGCATCTGCACGACCTCGGCGTCAAGCCGGGCGAGCTCGTGGCCGTCTCCCTGCCGGTGAACGTTCCTCATCTCGTGCTGGTGTTCGCGCTCCTGCGCATCGGCGCCATCCCGGTCGACGTGCCCTTCCGCCAGCCGCAGCCCCTCGACCCGCACAAGCTGTTCGGCGTCAGGCGGGCGATCGCGCTGCCGGGATACGCGGCGCCCGAGGGCGTCGTCGTCCACACGCTCGACGCCGACTGGAAGGCGGCGATCGAGACCAAGAACGGCGACTTCCGCTTCTCCGGCCCGTCGGACAACCTGCTCATCTTCAGCATCACGTCCGGCACGACCGGCGCGCCCAAGGGCGTGGTGACGACCCAGCGCGAATGGTGGGAACGCACCCGCTCGGCGGCGGCGCTGCTCCCCGAGGTGCTCGACGTCGCGCATCCGCCCCATCTCCTCGTCATGGGCGAGATGAGCTTCTCCGGATTCTTCTTCTTCGTCGCCAACCAGATCTGCGTCGGCGGCCCCCTCGTGCTGGTGGGCGTGGTCGCATCGATCGACACGTTCATCGACGAGATCAACAAGCGCGACGACACCGTGTTCCTGGTGACGCCGCCGATTTGCCGCGAGATGCTGGCCAAGGCGAGCGGGGACGGCGTGCTCCTGCCGAAGGTTCGCGCGATGATCGTCGGCGCGGCCCCGCTCTACCCGGAAGAAAAGCAGCGGATGAAGGCGCGCCTCACCCCGAACCTCATCGAGGTCTACGGCAACGCCGCGACGGGCTTCATCAGCGCGCTGCGGCCGGCGGACGTCGAGCGGAAGAGCGAATCGGTAGGACGCGTGGCGCCCGGGATCGCCGTCGACATCGTGGACGAGCGTGGACGCATCGCGCCCCCGGGCGCGATCGGCTACGTGCGCTGTCGCGGATCGGGCGTGACGCAGCGCTTCATCGGCGCCGCCGGCCCCGCGGCCGCCGGTCCGGAGGGCGTGCGCGAAGGATCGTTCTACCCCGGCGATCTCGGCGCGCTGGACGGCGAGGGCTATCTCTATCTCAAAGGCCGGGTGACGGACCTGATCCGGCGCGGCGCGATCACGATCTATCCGCCGGAAATCGAGGCCGCGCTCGCGTCCTGCGAGCTTGTCGCGGAAGCCGCGGTGTTCGGGCTGTCCGCGAGCGACGGCGGCGAGCAGGTCGTCGCGGTCATCGTTCCGCGCGGCGAGCCCGATCTCGAGGCGGTGGCGGCGCACTGCAAGACCCGCCTCCCCCCGGAGAAGCTGCCGAACCAATTGTTCTGGGTCAACGCGCTGCCGAAGACCGGGCCCGGCAAGATCGACAAGGTGGCGCTCAAGGCGAACGTCGCCGCGAAGCTGAAGGCCGCGGCGGCGCCGGCGGCGGCGGAGGCGGAGGCGGCGGCGGAACCGGAGCCGGAGCCGGCGGCCTGAAGGCCGCGGGGGCGGCGAGCGCCGGCATGAGCGGCGGTCGCGCGCAAACGCCGGGTGGCCCGGATCGTTTTGCGGCAAGCGACGGGACGATGCTTGCGTTCCGCCGCAGCGGCTCGGGGCCGCCGCTCGTGCTCGTCCACGGCACGGTCTCCGACGGCGGCCGGTGGCGGCCGATCCTGCCGTTTCTCGAGCCGTTCTTCTCCGTTTTCGCCGTCGACCGTCGCGGCTACGGCGAGAGCGGCGAGGCGGGAGACTACCGGATCGAGGTCGAGTTCGATGACATCGCGTCTCTCGTCGAGGCGATCGGCCTCGGACCGGCGCATCTGATCGGCCATTCCTTCGGCGCGCTCTGCGTGCTGGGCGCCGCCTGCAAAGCCGGCGTGGCGAAGAGCGTCGTCCTTTACGAGCCCCCGCTTCCGGCGCGCCCGGAAGCCTATTTCGCGCGCGACCTGATCCCGGCCATGCGCGAGGCGATGACGAGGGGCGACGCCGATGCGGCGGTGGCGGCGTTCCTTTCGGACGCCTTCGCAATGGGCGCCCAGGAGATCCTCGCGTTCCGCCGCAGCGCCATGTGGACGCGCTTCCTCGATCGCGCCCCGAACATCCTGCGCGAGCTCGAGGCCGTGCATGGGCTCGCGCGCGCGCCCGGCGCGTTTGCGGCGTGCGTGGCGCCGGCCCTCGTCGTCGTCGGCGGCGAGAGCGGGCCGCAGTACCGCGACACGGCCGCGCTGCTCCATCGCGTCCTGCCGTCGTCGCGCGTCGCGGTCCTCGAAGGTCAGGGGCACGGCGCGATCGACGCCGCGCCGGCGGTCTTCGCCGCCGAAACGATCGCTTTCCTGGCCGATCTCTCGGGCTGACGCGAGGCCTCCGCGTCGACCATCTTCATGCGCTCCTGTGGACGCCGAGCGGCGCCGGCGCCATCCTGACGGCCATGGCCTGGACATTCGGACACGGAACGGGAAGCGGGAGAGAGCCCATGAACGCGTTCATTTTCAACACCAGCGCCAGCATCCAGTTCGGAGCGGGCGCGATCGCCAAGATCGGCGCCCTCTCGCGCGAGCGGCTCGGCGGACGGGTGCTGGTCGTCACCGATCCCGGCATGGTCTCGACCGGCCTCGTCGACCGCGCCCTCGGCTTTCTGCGCGACGCGGGCGTCCAGGCGGAAATTTTCTCCGACGTCGTGGCCGATCCGCCCGCCGCGATGATCATGAAGGCCGTCGAGATGGCGGCCGCGCTCGAGGCGACGGGAATCGTCGGCTTCGGCGGCGGGTCCTCGCTCGACACCGCCAAGCTCGTCGCGCTGCTCGCGCCGGGCCGCGAGACTCTGGCCGGCGTGTTCGGCGTCGGCGCCGCAAAGGGGCCGCGGCTGCCGATGATCCTCGCGCCGACGACCGCGGGCACCGGCTCGGAAGTGACGCCGATCTCGATCGTCACGACGGGCGAGAACGAGAAGATGGGCGTTGTCTCGCCGGTCATTCTGCCGGACGTCGCCCTGGTCGACCCCGAACTGACGCTCGGCCTACCGCCTCCTGTCACCGCCGCCACCGGCATCGACGCGATGGTGCATGCGATCGAGGCCTACGCCTCGAAGAGCGCGAACAACAATGCGATCTCGCGCGTGCTCGCGACCCAGGCGCTCGCTCTCCTCGGCGGCGCGATCGAGACCGCCGTCCGCAACGGCGCGGACCTCGAGGCGCGATCGGCGATGCTGCTCGGCTCGATGCTCGCTGGCCAAGCCTTCGCCAATTCGCCGGTCGCCGCGGTGCATGCGCTGGCCTACCCGCTCGGCGGCCACTTCCATATCCCCCATGGCTTGTCGAACGCGCTGGTGCTGGCGCATGTGCTGCGGTTCAACTGCAAGACGTCGCCCGGGGCTTACGTCGATGTCGCGCCCTTCGCTTTCCCGGAACTCGGGCGGCTCGAAGGGCAGGAGCGCGCCGAGGCCTTTTGCGACGCGTTGCAGGACTTGTCCCGGAAATGCGGCCTGCCCCAGCGGCTGCGCGACGTGAGCGTTCCCGAGGCGGTTCTGCCCACGCTCGCGCGGGACGCGATCAAACAGACGCGGCTGCTCCCGAACAACCCGCGCCCGGTGACGGAAGCCGACGCGCTCGAGATTTATCGCCGGGCGTGGTGAGCCGAGGCGCGAACGTCGATGTCGACGACGGCTTAGACGTCCGTCGGGCGCCTCATGGTTCGGCCGCGCCCGTCGGCGCCGCCTTGACAGGGGCGCGGATATGGATGTGCTTACGCACGTCGATCGGCGCAGTTCGTGGCTCTAGGCCCGCTGCGGAGCATTATGAGGAGGGATCAGCATGCAGGATTTCAAACGCTTCGCGCTGTCGCGGCGCATGGCGCTGAGGCTGGGCCTCGCCGGGATCGGTTCGACGGGTCTCGCGGGCGGCCTGCGGACCGCCTTCGCCGACACGCTCGCCGACATCAGGAAGCGCGGCGAGCTGGTGGTCGCCACCGAGATGCAATTCCCGCCTTTCGACATCTCCGACAACGGCGTCTACAAGGGCGTCGACCGCGACCTGATCGACGCGGTCGCCAAGGAGCTCGGCGGCAAGGTCTCCTATCTCGACCTGCCCTGGACGAGCGTGCTTCCCGGCCTCGAAGCCAAGAAGTTCGACCTCGTCATCGCGCCGGTGACGATCACCAAGG
>CAIZGR010000494.1 GCA_903932535.1 uncultured Hyphomicrobiales bacterium | reverse complement strand
GCAGGTTTCGTTCGACACCGTCGCTCACGAGGCGACCGTGACCGTCTCTTTCGCCAGCGAGGAGGAGGCGGGTCAGGCGGTCGATGCGGTCAAGGCCGCCGCCAACAGCCTGTGGCCGGGGATCGTGTTTTATGAGGACGACGCGCCGGGCGCCGATGCGCCAGCGCCGCAAAAGCGCGCGCGCAAGGCCGTCGATTACACGCGCCCGCCGGCGCCGGATTCGCTGTATGGGCGCATTCTGGCGTTCGCGCGCATCCACGGGCGCTGCGAGCGCGAGGAAATATTGCGTCAGTTCAAGATCGAGAGCGGCGTCGCCGCCATGGCGATTGCGCGGCTGCGCAAGGGCGGGCATCTGAAGGGGTTGTCATGAGCGATTTCTTCGTCGGGCAGAAGGTCGTCTGCGTCGTGCCCGCCGCCTGCTGGCGGCCGTGGGACTGGCGATGGCGCATCGCCAGCCTGTGGCTGGATTTGCCGCGCCCCCAACAGGGCTGCGTCTATCGCATCGCCCGGCTTACTTCCGGCGCCGGCGGGCGCGATCTGGTGGGGCTGGTCGAGACGCCGGCGCGTTGCCTGTTCGACGCCGCCGGATTTCGTCCGCTGGTCGAGAGCCGCAACGACATTTCGCAATTGCAGGCGCTGCTGGCGCCGTCGCGCCTCGCGCCGGTCGATTGATCGCGTCATGCTACCCGATCAACACGAACTGAAACTCGGCCAATGGCTGCGCTCGGACGCCGTCGGCGCGCAGGGCGAATTCGACGGCAAGGTCGTCAAGCTGCTTGCGGACGGCGGCGTGCATCTGCGTGACGGGCAGGGGCGCTTGTGGGCGCGCGAGCGCGCGGTTTTGTCGCCCCTTCCCGCCGCCAAGCGCAAGGGCAAGCCCTGATGCCTGGCGAGGGGGGCGTCAGCGAGATGGGGCGTGCGGCGCTGGCCTACGCGCGCGCCGGTTTTGCGGTGTTTCCGTGCAAGGAGACCCACTTCAAAGAGGCGGGCTCCAAACAGCCTTATGTCCGGCAGGGTTTCAAGGCGGCTTCCCGCGAAGCCGACGTCGTCGCCGATTGGTGGCGTCGGTGGCCGAACGCGCTGATCGGCTTTCCCACGGGGCCGCAGACGCGCTCGCTGGTCGTCGATCTCGACGCCAAGGAAAGCCGCGCGCCCGACATTCTGTTGAGCCTGCGCCGCTTCGCCGATTTTCGCGGCGCTCCGGTTTCGCGCACGCAATCGGACGGGCTTCATATCTGGTTCGCCTATCCCGGCGAGGAAGAGATCGCCGAGCTGCGCGCGGCCAAGCCGGATCTGAAAAGCATCGGCAATCGCGGCGGCCTGTTCTGGCGCGTCACGCCGCAGGGCCTGACTCCGCGCGTGCCCGACGCGCCAAGGGAATTGGCCTATGTCGATGTGCGCGGCGCAGGCGGCTATGTGATCGCGCCGCCGTCGTTGATGGACAATGGCCGGTTCTACGAATGGTTGCTGCGCCCCGGCCCTGATTGGGCGCTGCCGCCCGCGCCGCACCGCCTGTTGCGGTTGATCGCCGGCGTAGATGAGGTCGAGCGGCCCGCGCCGCCGCGCCGGGCGCCGCCTGTCGCCGGCCGCGCCGGGCGCTATGTCAACGCCGCCATCGAGGGCGTCTGCGCCACGGCCCGCGCCGCGCCGCCGGGCTTGCGCAACCAGACTGTCTTTGAGTGCGCGCAGCGGCTCGGCGATTTCGTGCGCGGCGGTCAATTGAGCCGGGGAGAGGCCGAGGCGCTGTTATTCGCTCACCTGCCTGCCGGGGTCTCGGCGGGGGAGAAGAAAATTCAGATGACGATCAGGAATGGGCTTGAAGGCGGCACGCATGTGTTCGAGCCGGGGAGCCTGACGTCGTGAGCGCGAGCGAGGACTTGCGCGCCGAGGTCTTGCGCGCGCTGGAGACGCCGGTAGAGGCGGCGAGCGACGAAAAAATCGCGTCGAGTCCCCTTCCCGCCAAGCCGAAGGGCAAACGCAAGGCGAAGGCGGCGGGCGGCGATGACGGCGGGCGAGCGGGCGACGACTCGGAATTTTCGGTTGACGAGATCAACCGCGAATTCGCGCTGGTGTTGCTGGGCTCGCGCGCGGTCGTCATGCAGATCGCCGATGACGGGCCGGTGGACGAACGCCAGCGGGTGCTGAGCGTCGAGGCGTTTCAGATATGGTTCGGCAATCGGTTCGTCATGGGGCTCGACGCGCGCGGCAACCCCAAGCCGGTAACATGGGCGAATAAATGGCTCGGCCATCGCCAGCGCCGGCAATATCAGGGCGTCGAGTTCTATCCCGACCCCGACAACAGGCCGGGCGCGGCGGGACGGCTCAATCTGTGGCGCGGCTTCGCCTTTCAACCCAAAGCCAAGGCCAACGGCTATTCGATCTATCGCGACCATCTGCTGACCAACGTCTGCGGCGGCGACGAGCGGCTTTACAATTGGGTGTTCGCGTTCTTCGCCCAGATCGCGCAGCGCCCGCGCGAGCGCATGGGCGTCGCGCTGGTTTTGCGCGGCGGCATGGGATCGGGCAAGACGGTCGTGGGCGAGCATATCGGTGCTTTGTTCCCGGCCCATTATTTTCTCGTGGACGATCCCCGCTATGTGACGGGCCAGTTCAACGCCCACATGGCCTCCTGCCTGCTGCTGCAAGCCGACGAGGCCGTGTGGGCGGGCGACAAGGCCGCCGAGGGGCGGCTCAAGGGGCTCGTCACTTCGCCGGTGCAGCAGATCGAGGCCAAGGGCGTCGATCCGATTCGGCTCGACAATTACGTGCGCCTGATCATGACCTCCAACGAAAGCTGGGTGGTGCCGGCGGGGCGCGACGAGCGGCGCTTCTGCGTGCTCGACGTCGATCCCCGCTGCGCGCAAAACGGCGGTTATTTCGGCGAGATGCGAGCCGAGATGCTCGACGGCGGCTATGAGGCTTTGCTGCACGATCTGCTGGCCTTCGACCTTTCCAGCGTCGATCTGCGCACCATCCCGAAGACCGAAGCGCTGCTCGACCAGAAAGAACGCAGCCTCGACAGCGTGCCGGGCTGGTGGCTCGACCGGCTCGTCGCCGGCGCGCCGACCTCGAAGGCGACCAAATGGGTGAAAGAGGTCAAACGCGACGACATGTTCCACGATTACCTCGACGCCAGCGACCGCATCGGCGTCCGGCGAAAGCGCGAACAGACAATCTTCGGGCGCGAGCTGCACGAGCTCGTGCCGGGCCTGCGCACGTCGCGCTGGATGGAGGCCGACGGGGCGCGCCCGCGCGTCTATGTGCTGCCCCCGCTCGCCGAATGCCGCCGCGCCTGGGACGAGCGCATGGGGCAATTGCGCGAGTGGCCTGTGGATGAACCGGAGCCCGAGCCGGTCGAGGGCGAGCCATGACGTCCAACTACGTCCAACCTCGATTTCTATTGTGGACGCTTGGAGTCCCTAGAAGAATAAGGCGGCGTCCAACCTGTCCAACCTGTCCAACCTTTTTTGGCCCTCACGTGCGCGCGCACGCGTGTGTTTTATCGCGCATGTGCGCCCGCATATTTAACTTCATATCTGTATGGACAGGTTGGACAGGTTGGACACAACCTTATTTTACCGGCGTCTCGAAGCGCCCAACCTCAAAAAAGAGGTTGGACTTGATTGGACAGGGCGCATGAGCGACGCGGCCTTGCTCGCCGAGGTCAGGCGTCTGCGCGACGAGGTCGCCGATCTGCGCGTCGCGTTCCGGTTGCTCAAGCGCGTCGGCGCCGACGACGGCTCTTCGTTTCCGCCGGAATGGCGGCTCAATTCGCAGGAACGCAAGGTGCTGGCGTTGTTGCGCGATCATGGCTGCGTCCCTTACGCGCGGTTTAGCGCTCATCTTTGGGCCGAGACGCCCGACCGGACGCGCAACCGGCATATTTCCAAACTGATCTGCACCGCGCGCCGCAAGGCCGGCGTCGTCGTGCAGGTGGTGTTTGGCGAAGGTTATGAGATCAGCGCGCGCGAGCAGGCGATCTTGCGCGAGGCGTGCGTCCGGGCGCCGGAGCGGGCCGGATGACGATCTCGCGCTGGCCGTTCGACCCGCATGCGCCCTTCGCCTTCGATCTGGTGATGGCCGACCCGCCGTGGCCGTGGGCGGCCTATTCCGACAAGGGACTCGAGAAATCGCCCGAGGCGCAATATGCGACGATGAGCATGGACGCGATCGCCGCGCTGCCGGTCGGCGATCTGCTGGCGCCCGGCGGCGTGCTGTTCCTCTGGTGCACCTGGCCGCTGTTTCACAAACAGGCCGCTCTGGTCGAGCGCTGGGGGCTGGAGGCGCGCACCGGCGGCGCCTGGGCCAAGCGCACGGCATCGGGAAAATTGCGCTGGGGGACCGGCTATCTGCTGCGCTCGGTGTGCGAGCCGTTCCTGATCGCGACGCTGAAGGGCTCGGGCTTTCGCGGGGCCAGCGAGCCCAACCTGATCGACGGGCTGGCGCGCGAACATTCGCGCAAGCCGGAGGAGGCCTACGCGCTGCTGGCGCGCGTGCTGCCCGACGCGCGGCGGCTCGACCTGTTCTCGCGCCAGACGCGGCCCGGCTGGGCGGCGTGGGGATTTGAGGCCGGCAAATTCGATGGAGAGGCGGCATGAAGGGCTGGTTGATGGCGCTGGCGGCGTTGCTCGACGTTGGGGCCGCGCAGGCGCATGATTTTTGGTCGAACGGCGACCCCGTGCCGCCGTGGGTGAAGTCCTCGTGCTGCGGGCCGCAGGACGTGCATCATCTGCGCGCCGGGGCCGTGCATATCGAGGCCGACGGCTATCACATCGACGGGCTCAAGACGGTCGTGCCGGTCGCCCGCGCGTTGCCCTCGCCGGACGGCTCCTATTGGGCGTTCTGGAATCCGGTCGGCGAGCCGGAGCCGGTGATTTTCTGTTTCTTTGCGCCGTTGAACGGGGCGTGAGGATGCGTCGTCGCGGTTAGCTGTCTTACCTTTCTGGGGGCGAACATGGGTCAGGAAAACCGCGTCGGGATCGTGACGAAATTGCAGGGGCGCGCATCGGCGCTGCGCTGCGCCGCGCCCGTCGATCCCGGCGGGGTTTCCTGGGTGTGCGCTGTGGCGCGCTCGGGCGCGGAATTCGCGGTCGCGGACGATCTGCAGGCGGTCGGGTTTCGCACGTTCGCGCCGCATGCGGTCGTCGCTTACGTGCCGCGCCTTTACAACGGCAAGCGGGCGCGGCGGTTGCGCGCCGTGCCGGTGTTTGCGCCCTATGTGTTCGTCGGCCAGCCCGTCGGGCTGTTGCTCGCCAAGCGCTCGCATCCGCATCTCCTTGACGTGCTGTCCAACGATTGCGGGCCGTTGCGGGTTCCGCCCGCGTTCATTGAGGCGGCGTCGGATCTCTGGCTGGCGGGCGAATGGGACGAGCGGGCGCGCCGCGCCAAACGCAAGGCGCGTTTCGCCAAGGGCGACGCGGTGAGGCTGCGCGGGCCGTTCGAAGGGTTGCGCGCGGTCGTTTCCGGCCTGCCGACGCAAGATCGCGCCTGCGTCGAGATCGTCATGTTCGGGGCGCCGCGCCGCGCGACCGTTGACACGCACGATCTGGAACTGGTATGAGCGCGGTCGTCGCGGTTCGGCGATGGTGGGATTTCGACGCGGTTTCGCGTTACCACCGTGCCGCTGCAATGGCGAAACCCGCTCAAAATCCCGAAAATCGCATGTGCGCTTGCGCTCAACGCCGCGTCGCGATCGCCGCCGCCGCCGTCGCGCTGATTCGCGGCGACGGCGCGCAGGTCAAGGCGCAGGCGGGTTTCATCGCCTCGTCGTCGATCGCCGATTTGAAGGCGCTGACGCAGAACGCCGCCCGCATGGCGGCGCGGTCGCGGCTCGCGCGGTGATCGAAATCCGGCTAAAAAGCGATCTGGCGCGCATGGAGCGCGGCCTCGCCGCGCAGCAGACGCGAGTGTTGCGGGCGATCTCGCAAGGGCTCAACGAGGGCGGCGACAAGGTGCGCACGCAGGTTCGCGCCGCGATGCGCGAGCAGACCGGGCTCATGAAACTGCGCAGCGTCACCAGTCGCGAGCGCGTCATTCGCGCGTATGCGACGGGCCTCGCGCCGAAATCCGGCGTCGGGCCGGTGCGCGGGGCGAGCCTCGACTACGTGATCGTCTACGGCGGGCGCGCCACGCGGCCCAAGGAATTCAAGCTATCGCTGAAAACGGGGAAGGGCGGGGGCGTCTCCGCCGATTTCTGGGGCGTCTCCCACAAGTTCGCGCGTTCGTTCGTCGGCAAGGGCAAGATCGCCGATGCGCTCAAGGCGCGCAAAGGGCGCGACCGCTTTCCGCTGCGCGGGTTCTTCGGGCCGAACCTTGCCAAGGAAGCGGTGAAGGGTCGCGTCGCGCAGACGTTCGTGCGCGAGGCGGGGCTGCTGGTGATCCCGATGATCGAGAAACGGCTGGCTCGCGTTCTGTAATCCGGGCGCATGGCCATGCCCGGCGACGGGTCCTTCCCCGCACCCCCTATGCCCTGCGCAGCGGCGGCAGCCCAGTCAGAGCTGC
>CAIZGR010000493.1 GCA_903932535.1 uncultured Hyphomicrobiales bacterium | reverse complement strand
GCCGATCCCGTACCACAGTCCGAGAAACAGGCAGACCAGCGACTGTCCCCGGATGAACCCCGCCAGCGCCTGATCGATTTCGCGCGCGATCTTGCGCAGGTAGTCGCGGTGGTCGAGGGGCAGCCAACCGTCGATCTCGGCGATCATCCGGTCCCAGTCGACCAGGATGTAGAAGGCGACGACGGGCGTGATGACCAGGAGCGAAAAGAAGCTGAACACCGCCGCGCTTCCCGACACCAGCGACCGCATCGCGTTGACCAGCCATTGCGCCCCTTGCGCGACGAAGTCGCCGATCGATTTCTGGATTTGCGCCGACGACAGCTGCTCGCTCAGGCCCAGCGTGTTGATCCAGCTCCCGAGGTACTTGTTGATCAGCGTCATGCCTTCGTCGAGCGCCAGCGCCTGAAGCCGCATGGCGTAGCCGGGAAGCTTCTGGGCGAAGGCGATCAACTGGTTTCCCAGGATCGGGACGACGACGACGAGCGCGACGGCGAAGGTCGCCGCGAAAACCACCAGAATGATCAGCGCCGCGCCGAGGCGGTTGAGCCCCAGCTTCTCGAGCTTGCCGACCAGGGGATCGAGAAGGTAGCCGAGCGCGATCCCGGTCGCGAAGGGGGTGACGGTGGAGCCCAGCAGATGCAGGGCGAAGCCGAAGGCGCCGAGCACGAGGCCCCAGAAGACGACTTGGCGCTCGACGCTCATCGCGTTCCGGTCACGCTCGCGCGACGGCGGCGCCGGTCGGTTGAATGAGGTCCCCAATTGCCCCTCGATGGACGCCAAAGACGGCGACGGTTGCATAAGCCTCTCGGCGCGGCGATTCCACGAGCCGCATGCCCCGGGCCGAGAACGCGCCATACTCCCCGGCGAAAGCGCCCGTTTGAAGGAAGCCGCCGAGGCATCGGATCATCGCCGATCCTCGCGCGTCATGTGGTCGAGCCACTGGGCGACGTAGACGCAGCCCGATGTCACGGTCGTGGCCCCGACCGTCCACTCGAGCCAGCTCTGGATCGGCCAGGGATCGACCTGATAGGCGCGCACGCCGAGGGCGAAACCCGCGAGCGCGATCTGGGCGGCCGTGTTGAGCTTCGATTCCCAGACCGGCCGGATCTCCACCGGCTTGTCGAGCAGCCAGGACACGACCACCGCGACGACGATCATCACGTCGCGCGAGACGACCGCGATGGCGACCCAGGCCGGCAACGCGCCGTAGATCGCCAGCGACACGTAGATGGACGTGAGCAGCGCCTTGTCCGCCAGCGGATCGAGATAGGCCCCGAGCTCCGTCCGCAGGTCGAACCGCCGGGCGATGAAGCCGTCGACCGCGTCCGAGACGCCGGCGAGCAGGAAGATCAGGAAGGCCGGAAGATAGCGCTGGGAAACGATCGCCTGCACGGCGACCGGGGTCATCACCATCCGGGCCAGGGTGATGAGATTGGGAATATTGTTGACGATCGTCGTTAAGTTCATGACCTCCAGCCGTCCCCGGCGCCGGCGCCCGCCGCTTGCGATGCCGGGACGCGCTCTGTCTGATAACGCGCCGGCGCCTCGTTCGCCGGCTCGAACGTCATCTTTGCCGCGAGTCGCGGCCGATCGACCTAACATGACGAGGCGGAGGTTGGGAGACTGGCCGTTTCGTCCCAGCAATTCTATACCTCGTTGACGTCAGAACCCGAGAGCCTCCAGGGACTCACGCGCTGCCGCGACGCCGCGGCAATCCGCCGAAGCGCAAGCTGGCCGCGCTGAGTCGGCGCGACCGCGGCGGCCGGCATGATCGCCGTCCCTCTGACGCCGATCCCCGGCCTCGACGCCGTGGTGGACGCCGGCGCGCCGATTCTCCTCTTGTGGTACTGGTGGACGTTCTTGCGCGATCGGCGGGCGGATCGCGGCCGGGCCGCGCCGCCGCGGAATATCGAGCCGGCGAAACGCGACTGAGGAAAGGGCGCTTCTCATGAGCTTCATCCGGGCGAACGGCGGCGTGGTCCATTACCGCGACGAGGGGCCGAGGGCCGGCCCTCCGATCGTCCTCGTCAACGCGCTCGGCAGCGACCTCAGGATCTGGGACGAGGTCGCGGCGCGTCTCGCGGGCGACTTTCGCGTCGTCCGCTACGACAAGCGCGGCCATGGCCTCTCAGAGGCCGGACCCGGCCGCGCCGACATGGCCGACTACGCTCGAGATCTGGCGGGCCTCCTCGACGCGCTCGGGGTCGCGCGGGCGACCGTCGCCGGCCTCTCGATCGGCGGGCTGATCGCCCAGGAACTCTACCGCCAGAGCCCGGAACGCTTCGCGGGCCTCGTCCTCTCCGACACCGCCGCCAAGATCGGCGACGACGCGAGTTGGAACGCGCGAATCGCGGCGATCGAGGCCGGCGGCGTCGAGGCGGTCGCGGACGGCGTCATGGAGCGCTGGTTCACCGCAGATTTCCGCGCCCGCCGGCGCGACGAGCTGACCGGCTGGCGGACCATGCTCGTGCGCAGTCCGAAGCAGGGCTATCTCGCCGCCTGCGGCGCCCTGAAGCGCGCCGACCTGCGCCCTTTCGCCGGTACGATCGCGGTTCCGACACTCTGCCTGGCCGGGGACGAGGACGGGTCGACGCCGGTCGCGCTGGTGCGCGAGACCGCGGCCATGATCCCCGGCGCCGGATTCGAGATCATTGCCGGCGCCGGCCACATTCCCGGAATCGAGCAGCCCGAGGCGACGGCCGGATGGCTCGCCCGGCATGCGCGGCGGGCCGCCGCGTCGTGACCGGGCGGGCCTTGCGAAAGGCTGAACGGCGCGCTCTATGCGCGCACGGCGCGAGAGCGTATAGACGTCCGCCGTTTTGACGGCGTCAGCCCGTGACCGGCGCTTCTGGGGTTCTTGAGATCGATGTCCGATAACGCCATGAAGGACCCGGCCCCGGCCACGCCGCTTCCTGTCGAAGGCGGGGGACACGGTCACTCGACGGGCAATTTCTTCATTCTCGCCCTCGGTTCGATCGGCGTCGTTTTCGGCGACATCGGAACGAGCCCGCTCTACGCCCTTCAGACCGCGCTCGGCCAGTTCAAGGCGCAGGGCGTGGTCGCGAGCGACGTGATCGGCGTCGTCTCGCTCATCATCTGGGCGCTCTTGATCGTCGTCACCGCGAAATACGTGGTCTTCCTGATGCAGGCGGACAACAAGGGCGAAGGCGGCATTCTCTCGCTCAAGGCCCTCGCTCAGCGCGCGGTCGGCAAGCGGACGGCGATCGCGTTCCTGCTCGGCGTGGCCGGGTCGGCCCTGTTCTCGGGCGACGCGATGATCACCCCGGCCATCTCGGTGCTCTCGGCCCTCGAGGGCCTGAAGCAGGTCGATTCCGATCTCGCGCCCTACATCCTGCCGGCGACGGTGGTGATCCTCGTCCTTCTCTTCACCGCGCAGAGCCGCGGGACGGCCGAGGTCGCCGCCTTCTTCGGGCCGATCATGGCGCTGTTCTTCATCGTCAACGCGACGCTCGGGCTCCTCCATATTTCCGCCGCGTGGCAGATTCTGGAAGCGCTGAGCCCGGCGCCCGGGGCCGGCTTCATCGTCGCCCACGGCGCCATGGGCTTCGTCGTGCTGGGCAGCGTGTTCCTGGCCGTTACCGGCGCGGAGGCGCTCTACGCGGACATGGGACATTTCGGCCGCCGGCCGATCCAGGCGGCGTGGCTGTTCCTCGTCCTGCCGGCGCTGGTGTGCAATTATCTCGGCCAGGGCGCGCTGATCCTGAACGACCCCAAGGCGGTCGAGAATCCGTTCTATCTCATGGCCCCGTCGTGGGCGCTCGTGCCGCTGATCCTGCTCGCGACCGCAGCGACCGTCATCGCCAGCCAAGCGGTCATCACCGGCGCCTTTTCGCTCGCGAGCCAGGCCATTCAGCTCGGACTGCTCCCGCGCCTCGAAATCATCCACACCTCCTCGACCCAGGAGGGACAGATCTTCATCCCCCGGGTGAACCGGGTTCTGCTGCTCGGCGTGCTGGCGCTGGTGCTGCTCTTCCGCTCCTCCGACGCGCTCGCCAACGCCTATGGCATCGCGGTCGCGGGAACCATGGTGACGACGACGGCGCTCGCCTTCTTCGTCGTCTGGAAGCTCTGGCGCTGGCCGCTGTGGAGCGCGCTCGCTCTGGTGTGCGCGTTTCTGTCGATCGACATAGGGTTTTTCATCGCCAACCTCTACAAAGTCCTCGATGGCGGCTGGGTCCCGCTGATGCTCGGCGGCGCGATGTTCATCGTGATGTGGACATGGTCTCGCGGCAGCGCGATCCTGAACGCCAAGACTCATCGGGACTCGATCCCGATGGCCGACCTCATCAAGATGCTGCAGAAGTCGAAGCCGGTCCGCGTCCCGGGGACGGCCGTCTTCCTCACCAACGACCCGACCTCGGCGCCCTCCTCCCTCATGCACAACCTCAAGCACAACAAGGTGCTGCACGAGCGCGTGGTGCTCCTCAACGTGCGCACCGAGACGACGCCGCGCGCAGCCGAAGCCAGCCGCTTCGAGATCCAGCCGCTCTCTTCCGATTTCACGCTGGTCACGCTCCGTTTCGGCTACATGGAGCAGCCCCACATTCCGCGCGCCCTCGCCGCGATGCGCAAAGCGGGCCTCAAGTTCGACATCATGACGACGTCCTTCTTCCTCGGCCGGAGGACGCTGAAGCCGGCGCCCAATTCCGGAATGCCGCAATGGCAGGACCGCCTGTTCATCGCGATGAGCAAGCAGGCGGCGAGCGCGCCGGACTTCTTCAACCTGCCGTCGGACCGCGTGGTCGAGCTCGGCGCCCAGATGAAAGTCTGACGAAGGCTTGGGATTGCGCCCGATGCAGGTCACCGTCATCAATCTCGACCGCGATTCGGATCGCCTGAACCATATGCGCGGTCAGCTCGGCGGCGTGCCCTTCACGCGGGCGCCGGCGGTCGATGGAACGGCGATCCCGGAGACGGCCAGAGGCTTGACGCGCTTCGAGCTGGCCTGCCTCGCGAGCCACAGAAACGCTTGGCGGCTGTTTCTCGACACGCCCGACGCGCATGCGTGCTTTCTCGAAGACGACCTCCACATCCGGCCGGGATTCGAGGCGCTGGTCGACGACGGCGCCTGGGTCCCGCCCGACGCGCATGCGGTCAAGATCGACACCTATCTTCAGAAGGTGAAGCTCGGCGCGCGGCGCACGATCCTGGGAGAGCGTCAGGTCGCGCGGCTCTATTCGCGCCACGAAAGCAGCGCCGCCTATGTCCTGTCGCGGGCGGGCGCCGAGCGTTATCTCGAATTGACCGCCCGCCCCACCCTGCCTGCCGACTATGCGTTGTTCCCCAAGAACGCGCGGCGGCTGGGGCTGCGGATCTATCAGCTCCTGCCGGCCGTCGCGATCCAGGACCATCTGCTGCCGGCCACCGAAGG
>CAIZGR010000492.1 GCA_903932535.1 uncultured Hyphomicrobiales bacterium | reverse complement strand
TCGCCGAGATGGCGATCGTCGAGATGGACCGCCGGGAGTCGCTTGGCGAAGACGTCGACCGGCGGCACCCGTTCGCCGGACGGCCCGTGTTCGCTGGCTTCGATCGGGACGTCGCGCTTGAGGCGCTTCGATGAACCTCGCCCTCGTCAGCATGCCGGACGACGAGCAGGACGACTTCTGGAACGCGGCGGCCCGGGACTACCACGAGCGCCAAGGTCCCGAGGGGCAGCGCATCGACGCGGCCGCGCAAATGGACTGGGCCGTCCTCGACCCCGCAGACAACGGCCCCGCGGCCGGCTGGTGACCCGACATGCCGCAGCCTGAGAATTGGTCGCCCGCCCTCGCCCAGCCGCAGCCCGGCTCCGATGCGGCCCTCGCCCTCGTCGACGAGCTCCGCGCGCTCCCCCCGCCCCGCGCTCGCCGCGTCCTGCGGCGCCTCGAGGCCGAGCTCGGACCCGAGGCCGTCGCCGCACTCGACACCGCGTGGGAGTTCTGGCGCCGCCCCGCCCAGCGCTTCCCCGGACCTCGTGAGCGGCCGTCGATCGTCGTGTACACGGGCGGCTACGGCACCGGAAAGACACGCACCGCGTGGGAGCTGCTGCTGCACCTGATCCTTGTCGGCCGTGCCCGCGGCCCGCGCATCCTCGCGAGCACGGGCGCCGACGCGCGCGACATCGTCGAGAACCAGCGCACCGGGATCCTCGCGTGGGCCAAGCCGGGCATCGCGTACGACTGGCAGAGCTCCAAGGGCTTCGAGGGCGAGCTCGGGATCAACGGCATCACGATCGGGCTCTTCTCCATCGACGCTCCCCGGTCCGCGCTCGGCGTCGGCGCCGACGTGCAGATCCTCGACGACCCGCCGAAGTGGGGGACGACCGGCCGCGCCGCCTTCGTAGCCGCGCTCAAGAGCGCGCGCGAGCGGGGCTGCCTCACGATCATCCCGACGACGGAGGACGGCCTCGTGCTCCTCCGCGAGGTGCTCGGCGACGACCTGGAACGCGCCGGCGTGCTGGTGATCGACCTGGGCCCGTCCGAGGAGAACGCGGGCAACCTCGACCCGAACTACCTGCGCACGAAGGCCGCGCTCGAGCGACAAGGCCTCTGGAATCCCCTCGGCTCCACCTCGCCCTGGGGGCGGCTCACCCCCGACCAGTGGCGCGCGATGCAGATCACCGAGTGCCCCCCGCTCGTCGAGCTCTGCCTCTCGATCGACCCGGCGAAGAGCTCGAGCGGCCGCGCGTGCGAGCATGGGATCGTCGGCGGCGGGCGCGACGCGCGGAGCGTGGTCCACGTGCGCCTCGACCGCTCCGCCGTCCTCGACGCCGGGGTCAACGGCTGGCCGAAGGTCGCCTGGGACGGCGCGGTGGACCTCTGCCGCGCGCACCCCGGCGTCCCGTGGCACTTCACCTTCGAGAGCAACGTCGGCAAGGACCGCGCGGAGCTGTTGAACGGCGAGGAGCGCGCGCGCCGCCGGCGCGGCGACCCCGTTCCGCTCCCCGGCGGCGGCTGGGCGGACCCGTCGAACCGCGCCGAGATCAACGTGTGCGAGATCCGCTGGGTGAAGGCCGACAGGGACAAGTGCGCCCGCGCCGAGTCTCCCGCCCGCCTCGCCGCCCAGGGCCAGGTGAAGCACACCCCGCTCCCCGGCGAGCAACTCGCCGACCTCGAGGGGCAGCAGCGCAACCTGACGCCGGCGGGCACCGACAGCGACCGCGCCGACGCCGAGAACCACATGGTGACCGACCTCCTCGGCCTCGGCGACACCAAGGCCGCGACCGCCGAGCGCGAGGCGCAGCAGAACCGCGGCGCCTTCGTCGGCTTCGAGGAAGCCCAGCGCACCATGCCCGCGCCGAGCTGGGGGACCCCGACGCGGGAGCGCGACGAGGAGCCCGACGACGACCAGGCCTGGAATCGTGTATAGTTCTTGACATGGGCGCTGAGCTGACGAACCGCGAGCCGTTCTCCGCGCTCGACACGATGCCGCAGATCAACGCGACGGCGAACGAGACGAGCACGGACGAGAAGTACCTCGCGCACGAGTTCGTCACGTACCAGGGCTGGCAGGAGTGGGCGGAGGGCTACACGCCGCCCGAGGCGCGCGAGGCCGTGCTCGCTCACCTGCGCGGCTGGATGTACCAGAGCGCGAGCCTCAGCCGGCATTGCCTGCGGCTCGCCTACATCCTCGGCGCGCTCGCCCGCCGCTCGGCGCCGACGGAGCGCACCCAGTGGGCGCAGACGGCGCTCCGCGGACCGAAGTGGGCGGCCGCGGACCTCGACGACGTGTGGTGTCGCCAGTTCCGCCCGAGCCTCGAAGAGAAGCTCCGCGACGTCTCCATGATGGGCGGCTCGCTCGTACACATTCACCACGTCGACGACGTCGACGCCGGCGTGAAGCGCCTGCGCCTCAAGCGCTGGCCGCACGAGGCGATCTACTGGCGCGCGGAGTCTCCGGGCTACCCGGGCGGCTACTACGCCATCACCAGCGATAGCGGCCTGGTGCGCATCACCCCCGGCGACGGACACTGGGCGATCTTCGCGCACGGCGAGCGCTGGCACGAGTTCGGCGCCGTGCTGTCCGTCGGCGAGCTCTTCCCCCCGTCGAAGCTCAGCGAGCGCGACGAGGCCGGTCTCTCCGAAGCCGCCGGCCGCGCCTTCGTGCACGCCTCGCTCGGCGACGGAATCAAGATCCAGGACGAGAACGGCAAGGCCGTGCAGAAGGCGCTCGCCTCCGCCGGCCGCGCCCGGACGGCGATGGTCTCCCCCCACGGCACCGAGGTCGATCCGGTCCAGATTACCAGCGACACCCAGTTCTTCGACCGCTACTCGATGCGGCAGCTGGTGAAGATCGGATACGCCATCCTCGGCATCCCGTCGCCCGGGCCCGGCGCCTCGAGCACCTACACGCCGATCGTCGGCTGGTCCGTCGACGAGGCCCTGGTCGACAAGGATCACGAGGCGCTCGTCCGGGGCTGGAACGAAGGGATCGCGCGGCCGTTCTGCGACGTGAACGGCATCGACGGCCTCGTGCGCCTGTCCGGCGAGCGGTACGCCTCCCCGGTCGACCGCGCCGTCGCCGAGGCAACACGCGCCGAGGCCGAGGCGCGCACCGCGAAAGCCACGGTGGAGAAGCTCTCGGTCCGCGCGCTCGCCCTCGCCGTCCAGGTCCGGGCCTGGCGCGACGCGGGGCTGGCGCCGATACAGGCCGACGTCGACGCCCGAGCGGACGAGCTGGGCACCCCGACGATCCTCCTCGGCGCCGCCCCCGCCGTGCCCGTCAAGGCGCCTGGGGACATCAAGCCGGCGGCCGAGTCCCCGGCGGTATCGGCGGCCTGACGGGTTCTCCCGGCGTCCGGCTGGGCACGCCACGCGCGAAGGGCTCGGGGTCAACCTCGGGCCCTTTGCCTTTCGGGGCCCGCCGTGGGCCCTTTGCGGCCCGGCAATGGTGGTGCATCACGCACCAGCTTGCGCCGAACACGGAACGCATGTACCTCTTGACAAGCCCGCCAACCCCGCAAGGGGCAGCCCGGACCCCCGAGAGCTGGAAGGTGGGCAGCGCCCGTGCCCGAAACCTCCGCCCTCACCGCCGATCTGCTCGCCCGCGTCCGCCCCGGCGCGGCCGTAGCTGTCGCGCTCGGTGCGGCCTTGGGCATCCAGCGCAAGCGCCCGAGCGGCCACTACCTCGCCTCCGCCCGCTCGCAGGCATCGTCCGCCCCCCGATCCCGCTCCGCCGGAGCGCCCACCGGTGGCGGTGTCGCGGTCGTGGAGATCCGCGGCGCGATGGAGCAGCGCGAGTCCGATACGCCCTGCGGGCAGACGTGCGGCTACGACGGCATCGAGCGCGACATCCGCGCCGCCGTCACCGACCCCGGTGTCTCCGCCCTCGTCGTCGACATCGACTCCCCCGGCGGCGACGAGCCCGGTCTCGACGAGGGGACCGTGCGCATGGCCAAGGCCATCGCCGACGCCGGCAAGCCTGTCCTCGTCTACTCGCCCTCGATGCTCGCATCGGCCGCGGTCTATCTCGCACTGGGCATCGCCACCGGCGGCGTCTTCATCCACCCCAGCGCGCGCGCCGGCTCGGTGTCCTCCGTCGTGATCTTCGCCACCCAGGCCCGCAAGCTCGCCGAGGCGGGGACCGACGTCTACGTCGCGCGCGGGCTCCCCGGCAAGTTCGACCCCAACGGCGTCGAGCCCCTCAGCGATCTCGGCAAGGCGCGCCTCGACGAGCACGCACGGGCCTGCTCCGAAGACTTCGTGCTGTTCGTAGCCGCCAAGCTCGGAATCGATCCGGGCGTGGTCCGCAGCTGGAACGCCGACATGTTTCGCGGCCAGGCCGCCGTCGATGTCGGCCTCGTCGCCGGCCTCGGAACCCTCGACAGCGTGATCGCGCACGCAGCCACCCTCGCGACCCTCGGAGCGCCATGAGCATCGACGCCAGCAAGACGACCCCGCAGGCCCCGCGCTCGCTGCGCGTCGGATCCAAGGGCTTCGGCCGCGCCCTCGCGGCCTCCAAGGAGGGCAAGCCGCCGCCCGCCGAGGAGCCCGACGACGACGACGACGAGGAGGAGGGACACGACGAGGACGCGATGAGCGAGCACGAGCCGCTCCGCGCCGCCGCCGAGGAGGCGCACACCAAAGCCGCCGATGCCTACGCCGCCTGCAAGGGCAGCGCCAGTGCCGCGCTCCTCATGGCCGCAGACGAGGCTGGCGACACCGCAACCGCCGCCCCCGAGGCGGCGAAGGCGAGCTCCGCGAAGATGCGCGGCGCCGTCGCCGAGCCGACCGAGGAGCCCGCCTCCGCGACCCCGCCGGCCCCCGCCGGCGCCCG
>CAIZGR010000491.1 GCA_903932535.1 uncultured Hyphomicrobiales bacterium | reverse complement strand
GCATCGAAATGCAGCAATTGCTCGAAAGCGTCTGGCGGCGCGAAGGCTTCACCGCGGTCCTGGTGACCCACGACGTCGCCGAGGCGGTCGCGCTCGCCGATCGCATCGTCCTGATCGAACGCGGCGCCATCGCGCTCGATGTCGACGTGCCCCTTTCGCGCCCGCGTCACCGCGGCGCCGCGGCGTTCGGCCGTCTCGAAGAATCCATCCTCGCGCGCCTCATCGGCCGCGCGACCGCATGAGCCCGCCCCCCTTCGGCAAAGGAAACGATCCGGATGTCCTTCTATCGCGACACGCACGACAAGGCGGCCCTCGAAGCGTGGAACGAGCGGGTCCTTGCGCCCTATGAGACGATACGCGTGACGCCGATCGCGCCGGCGCTCGGCGCGGAGATCGACGGGGTCGACCTGACCAAAGAGATTCCGCCCGAGCAGCTGTCGGAGATCAGGCGGGCGAGCGCGGAGCGGCTCGTGCTCGTCTTCCGCAACCAGCGGCTCGGCGCGGACGACCAGAAGCGCTTCGCCCGGCATTTCGGTCGCCTGCACCAGCATGCGCTCGCCGCCTCGTCGCTGATCGCGGGCGCGAGCCGGGACCCGGAGGTGCTCGCCTGGAAGACCGGCCGGGAGTCGCGCTACACCGCCGGAGACGCTTGGCATCACGACGTCTCCTGCGACGAGGAGCCGATCCGCGCCTCCTTCCTCTATGTCGAGAAGACGCCGGAGGTCGGCGGCGGCGACACCCTGTTCGTCAACAACTATCTCGCCTACGAATCGCTCTCCGCGCCGCTCCGCACGTTCGTCGACGGCCTGACCGCAGTCCACGACGGCGCCAACGCGTGGACCGCGGGCTACGGGGCGAAGCCGCAGCCGGGGCGCAATTTTCCGGCCGCCGAGCATCCGATCGCTCCCGTTCATCCCGCGACCGGACGACGGTTCCTGTTCGTCAATTCGACGTTCACCACGCACATCCCGCAACTCACGCGCTGGGAGAGCGACGCGCTGCTCGAACTCCTCGTCCGACACGTCGAGCGCAACGTCGCCTTCCAGGCGCGCGTCGCCTGGACCGCGAACACGCTGACCTTCTGGGACAATTGGGCGGTCCAGCACCACGCGGTCTGGGACTACTATCCCTTCGAGCGGTGGGGCGCGCGCGTCTCCGCCTACGACGGCGCGCCGAAGGCGGCCCTGCAGTAGGACTCTCGGCCGGCGCGCTCTAAAACGCCGGCTCCTTCGCCTCGTCCCGGGCCGCTTCGGCCATCGCCTCGGCGATTTCGCTGCACTGGACCCGGATGTCGGGAATCGCGATGCATTCCCAGAAGGCGGCGCGCGCCAGCGGCCCGATGGCCCGTATGCGCTGCGACCGCGCGCCTCCGGCGCCGACGATTCGATAGGTCTCCGCCACGTCGAGCCCGATGCCGAGGGCATCGGGCCGCAGCGCCCCGCGCGCGAACAAAGCGCACAACAGTGGATTGGACGACTTCAGCGGGTCGTCGGCGAGGCCTGTGCAATCGATGACGCGCGCGAAAATGCTTTCCTGCCGGTCCGTCGCGCCGCGCGGCGCGATCTGGACCCGCAGGCGGTCGGCGTCCCGGCGGACGGCCAGGATCCGGCCGGCGATCACGGTCAGGCGGCCGTCGCGCATGAGCCGCGCGAGCGCCTGCTCGATCTCCGGCGCCATGCGATGGCGGTGGACGTCCCAATAGACCCGGGCGTGACGGAGAAACCGGCGCTTCTGTTCGAGCGTCATTTCGCGCCAGAGCCGCTGCGTATGGGGCCGAAGCGCATCGACCGCGGAACGCCAGTCGACGCCTTCGGCGGCGAGCCCCGCCGAAAAGCCCCGCAGCCACGCGAGGAGCTTCGACAGGTCGGTCCCGAAAGGGATTTCGTCCGCGCCGATCGCGCGCGGAGCGGTCGATCGGTGCGCCGAGGGCAGAAGCCCGCGCCGGGACACGGCTACGATCGGCCCGCGATGGCCGCGCCGGTCGAGCGACAGCGCCATGTCGACCATCGTGAGCCCAGTGCCGATGACGAGGATCGGCGCCTCCGGCGAGAGCCCGTCCAGCGAGCCCGGCGTCCAGGGCTGCTCGGCGGGAAAGCCGTTCACTGCGGGTTTGGCGTCGTTCCCGGTCGCCAGGACGACATGGTCGGCCTCGATCGTCGCGCCCGATCCCAGCCGCAGCGTGGCGCCGTCGCGGCGTTCGACGATGTCGACGCAGACGTCTCGCACGTGACGGACGGCGCCCGACGCCAGGACCTCCTGCGCCAGATCGCTCAGGTAATCGCCATAGCGCCCCCGCGAGATGAAGCAGAACGGCGTGGGGCAAGGTTGGCCGCCTTGGCGTCTCAGCCAGTCGTGAAGGTGCTGCGGCTCCTCGGGAAACGCGCTCATGTTGGAGACCCGCACGTTGAGCAGATGCCGCGAGTCGGTCGTCGAATAGGCGAGGCCGCGACCGACGGTTTCGCTCGGTTCGACGAGCAAAATCGCCTCGGCCCGCCCTGCGAGACGCCGCGCCAAATGGACGGCCGCCAGCGCGCCCGTTGCGCCCCCGCCAATGATCGCAATGCGCATCGATTTGCTCCGGCGTCGATTCCGGCGAAGTTGGCCATTCGCCGTTGATTAATACTATCGACACTGTATATTAATGGCAAGCGGGAACAGGGTCACCGCGAACCGATCGGCAAGCTCAACGAACGAAGCTGCATGACCCTGTGCGATGGAACGTCCGCTGCCGGCGGACGCCTCAGGGTCGCGGCGCTTTCTGGATGGCGGGAAAGCGGGGCGAAGCGCGCGTCGCCGGGACGGGGGATCGGCGCCAGAAGCCTGCATCTCCGGAGCCGAGGGAGACCGCGCCGCCGCGCTTCCACGGCTCCATCGAGAACCTGACCCGAGGCCTCGCGGCTGGCGACTGGACGAAGCGGTGTTTCAAAGCAGCGCGGGGGCGGCGCCTTCTTTGCATTGTGCGCGTCTCGGGCGCCGCGGGCGGCGAGACGCCGTCCCTCCGATGTCGACGCGGTCGGCGACAGATCAGCGAGCACGGCGAAAATCGAGCTTGGCGCGAATGTAGGCTGCGACGAAATCTGGGGTCCGCTCGGGATCGATGTCGTCGGGCCGGCGCACGATGTGCATGCGCGAAAGCTCCGCATGGGGGTCGCGCGCCAGGAACGCGTCGATACGCGCCTTGGCCTCGTCCGCCAGGAGCGGGAGCGTCATTTCCTTCATGCAGGCGATGCGCCGCTCCGACATGACGACGGTCCAGCCCCGCCGGACCGTCGCGCTCTCGGCGGAGACGCCGGTTTCCTCGAAAAGTTCCCGTCTCGCGCTGGCTTCGAGATCGACCTTGCCGGCGAAAACGTCGCTCGGGTCGGGCGTGCCGGCGGGAAAATAGATCTGTCCGGCGTTCATGGTGTGGGCCGCCATCTCGCCGAGCAGGAACGCGCCCTCCACGCTTCGCAGGGCCGCCATCGAGAAGCAGTTCTCGACCGGGTCGCCCGGGTCGCCGAACGCCTGCCAGGCGACGAAATCGGCGTAGTCGGCCTCGAAATACGCGCCCTCGAGCTTGATGGCCCCGTCCGGCCGCGCGGAAAGCGCGCGGCGCGCGACGAGCAAAATGCGGCCGTTGTAAACCTCGGGCTTCTCTTTGATGAGTTTCGCCCAATGCGACGCGATCGCGACGCCGTGCGTCCTGGCGAAGCCCCATTGCAGGGGCTCCAGGACAAAGTCGAGCTCGGCGATCTCGAGGACGCGCGGCGCCCCGCTCACAGGTCGAGCGCGCCGCTGGAGACGATCACCGCCGAGCCGCCGATCGAGGCCGAGCGCAGAGCCGACCGCTCGATCCCGATGCCGAGGAGGATGCGGCTCGGGCGCCCCATCTCGAACCCCTGTTCGATTCTCAGGACGTGCTCGCCGTCGGCCGGGTCGTCGAACGCGCTCACGACGCCGGCGAAGGCCGCCGCCGCGCTGCCGGTCGCCGGGTCCTCCGGCACGCCCCAGCCGCCGGCGAACATGCGCGCGTGATACGCCGCGCCGTCTTCTGCGACCTCCCGCGTATAAAGATAGGTGGCCGGTCCGCCGTTCTCCGTCCAGGACGCGACGCCCGGCCGGGCGCGCGCGATCGCCGCCAGCGATCGGACCGGCACGAACAGGAACGGCGCGCCGGCGCTGAAGAGGCTCGGCGCGTGCCGGTCGAAGCCGATCTCCTCCGGCGCGAGTCCCAAGCCCTCGGCGATCTCCGCCCGGGAAGGCGGCAGCCGGTCGAGACGCTCCGGCAGGCGCGGAAGCGCGAAGTCGGCCGAGAGCGCTTGGCCCTCGCGGCGCCGAACGCGGCAGGCGACGGCGCCGACCTCCTCCTCGAGCACGATGCGCACGTCCTGCGCCGCGAGCCGGTCGGGCGCGCGGAGCTGGGCGAGGAGGCAGGCGGTTCCAATCGTCGGATGGCCCGCGAAGGGCAGCTCACGGCCGGGCGTGAAAATCCTGACCCGAGCCGAATGGCCCGCGTCGCGCGGCGGGAGGACGAAGACGGTCTCGGAGAGGTTGAACTCCCGGGCGATGGCCTGCATGCGGTCCCCGTCGAGGCCCTCGCAATCCAGCACCACCGCGAGCGGATTGCCCGCCAGCGGCTGCTCGGTGAACACATCGAGCGTATGGAAGCCGCGCGCCATGGACATCCCCGGCCGTTGCTGGTTTTCCGCCTGTCAGCAGAGTCCCGTCATGCACCCATAGTCGTCGCGGTGCATCGGAGAGGCGGCGTCTCGCCGATCCGGTCGCCCGCCCTCCTAAGGCGCGCAGCAGTTCGGAACAGTCAGGTTGGTCGGCAGGCGTTCCTGGCCCATCAACCCGACCATCGTGTGATCGATGAACGGCATGTAGGGCGCCGTGCTTGCAATTGTATCGAGCGCGTAGCCGCTGGTGGAGCCGACCGGAGCCGCAGTTCCCGCGGTCAGATACGATTCGCGCGCGTGAACCACGATCTGATGACCCTCGGCCGCCGGATGGCGCACATGCCGGCGAGCGGTCTGCGCGTCCGCCGTCGAGACGAACCCGATCAGGGTTCCGAGCGCGACGGCCATGGACATATTCACGGAACGCGGCATAGCCAACTCCCTCTCACGCTGCCAATAACGCTTCAGAACACAGACTCTATTGCGACGACCCGCAGAAAAAGTAAATCGCCGGAGGACGTCGGCGCGGGTCAGACCGGCTCGGCCGGGAAGACGTGCGTGGGATGCGGGAATTCCTCCTGGGCGTCGATCAGCGCCAGTTCTCGTCGGCCCGCCGCGCGCGTAGCCGCCACGACTCCGAACGCCGACGAGACCGCCATCGACAACGCCGCCGGAGTCGACGCGCTGTCGAGCCGGTGGTGGAAGAACAGCGCCGCGAACAAGTCGCCCGCGCCGTTGACGGCGATCGGAAGCCTCGGCGTCCGCACGCGCCAGAGGCCGCTCTCGTCGCCCGCCAGGACGTCGATCGCGTCGGGGGGCGTGTCGTCGAGGGCGAGCGAGGTGACGGCGACGATCCGCGGCCCGCGCGCGCGCAGCGCCGCGACCGCCCCACGGGCTTGCGCGCGGGTCCGGACCGGGCCGCCGCTCAGCCATTCCAGCTCGAAGGCGTTCGGCGTGACGATCGTCGCCGCCGGCAAGGCGCGGTCGCGGAAGAAGGCGGCGACCTCGGGGACGACATAAGGGCCGCGGTCGACGTCGCCGATCACCGGGTCGCAGCACCAGGCAGCATGGGGATTGGCGGCGCGCAGCGCCGCGAGCGCGCTGAGCGCCGCCTCGCCGATCTCCGCCTTGCCGAGGTAACCCGTGAGCAGTCCCGCGCATGCGGAAAGAGCGCCGATCGCCTCGAGCCCGGCGACGCAATCGTCGATCATGCCGGCGTCGAAGGCGCGCCCGCGCCACCCCGGATAGCCGGTATGACTGGAAAACTGCACGCTCATCAGCGGCCAGACCTCGCGGCCGAGGCGCTGGAGCGGAAACGCCGCCGCATCGTTGCCGACATGGCCGAAGACGACGTGGGACTGGATCGACAGGATCGGCGCGCGCATGCGGCGCTCACCTGACGACGATTCGGGGGGCGGCGTCAAAGCGCGCTTGAGCCGGCGCGCCAAGCCTGAAACAATCCCCCGCGTCATCGCGAGGAGCACGACGTATGAGCGACGCCATCGCCTTTCTCAGCCGCGCGATCGAGCAGGGGCAGGGGCTCGCCAGGGCCGACCTCGTGCTCAAGGGCGGGCGGATCTTCGACCTCGCCGGCGGCGAACTGATCTCGGGCGACGTCGCGATCTGCAACGACCGGATCGTCGGGACGCAAGGGGAATACAGCGGCGTCTGCGAGATCGACGTGCGCGGCAAGATCGTGGTCCGGCTTCATCGACACCCACTGCCATGTCGAGTCGTCGCTCATCACCCCGCTCGAATTCGACCGCTGCGTGCTGGGCCACGGCGTGACGACGGCGATCTGCGACCCGCACGAGATCGGCAACGTGCTGGGCCGGTCGGGGCTCGGCTACTTCCTCGACGGCGCGATGGCGACAGCGATGGACCTTCGGGTGCAGCTGTCGAGCTGCGTGCCGGCCACCACGCTCGAAACCGCGGGCGCTCGGCTAGACGTCGGCGATCTTCTCGCGCTGGCCGATCACCCGAAGGTGCTGGGCCTGGCCGAATTCATGAATTTCCGCGGCGTGCTGGCGCGAGACCCTTCGTGCCTCGCCAAGCTCGCCGCCTTCCAGACGCGCCCGATCGACGGCCACAGCCCGCTGCTCGGCGGCTACGCCCTCAACGGCTATCTGAGCGCCGGGGTCAGGACCGACCACGAGGCGACGAGCCTGCCGGAAGCGCATGAGAAACTGTCGAAGGGCATGGCGGTGCTGATCCGCGAGGGCTCGGTGTGCAAGGACCTGCATGCGCTGAGCCCCCTGATCACCGAGCGCAATTCGCCGTTCATCGCCTTCTGCACCGACGACCGCAATCCGCTCGACATCGCCGAGGAGGGGCACCTCGACTTCGTCGTCCGCTCGGCGATCCGGTTCGGGGCGCCGCCGCTCGCGGCCTATCGCGCCGCGTCGATTTCCGCCGCCCGCATCTTCGGCCTGCGCGATCGCGGGCTCGTCGCCCCGGGTTGGCGCGCCGACCTCGTCGTTTTGGACGACCTCGAAAGCTGCGCCGTCTCTATCGTGCTCGCCGCCGGCCGCGTCGTGGACGACGCGCTGTTCGCCGCGCGCGGCGTGCTGGCGCCGGTCGGGCGCGACAGCATCAAGGCGCGGCGCGTCGAGCCTGCGGATTTCGTGGCGAGGGGGCAGGGGCCCTCGACCCAGGCGATCGGCGTCGTTCCCGGCAAGATCATAACCGAGCGCGTGCCCGTCACGCTGCCGTTCAGGAACGGCGCGCGCGACGTCGACCTCGACCAGGACGTCGTCAAGGTTGCGGTCGTCGCCCGCCACGGCGTCAACGACAACATGGCGACGGCCTTCGTCAAAGGCTTCGGCATGAAGCGCGGCGCGATCGCCTCGTCGGTCGGGCACGACAGCCATAACCTCTGCGTCGTCGGGACCAACGCGACGGACATGGCCGCGGCGGTGAACCGGCTGCGCGAGATCGAGGGCGGGTTCGCGGTCGCGGACGAGGGCAGGGTGTTGGCGGAGCTGCCGCTGGCGGTGGCGGGGCTGATGAGCCTCGGGCGCTTCGAGGACGTGCGGGAGGCCCTGATCCCGCTGCGCGCCGCCGCCAAGGGCCTCGGCGTCACGCTGGCCGAGCCGTTCCTCCAGGTCGCCTTCCTGCCGCTTCCGGTAATTCCGCACCTGAAGATCACCGACATGGGGCTGGTGGACGTGGACCGGATGGCGTTCGTGCGGGACTGAGGGGGCCGGCGCGGCTCGCTGGAGGCGGCGCGGGGCGCGAACGACTGTCCGCCGGCGATCGGTGTCCCGCGAACTCCCCATTGCTCCCATGCAAATTTCGCATAGCAACAAGAAATCGCGGGCGCGCCGTCCGCCCGCCGAGGCTCGCCAGTAATATTCTAACCGGTTTAATTAAAAGAGATTTCGCCTTATATTCAGTCGTTTCGAGAAGCCGTTCTCGCCCTTCGCCGCCCGACTCGCCACCCGCCTGCGAACGCCGATTGACCAAATGTCGCATTCCGGCCGGCGCCATATGTGCTATGCGCATGGCGCGTCAGGGCGGGGGAGCCGGGCGCCAAGGAAAGCGATCCAATCATCATGACCGAGAGCCGCATCCGGAGCGCCGCGCTGCGTTCCAAGATCATGAGCGCCGAAGAGGCCGCTGCGTTGATTCCCGACGGGGCCAACGTCGGCATGTCCGGATTCACCGGCGCGGGCTATCCCAAAGCCGTGCCGGTCGCGCTCGCCGCGCATATTCGCGCAAGGCACGCCGCCGGCGAGCATTTCAAGATCGGCGTCTGGACGGGCGCTTCGACCGCGCCCGAGCTCGACGGCGCGCTCGCCAAGGCCGACGGCATCGAGCTGCGCCTGCCGTATCAGTCGGACCCGGCTTGCCGGAAGCGCATCAACGACGGCGAGCTCGACTACGTCGACATCCACCTGTCGCACGTGGCGCAGTTCGTCTGGTTCGGCTTTCTCGGCAAGCTCGACGTCGCGGTGGTCGAGGTCGCAGGCGTCCTCGAGGACGGGCGGCTGATTCCGTCGTCGTCGGTCGGCAACAACAAGACCTGGCTCGACCAAGCCGACAAGATCATCCTGGAGGTCAACAGCTGGCAGAACCCGGCGCTCGAGGGGATGCACGACATCTACTACGGCACGGACCTGCCGCCGCACCGGCGGCCGATCCCGCTTCTGACCACGCATGACCGCATCGGCCAACCCTATTTCTTCTGCGACCCCGAGAAGGTCATCGCCGTCGTCGAGACCGACTCGGCCGACCGCAACTCCGCCTTCACCCCGCCGGACGTGAGCTCGCGCGCCATCGCCGACAACATTCTCGATTTCCTCGGCCATGAGGTGAAGAAGGGCCGGTTGCCGCAGGGCCTGCTCCCGCTGCAGTCGGGCGTCGGCAACGTCGCCAACGCCGTGATGGATGGACTTCAGCACGGGCCGTTCACCGGTCTCTCGGCCTTTACCGAGGTGTTGCAGGACGGGATGCTGAACCTCATAAAGTCTGGCAAGATGGAGTTCGCGTCGGCGACGGCGCTGTCGCTCTCCCCGGAGGCGGCGGAAGAGTTCAACCGCGACCTGGCGCTCTACCGCAAGAAGGTGGTCCTGCGTCCGCAGGAGATCAGCAACCATCCGGAACTGATCCGCCGTCTCGGCGTGATCGCGATGAACGGGCTGATCGAGGCCGACATCTATGGCAACGTCAATTCGACCCACGTGCGCGGCACGTCGATCATGAACGGCATCGGCGGCTCGGGCGACTTCGCCCGCAACGCCTACCTGTCGATCTTCATGACGCCCTCGACCGCCAAGAACGGGGCGATCTCGTGCATCGTGCCGATGGTCACGCATGTCGACCACACCGAGCACGACGTGCAGGTGATCGTCACCGAACAGGGGCTCGCGGATCTGCGCGGCCTGTCGCCCAAGCGCCGGGCCGAGGCGGTCATCGCCCGCTGCGCGCACCCGACCTATCGTCCGGCGCTCGACGACTATTTCGAGCGGGCGCTCCGGGAATCGCCCGGCCGCCATACGCCGCATCTGCTCACCGAGGCGTTCACCTTCCTGCCCGACTGGATGGCTCGCCATGCGCCGGCTGGGGCGCGGCGGAAGGAAAGCGTGGGATAGCGGGAAGGCCGGCGGAGCCGGCGGCGACGACCGGAATGCCGTCGAGCGGCGCCCATCCGTATCTGCGACCGCCGATACCGGGGACGCGCTCGACGACCGCGTCCACAGGCCGCGCGTTTCTCACCGGATTGTCGACCCGTTCGCCGGCGACGACCTCGATCAGTCTCGCGATGGCCTCCGCTTGGGCGCGTTCCTCCGCCGTCCATCCGGCGAGGGGACATCCGTCCGAGACGGCGTCGGCGGGTCTGGAGGCGAGACGATCGCAACCGGCCTCGTCTCCGGAGCGATGAAGGACGCGCCTGCCGATTTCGGCTTTGACCTGGTCCCAATAACACGCCGTCGAGATCGCGTTGGCTTCGACCGTGCGGCGGCGCGCCTCCATGAAGGCGTAGCGCCCATAATTTTTTATGAGATTATCGGCCTCGGCGACAATGCCCGTTGTTCTCTGCCGCAAACGCTGGTTGATCATCCTGACGAACGTAAACATCTTCGCAGGCGTCCTCCTGACGGGGAACCGCTGGCGGTCGCAAATCTGCATCGACTGTCGAGCGGTGAGCGGTCTGTCGCCGTTCTTGCCGCCAAGATAACGTATGGCGCTTCGTCCGGCCAATACGGGTTTACACGTAGGAACTCCAAGAGCGACGGTGTGGCGCCCTGCGCAGAAGGCCTGCGCCCGGCCGGAAAGACTCGTCGCTAACGTGTTTCAGCAATAGCCGCTGCTCTGAGCCGCACTTTCCATTTCCGGGATTGAATTTATTCGTCGCATTGACCGTCTCGTCGTGGCGCTGTTCAAAGGATCACCTGATCATCGTCTCGCCCGGCCCCCGACGAGGATGGAACCGACGACCTGAACCATGATCAGCCCCCCTTTGCATCGTTCCCTTCGAAACGCCCCGGCCGCCACGCCCGTCGACCTCGACCAGGACGGCCGCGCCGTGCGGGTCGACATGCAACTCGGCTCGATCACCAAGAAGATGGTGATCGACGCCGGCGCGATGGGGCTCAGCCTTCCCAAGTGGATCGCCGACCGGCTCATTCTGCGCCGCGAGGCGATCGAGTCCGACAACGCCATTTTCACCCTGGCCAACGGAGAAAAAGAGACGCGGCGCGGGATCAGGGTCTGGTCGGGCTCCGTCGGCGGCCATAGCTTGCTCGATGTGTACGCCACCGTCCGTCCCGCACGGCGCCGAACCGCTTCTCGGCTTTCCTGTCGTCAATCAGGTCGGGCGGTTCACCATCGACACCATCGCGGGCCTGCTGATCGTGGGCTGACGGGCGCCGGAGGCTGGCTCCCGCCGCCGTCAGCCTATGCGCGGGACGGCGGGTGAGCGCGGCCGGCCGGCTCACATCGCCTTTTCGAGCTGGCCGCGAATCTCGCCCGGCTTGTGCGCCGCGGTGTGGATGTTGAAATACATCATGCCGTCCATCAGGTCCTTGGCCTGAGCGTCGGTCAGCGTCGCCGAGCCTTTGATCGGGCTCTCGAGCGGCGGCTGGAGCGGCGCCTCGATCGGCGCGGCCTTGCCGGCCGGCGCGGGGCCATGGAAGTGCGCGGCGACCGCGGGCCCGGTGAGGCCGGAATAGTCGATTGTCCACGCCAGCGCCTTGGTCGCGGTGTCGTAAGTCGCCGTCAGGGTCCCGGTCCCCTTGCTGTCGGTCGGAGGGGTTTCGGCCGGGCCGGTCAGGTCGGCCTTGAACTTGATCGTCTCGGCGCGGGCTGCGCCGATGGAGATAACCAGCGTCGCCGCGGCGATCGCTGCGGCGAAATGGGATACGCGCATAAGGAACTCCTTCTGTTGGGGGCTCCCGCCCGCGCGCGGCATAGTCCATCGGGAAGGCGAATTTACGTCCTGAGCCGCACGTTCGAGAGGCCGCCACGGATCACGCGAAGCGACGGCGCGATCGTTCGCGCGCTCTCGTCGTCTCGGTCTCCCGGTCGCGCGGCGCGGCCGTGCTGCTCCGCGTCTCAACGAGCTGGCGCGTCGTGTCGGCGACCTCTTCGACCGCGCGGGCGAAGGCGTCGGCGTTTGTCCGCGAGGGCCGCGAGAAGCCGCTGACCTTGCGCACGAACTGGAGCGCGGCGGCCCGGATCTCCTCCTCCGTCGCGGGCGGCTCGAAGTTGAACAGCGGACGAATGGCGCGGCACATCGGGCGATTCCCCGGCTTTATCGACACAATGCTACTGGATCAACTCGTAACGCGCGGTCACGGCTACGGTGAGCTTGTCCTGTCCCGCCTCGATCGGCATGGGCGCCGCCCTCGCGGCGGTCGCGTAGACGCGCTGCGCGAACGGCGCCGGCTGCTGGCCGGCCTGGTCGCTGAGCGCCATCAGCCGGCCGACCTTCGCGCCGGCCGCGGCGGCGTAGATTTCCGCTTTGCGCCGGGCGTCCGCCACCGCCAGCGGACGGGCCTTGTCGAGCAGCGCGCCCGGATTGTCCTCGCCGAAGGCGACGCCGTACATGGCGTTGGCGCCGCTCTGGACGGCCTTGTCGAGCAGCGCGCCGAGCCGGGCGAGATCGCGCGCGGTGACCGTGACCATGTTGCCGACGCTGTAGCCGGTGATCGCGGGCGGCGCGGAGGAGCCCGGCGAGGGATTGGCGAAGGTCGGCGAGATCGACAGGCTGGACGTCTGGATGTCGGCGGCGGCGATTCCCTGGCCCTTCAGGGCGGCGATGAGCGCGTTGGTCGCTTTGGCGTTGGCGGCCATCGCCTCGCCCGCGTCCTTGCCCGTGGTCGTGACGCCGAGCGTCACCTTGGCGAAATCGGGCGTCGCCTCGACGCTCGCTTCGCCCGAGACCTCGATCGAACGGTCCGGATTCATCTCGATCATGCGGACTTGCGCGGCGGCAGGCGGGAGCGGGACTTCGGCGAACGCGAGCGCGGCGACGGCGAGAACGAACGGCAGCTTCATGGTCTTCCCCTCGAGGGTTGTGGCGCAGGCGCCCCGCTGAACGAGGCGCTTCCCTCCGCCGCTTCTACCGGCTTGACGCGATAGCGGAAGTCGCAATGGCTCGCCCCGCCCATGATCGTCTGCGTCCGGGCGAGCGCGATGCGCGGATCATAGCCTTCGCAGAAGGCGCCGTCGCGGTTGCACGACAGGACGTCGCCCAACTCCCCGAGTCCCATGGCGCGGTAGGTCTCGGCGTAACGGCAGCGGGTGACGTTGAAATCGAACGCGCCGGGCGCGTCGCGCAGAACCTCGATCGTCAGCGCGTCGTCCTTCGTCCACAGGGAAAAGATTGCCTTGAAGCTCTCGAGATCGGCGCCGCCGGGGGCGCGCTCGGCCATCGCCGCGCCCGCCGCGATCGCCGCCCGGCGGATGGCTCTGCGCAGGATTTCGCGCGCCGGCTCCTCGCCGATCGCCTTGCGCATCTCGTCCCAGATCGGCGCGATGATTTCCGCCTCGATCCGGCGGCGGGCGAGAATGCCGAGTTCGGTCATGGGGTCGCGGTCCTCCAGGGCGGGCGGTCTGCGCCGGCCGCGCAAGAATGCTTTCGCGCAGCCGATTTCAACACGTTATGTCCCATTTTGTGCAAAATTCAGGCCGGGCTGAGGAAGGCGTCTGGCCAATGGTTTGATTTAAATGAGAAAAATCGCGCGTCGCGGTCATCCCCGCGAAAGCGGAATTCGGGCGCGCCTCGCGTCGCGTCCCCCGGCGCCGGCGAGCCGCCTCGGGCGGCGTCGGAGCGGCCCTTCGTCAGCCGATCCCCCGAGTCCGCGCTGTCCCAAGGATCGCCTCCGCGGCGCGCAAATGCGGCTTGTCGATCATCCGGCCGTCGATCTTCACCACGCCCGCGTCCCTGTCCGCCGCGAACGCCGCGACGATCCGCTCAGCCCAGGCGATCTCGGCCGCCGTCGGCGCGAAGGCCGCGTTGACGGCTTCGACGTGCCGGGGATGGATCACGGCCTTGGCGGTGAAGCCGTCGCGGCGCGCGACGGCCGCTTCGGCCGCGAGGCCGGCGAGGTCGTCGATGCGGGTGTAGACCGTGTCGACCGCCGCGACGCCGGCCGCCTTGGCGGCGATGAGGCAGAGGTCGCGCGCCAGCCGGTAAGGCGAATGGAAGCCGCGCTCGTCGGCGTTCGCGGTCGCGCCGAGCGCGGCGGCGAGGTCTTCCGCGCCCCACATGAGGCCGAAGAGGCGCGGGCCCGCCTCGGCGTAGCCGTCGAGGCGGAGGAGCGCGCGCGCCGTTTCGGTGACGATGGGGAGGATCTTCGTCGCGCCGGCCGGCGCCCCGCTGGCCGCCTCCAGCCCGTCGAGCCACAGGCCGACCTTGACGACGTCGGCCGCCGATTCGCATTTGGGCAGCATGATCCCGTCGGGGCGGCCGGGCAGCACGGCCGCGAGATCGGCGAGCGCCCGGCCGGTGTCGAGCGCGTTGACCCGAACGTAGAGGGCCTGCGCGCCGCGCCCGGCGCCCAGCATGTCCCGGACGATGGTCCGCGCCTCGTCCTTGCGGTCTTCCGCGACCGAATCCTCGAGGTCGAGGATCAGCGCGTCGGCAAGCGTCTGCCGCGCCTTCTCGAACTTGCGCGCGGAGTCGCCGGGCACGAACAGCAGGGAACGCATTCTTGGAAGCCTCGGGTTTTGCGGATCGGGTCTTCGTGGCTCGGCCGCGCCGATAGCACGAAACGCCGGGGAGGCGTCAGCGCGTCGGCGCGGAGCTTCAGCGCTCCCGGCGCTCTAGGGCCTTCGCCTCCTGCCAGAGCGCTTCCATCTGGTCGAGGCTGGCGCCCTCAGGCCGGCGCCCGCGCTCGGCGAGGCGCCGCTCGATATGGGAGAACCGGCGCTCGAACTTTGCGTTCGCGCCGCGCAGCGCCGCCTCGGGCTCGACCTCGACGAAACGTGCGAGGTTGACGGCGGCGAACAGCAGGTCGCCGATCTCGGCCGCGAGCTTTTCCTTCGCGCCGGCTTCGATTTCGGCTTCCGCCTCGGCGATCTCCTCGCGCAGCTTCGCCACCACGCCGCCGACATCGTCCCAGTCGAAGCCGACCTTGGCGGCCTTCTCCTGGAGCTTCGCCGCGCGCGTCAGCGCCGGCATGGTTTTCGGAACCCCGCCGAGGGCGCCGGGCGCTGGCTCGGGGTCGAGGCCGGCGCGCGCGCGGGTCTCGGCGCGCGCGCGCTTCTCGTCCGCCTTGATCCGCCCCCAGAGCGCCTTGACCGCCTCGGAATCGAGATCGCGCGCGTCGCCGAACACATGCGGGTGCCGGCGGATGAGCTTTTCGGTGATCGCCTCGACCACGCCGCCGAAATCGAACAGGCCCGCCTCTTCGGCCATCCGCGCATGGAACACGACCTGAAGCAGGAGGTCGCCGAGCTCCTCCCGCAGATCCTCGGCGTCGCCGCGCTCGATCGCATCGGCGACCTCGTAGGCTTCCTCGATGGTGAAGGGGACGATCGAGGCGAAGGTCTGTTCGAGATCCCACGGGCAGCCGCCCTTGGGATCGCGCAGCGCGGCCATGATCTCGATCAGGCGGCGAAGGTCGCGGGATGGCTGCATGGGGCGTTGTCCCTCATGGCGGCGCCGGCCGAACCCGCCGCCGCGTCGCTGCGGAAACGAAAAAAGCGCGGCTCGTGGGCCGCGCTCGTTTTCTAAAAATCGGGGCAGGGCCCCTGTCAGATCGAGAGCGAGATCGCCTCGCGGCCTTTCGGCGTGTCGACCACGCGCATGTTGACCTGCTGGCCTTCGGTCAGGCTGGTGATGCCCGCCGGGCCGAGGACCGAGATGTGGACGAACACATCCTTGCCCCCGTCCTCGCTCGCCACGAAGCCGAAGCCTTTGGTGTCGTCGAACCACTTCACATGCCCCGTCACGCTGACGGCGGTCGACGGATCGGGCGCCACGCGCCGCGGGCGCGGCCCGTCGGACGACGGCCGCGCCGGCCGCTCGACGATGCCGGTGGCGTCGACTTCCAGCACGCGCGTGACCTGCGCGCCCTTGGCGCCGGCGCCCACCTGGACGCGCAGCTTGGCGCCTGTCGGGACCGATTCGTGACCGGCGTTCCGAAGCGCGTTGGCATGGAGGAACGCGTCGCCCTGGCCGCCGGCCAGCTCGACGAATCCGTAGCCTTTGTCTGCTTTGAACCACTTGACCACGGCATCGACGGCGGGGGCGTTCGACACGCCGGCCGCTGCTCCGGCGCCGCCCATCGGCGGTCCGCCAAAGCCTCCGTCCGGACCGCCGCCGAAGCCCCGCGCCTGCCGGGGCTTCGAATCGTAGGACATCGGACCATCATCGTCGAACCCGCGCTTGCGAGGCCGAAAATCCTTACCCTTGCTCATGTTCGTCAAACTTCTCCAACCAATCCCTGTTCGCCACAGGGCGTGACGCCGCCCCAATCAATCGCCGCCTGCGCAGCGAAAGCCTACCGTGCCGCACGCAACCCGCCGTACATGGCGGAACGCTGACGGCGCAGTTGATCGAAGTCTTCAAGAGCAAGGTCTTTCGGCGGCGGAAGCGGACAAACCGACACGCTCATCTCCGCCAAACGCGAGTCGCGGCATTGCGTCCCTTGCCGTTCGCGCCAAAACGAAATCAACCACCTGAAACATCGACTACTCGCCCTCTCGCCCGCAAGATGCGAACGGAGCCCGCCACGAGTTTCATACCGCATTTTTCGCGCCAATTCCAGCCGAATTTGCGCGCCTCCGAAAGGATTTCACAGGCTGGCGAATTCCGTAACGTCGCCCCTTCACACGTCGACCAGCTCCGCAGCCTTCGGCGCCCGCTCCTGGATGAAGGCGAAGCGGGCTTCCGGTTTCGTTCCCATCAGGCGTTCGACCGTCTCGGCGGTGACGACCTTGTCGCCGGCCACGATCGCGACCCGGAGGAGCGTGCGCCGCGCCGGGTCCATCGTGGTCTCCTTGAGATCGCGCATCGGCATTTCGCCCAGACCCTTGAAGCGGCTGACCTCGATCGATCCGCGGCCGGTGAAGCCGGACTTCATCAGTCGCTCCTTGTCCGCGTCGTCGCGCGCGTAGATCGATTTTGCGCCCTGGGTGAGCCGGTAGAGCGGCGGGACGGCGAGATAGAGGTGGCCCTCGTCGATCAGTTTCGGCGTCTGGCGATAGAAGAAGGTGATGAGCAGGGAGGCGATATGCGCGCCGTCGACGTCGGCGTCGGTCATGATGATGATCTTGTCGTAGCGCAGGTCCTCGGAGCGGTAGTGGGCGCCCGAGCCGGCCCCGAGGGCCTGAAGGAGGTCGCCGAGCTGCTGGTTCTGCGCGAGCTTGTCGCGCGTTGCGGAGGCGACGTTGAGGATTTTCCCGCGCAGCGGCAGCACCGCCTGGGTCGCGCGGTCGCGCGCCTGCTTCGCCGAGCCGCCGGCCGAATCGCCCTCGACGATGAACAGCTCCGACCCTTGCGCCGAGGAATTGGCGCAGTCGGCGAGCTTGCCCGGGAGGCGCAGCTTGCGCACGGCGGTCTTGCGGGCGACGTCCTTCTCCATGCGCCGCCGGACGCGCTCCTCGGCGCGCTCGATTCCCCAGTCGAGCAGCCGGGCGGCTTGGCTCGGCGCGGCGGCCAGCCAGTGATCGAAGGCGTCCCGCACCGCGCCGTCGACGATCCGCGCCGCCTCGCCCGTCTGCAGCCGGCCCTTGTTCTGCCCCTGGAACTCGGGCTCCCGGATGAACACCGAGATGAGCGCGGCGCAGCCGGCCATGACGTCCTCGGTGGTGAGCGCCGCCGCCCGCTTGGACTGGCCGATCCGCTCGGCGTGATCCTTGAGGCCCCGCAGAAGGGCGGTGCGCAGGCCCGCCTCGTGCGTGCCGCCGTCGGGCGTGGGAATCGTGTTGCAGTAGGAATGGACGAAGCCGTCGGCCCCGGCGAGCCACGCGATCGCCCATTCGACCGTGCCGTGCTTGCCGTCCTTCTCGACCCGTCCGGTGAACGCCTGATCGGCGACCAGCGGCTCGCCCTCGATGTCCGCGGCCAGATAGTCCTTGAGGCCGCCGGGAAAGTGGAAGACCGCCTCGGCCGGGACCTTGTCCGGGTCGGCGATCAGCGCTGGCGCGCAACGCCAGCGGATTTCCACCCCGCCGAAGAGGTAGGCCTTCGAGCGCGCCATCTTGAAGACGCGCGCCGGATCGAACCGGGCGTCCGCGCCGAAGATCTCCGGGTCGGGCAGGAAGCGCACCCGGGTGCCGCGGCGATTGGGCGCCTTGCCCACGACCGTCAGCCCCGAGGCCGGCGCGCCGCGCGCGAAGGTCTGGCGGTAGAGCGTCTGGCCGCGCGCGACCTCGACCTCGAGCGCCTCCGAGAGCGCGTTGACGACGGAGACGCCGACGCCGTGCAGGCCGCCGGAGGTCTCGTAGGCGCCGCTGTCGAACTTGCCGCCCGCATGCAGCATCGTCATGATCACTTCGAGCGCGGATTTGCCGGGAAACTTCGGGTGCGGATCGACCGGCATGCCGCGGCCGTTGTCGAGCACGCCGAGCCAGCCGCCCTCTTCGAGCGTGACCTCGATGAAGGTGGCGTGTCCCGCGACGGCCTCGTCCATCGCGTTGTCGATCACTTCCGCGAACAGATGGTGCAGGGCGTTGGCGTCGGTGCCGCCGATGTACATGCCCGGCCGGCGGCGCACCGGCTCGAGGCCCTCGAGAACCTCGATCGAGGAGGCGTTGTAGTCGGCTTCGCCCGGCGTTCCCCGGGAAGCCGGCTTGGCCTTCGTGGGAGCGGGCTTGCCGCGTGGAGGCGGCTGCGCGCCGAAAAGATCGTTCATGAGGCCGGCTTCGTAGTCCGTCGAATCGTTCGGCGTCAAATAGCATGGGCGACGAGCGAACGAAAGGAGAACGAGCGCGGGTCGTGACTCGGCCCGCAAATCTCGCGCCCCGGCCGGACCTTGGTCGTCGATGCGACCGAGGGTCGACCACGACGGGATTCTTCGTGCCCTTTCGTGATCTTGGCGGTGCTGAAAACGTCGCGCGCGAGCGCGGCGGGCAAAGGCCCGCAGATTTCAGACCGAGACCCTGCCCGGCGCGGTCCCCCGGCCCGAAGGCGGGCCGCCCGCGCGGCATCAGGAATATCGCGCCGCCCGGGCCTTGCGCGGTCCGGGGCCGAATCGCGGCTAGGCGTGCGTGACGAGGAGGCCGCCGCCGCCGTCGCTGGCGAAGCGGCGCGTCCCCGGGCCAGGAGCCTCGGGGCCGACGGCCTCGGGTTTCTCTCCGTCGACTTCCTCGGAGAGACCTGGCTGGTCGAGGGGAGGGAGGCCGGCGTCCACATCGGGAAACGCTTCGTCCCATGGCTCGATGCGTTTCAACCGGTCGGCCAGTCCTGTCATTGCGGGCTTCTCGACAAGAAACGATGACGGCGCTGTCGCGAAGGCGGGACGCAAAAGCGCGGTATTGCCTACTGCCCGGTCAGCAGCGTCCGCGTCGCCGAGGCCACGTCCTTGTTGCGCATCAGAGCCTCGCCCACGAGGAAGGTCTCGATGCCGCATTTGGCGAGGCGCTTGCAGTCGGCGTGACTCTCGATGCCGCTCTCCGCGACCACGATCCGGTCCGCCGGCGCGAGCGGCTTCAGGCGTTCGGACACGTCGAGCGAGGTCGTGAACGTGCGCAGGTCCCGGTTGTTGATCCCGATCAGCCGCCCCTCGAGCGCAAGGGCGCGCGTGAGTTCAGCCTCGTCGTGGGTTTCGATCAGCACGTCGAGGCCGAGGTCGTGCGCGGCCTTGTTGAGCGTCTTGGCCGTGTCGTCGTCGACGGCGGCCATGATGATCAGGATGCAGTCGGCGCCCCAGGCGCGCGCCTCCAGGACCTGGTAGGGGTCGAACAGGAAGTCCTTGCGCAGGATCGGCAGGGGCGTCGCTTTGCGCGCCCTGACCAGATGCTCGGGCGAACCCTGAAAGGACGGCGCGTCGGTCAGCACCGAGAGGCATGTCGCGCCCCCCGCCTGATAGGCCTTGGCGAGCGCCTCGGGATGGAAGTCCTCGCGGATGAGGCCCTTCGACGGACTGGCCTTCTTGATCTCGGCGATCAGCGCGAAACGCCCTTCCTCGGTCGCCCTCTCGAGCGCCTTGATGAAGCCGCGCGGCGGCGACTGCACGGCGATTTCGCGCTCGAGCGTCCCGCGCGGCACGCGCACCTTGGCGTCCGCGATCTCCCGCCGCTTGTAGGCCTCGATCTTTTTCAGGATGTCGGTCATCGGCGTCCCCCGGCCCTCAAGCGTTGGACACGGCGATCAAACGGTCGAGCGTTTTCAGCGCCGCGCCCGAATCGATCGCCGCCGCGCCCTGCGCGACGCCATCCCGCAGCGAAGCCGCGCGCCCCGCAACGACCAGGGCGGCCCCGGCGTTGATCAGGGCGATGTCCCGGTAGGCGCCCGGCGCGCCGTTCAGCGCCCTGCGCAGCGCCTCGGCGTTGTGCGCCGGGTCGCCGCCTTTGAGCGCCGCGGGCTCGGCGCGCGCGAGCCCTGCTTCTTCGGGCGTCACCTCGAAGGCCTGGATCGCGCCGCCCTTCAGCTCGACCACCCGCGTCGGGCCGGTGGTGGTGATTTCGTCGAGCCCATCCGACCCGCAGGTCACCCATATCCGCTCCGAGCCGAGGTTGCGCAGCACTTCGGCCATCGGTTCGAGCCAAGCCGCGGAGAAGACGCCGATGATCTGGCGCTTCACTCCGGCGGGGTTCGACAACGGTCCGAGCAGATTGAAGATCGTGCGCGTGCCGAGCTCGACCCGGGTCGGACCGACGTGACGCATCGCCGCGTGATGCGTCGGCGCCATCATGAAGCCGATGCCGGCCTCCCGGATGCAGCGCTCGACGCCTTCGGGCGGAAGCCCGATCTTCACGCCGAGCGCGGTCAGGATGTCCGCCGCGCCCGAGCGCGACGAAGCGGCGCGGTTGCCGTGCTTGGCGACGGGAACGCCGCAGGCGGCGGTGACGATCGAAGCGAGCGTCGAGACGTTGTACGAGCCGGAGCTGTCGCCGCCGGTGCCGACGATGTCGACGGCGCCGTCGGGCGCCTTCACGGTCAGCATCTTGGCGCGCATCGCCGAGACGGCGCCGGTGATCTCCTCGACGGTCTCGCCCCGCACGCGCAGCGCCATCAGGAAGCCGCCCATCTGGGAGGGGGTCACTTCGCCGGAAAGGAGCGAGTCGAAGGCCGTTTTGGCCTCCGCCCGGGTGAGCGTCGCGCCGGCCGCGACCTTGGCGATCAGGGGCTTGAAGGATTCCATCAGCCCACGCCGCCCTGGCGCGAGGGTTCCCGCGCATGAAACGCGGCGGCCAGGTCGAGGAAGTTGCGCAGGATGTCGCGGCCGTGCTCGCTCGCGATGCTCTCCGGGTGGAACTGCACGCCGTAGACCGGCCGGTCGCGATGGGCGACCGCCATGATGAGGCCGTCGTCGGTCTCGGCGCTGACCTCGAGCGCCTCGGGAGCGGTGGAACGCTCGATGATCAGGGAATGATAGCGCGTCGCCTGAAACGGCCCGTCCAGGCCGCGGAAGACGCCGCGGCCGTTGTGCGAGATCCGCGACACCTTGCCGTGCATCGGGGCCGGCGCGCGCACCACGTCCCCGCCGAACGCCTGTCCGATCGCCTGATGGCCGAGGCACACCCCGAAGATGGGCGTCGTCCCGCTCGCCGCGCGGATGAGGTCGAGACAGATCCCCGCTTCGTTCGGCGTGCACGGACCGGGGGAGAGGACGATCGCGTCCGGCTCTTCGGCGAGCGCGCCCCCGACGCTGATCTCGTCGTTCCGCCAGACCTTTACCGCCGCGCCGAGCGCGCCCAGACAGTGGACGAGATTGAAGGTGAAACTGTCATAGTTGTCGATCAGCGTGACTCGTTGCATTCGAACTTCCGATCGGATCGTGGCGGGTCTTTTCCGACGCCGTCTTGCGCCCGTCAAGCCGAAGCGGACGGAGCGCGCGTAGAGCCTTCGAGCCGATCGGAACGCGAAGCGCCGGCGCGTGGGAAACGCGCCGGCGCCGCAACGAGGCCTGCCGGAAGATGAACGGCTCAGAGGTGGGACGCGACGACGCGCCAGCCGTCGACCGCCGTCTCTTCGTAACCGAGGACCGCGGCGCGCTCGGCTTCGGTCATGCCGACGTCGTCGAGGTAGCGGGAGGGCAGCGCGGCGAATCGGCTGCGCTCCGCGGCGGCCGCCGCCCGGGCTACCAGCGCGACAAGGAATTGTTTACCGGCCTGCAATCCGCCGACCAAGCCCAAATCCCGATGGGAAGCATCCGAACGCGCGACATACCCGGTCATTTTCTCTCACCCTAACCCAGAAAAGCGACGTTTGCGCTTGTTTCCATCCTCGATATATGGCGAAACCGACGCGGTTCAAGCCAATGTTTATGCCATCTTCGGATAGCCTGACTATACGATGCCCCCTCCCGGCCGCCTTCCGCCGCTGACTGCGCTGCGCGCCTTCGAGGCGGTGTCGCGCAAGCTCTCGTTCGCCCGGGCGGCGGAGGAGCTTCACGTCACCAAGGCGGCGGTCGCCCAGCAGGTGCGGGCGCTGGAGCAGGAGATCGGCGCGCCGCTGGTCGAACGGTCGGGGAGGGGCTTGAGGCTCACCGAGGCCGGCGCGGCCGGCGCGCCGGGGCTCGCCGAGGGCTTCGCGGCGCTCGCCCGCGCGGCGCGCGCGATGCGCGCGGCGAAGGGGCGGCGCTTTCTGGTGATCAACTCGAGCCCGTCGTTCGCCGCCACCTGGCTCGTCGGCCGGATCGGCAAGTTCAAGGCGCGCCACCGCGACATCGACGTCCTGCTCGACGCCAATCCCACCGGGGACATGCTGGAGTCGAGTTCGACCGACGCGCTGATCCGCTGGGGCGCGGGCGAATTTCCCGGGCTCGCGACGACGCTCCTGTTCAAGGAGGACGTTTTTCCCGTCTGCGCGCCGGGCCTCGTGGCAGGCGACAATCCGCTGCGCTCGCCCGACGACCTCGGCCGCGCGACCCTCCTCCACCTCGAATGGAGCCCGGCCTACCCGTCCTGGCCGGCGTGGTCCGACTGGCTCGAGGCCGCGGGCGCGAAGTCGGTCGAGGCGCCGCACGGCGTCTGGTTCAACAACATGGCCATGGCGATCCGCGCGGCGGCGCAGGGGCAGGGGGTGGCGCTGAGTTCTTTCGCCATCGCCGCCGACGATCTCGCCGCCGGACGCCTCGTCGCGCCGTTCTCGACCGCCGTCAGCACGCCCTTCGGCTATTATTTCCTCTGCCGCCCCGAGGAGGCGCAGACGCCCCGGATCAAGGCCTTGCGCGACTTCCTGGTCGAGGAGGCGGCGCTGTCGGCGGCTTGAAGGGGGGGCGCCACGGGCGCCGGGCCGATCTCCGCCTGGCGTGCTAAAGTCCGGGCATGGAATGGCGCGACGAGGGTCTGATCGTCGGCGTGCGGCGGCACGGCGAGCATTCGGCGATTGTCGAGGCGATGACGCGCGCGCACGGCCGGCATCTCGGGCTCGTCCGCGGCGGCCGCTCGGCGCGCATGAGCGCGGCGCTCCAGCCGGGCAACACGCTCGGCCTCGTCTGGCGGGCGCGGCTCGACGAGCACCTCGGCGCCTTTGCGGTCGAACCGCTCGAACTGCGCGCCGGGCGGCTGATCGGCAGCGCGCAGGCGCTGGCCGGCCTCGGCTGGCTCGGGGCGCTGGCGCGCCTCCTGCCCGAGCGCGATCCGCATGAGGCGGTGTACGAGATGCTGACGCTGATCGTCGAGCGGCTCGACGATTCCGCGCTCGCCCCGCCGCTCGTCGCCCGCTTCGAGACGCAGATTTTGGCCGAATGCGGCTTCCGCCTCGATCTCGCCCGCTGCGCGGCGACCGGCGCGGCCGAGGACCTCGTCTATGTCTCGCCGAAATCGGGAAGGGCGGTCAGCCGCGCCGCCGGCGAACCGTGGCGCGATCGCCTTCTGCCGCTGCCGGCTTTCTTGCGCGACGGCCTGCGGCTCGATGCGCGCCCGAGCGCCGGGGATGTCGCCGACGGCTTTCGCACGACCGGGTTCTTCCTGCTGCGCGACGTGTTCGCGGCCCGGGGCGAGCCCTTGCCCGATTCGCGCCGGGCGTTCCTCGCGGCGGCGGCGAAGGGGGCGGGAGGGGGCGCGCGATCCGATGTTGGCGGCCCGCTGGGCTGATACGGGCGCTCAGCCGCACGGGTTAAACCTTCGGTCGCGTCACAAGCCCCTTGACGGCGGCGCGCGTCGCCTCGTCGTGTCCGCTCATTTTCTCGGTCCGAGACGGGAACCGTCCCGCCTTCGCGGCAAGCTCGAAGACCTGCTCGGCGGATTGGATGCGTTTCTCGGCCTCGAGAATCCGCAGGAAATCGAGGGTGCTGAGTTCAACGATGCGTTCAACGATGCGTTCACGGTCGCGCACGGCGACGCGCCTGAGAACCGCGGTTTCTTCGCGCAACAGCAGGCCGCGCTCGTCGCCCTGCAAGCGGTCGGGCTCCTCGATGACCTCGACCGCGGCGCGTTCACCCAAATCCGGTTCGCGAAGATTGGGGATAGCCGCGCGCGCGGCGTCGAAAATTTCATATGCCTTGGTCGCCGCGATCTCGATATGCCTGCGATGAGCCTTCACCCAGTCGATAATATCTTGCGCGCCGAGGCGGTTGGCGTCGCGGGTGGCCTCGTGCAACACCGCGTCGGGAATGACGATGCCGGCATTGACGTAAAGCAAATAATCGAGCGGCTGCGCCACCGCCAAGATAATCAGCGGCCCCGTATCGACCACGAAGAGTTTAAGGGCCTCACGAATCGGGATTTACGCACCAATCTGCTTTTTTAGTTTCTTCACTCTGTGCTTTTGGTATTTGAAAACGTCTCTGGCAAGCAAGTGTTTACCACTCATCCGGACGTGCGTGATAGAAATGATGATCGGGTTTCCTGGAGAGTCCTTCGGAACAATATGACACATGATGCCTCCTTCGTTGCCGAAGTAGGATAATCCGGATACGCTTTGTCGGGACTCGACCACGAGAGCCGGCTTTTCCTTACGCAGCGACTCGATCACTTCCGGCGTCAATTCGACTTCGAACGGCAGCGCCGCCTCGAGCGCTTTCATGAGTTCAAAAGTGTTCTTCGGGTTGTCGAGCATGATTGTTCTCGTCGGTCGATGACATTCAACGCGGTCCGCCTCGGGCCGGTCGCGTTCCTCGCCGCGCTCGAGATCGGGATATTTTATCACACCGTCGCTTTGCACGCCCCCGTCGCCCCGCTTTCCGTATTTCGCAATAATCCCGGACTTTCACCCGAGAGGCGCTTGGTCGCAGGTCTTGCTTTCTCGCGCCCCGGCTAAACTGGCAAGCCGGCGGCGAAAGCCCGCCGCGTTGACGCTGTGGTCGACCCAAATCGCTTTTCGCAGCGCTTGACCGCGCCGCCATCGCCCTGTATGAAGCCGTTGCTGCGCCGCAGCATGAGGCGCTCCAGCCGCGTAGATCGGATTTCGCTCAAAAAAGCGACCGAAGCGCTGTCGAGCCTCCCGACCGTTCCATTGACGGCCCGTTACGCGGGGCAAGTCTCCCACTTTTCCGGATCGACCGGCCGCGCCTCTTGTAAGGCGGCGGCGCGCGATCTTCTTCGACGAAAGACAATCCGTGACCCATTTTACCGATCTCGGCCTCCCCGAGACGCTCCTTCGCGCCCTCGACAGCGAAGGCTACAAGACGCCGACCTCCATTCAAACCCAAGCCATCCCGCATCTCCTGCAAGGGCGCGATCTGCTCGGGATCGCCCAGACCGGCACCGGCAAGACCGCCGCCTTCGCGCTGCCGATCCTCGCCCGCCTGATCGCCGACCGGCGCCGTCCGGCGCCGTTCACCGTTCGCACGCTGGTGCTGGCGCCGACCCGGGAGCTCGCGGCGCAGATCGGCGAGAGCTTCCGCGCCTATGGCCAGTTTCTGAATCCGAAACTGACCCTCGCCGTGGTCGTGGGCGGCGTCTCGGCGCGCCCGCAGGTCGATCTTCTCGCCCGCGGCCTCGACGTGCTGGTCGCCACGCCCGGCCGTCTTCTCGACCATATCGGGGCAGGCAAGCTGAACCTCGCGTCGACCGAAGTTCTGGTCCTCGACGAGGCCGACCACATGCTCGACCTCGGCTTCATCATCCCGATCCGCCGGATCGTGGCGAAGCTGCCGAAAAAGCGCCAGACGCTGCTCTTCTCGGCCACCATGCCGAAGGAGATCGCGGGGCTCGCCGGCGACATGCTCGCCAATCCGGTCGAAGTGCGGGTCGCGCCGGCCGCCACCACCGCCGAGCGCGTCGATCAGCACGTGTTCCTGGTCGACAACGCCGCCAAGCGCGACGTGCTGGTCGAGCTGATGCGCCAGCCCGAAGTGTCGCGCGCGATCGTCTTCACCCGCACCAAGCGGGGCGCGGACCGGGTGGCGCAGCACCTCGACGCCGCCGGCGTCGGGGCGGCGGCGATCCACGGCAACAAGAGCCAGAACCAGCGCGTCCGCGCGCTCGACAACTTCAAGAGCGGCGCGACCCGCATCCTGGTCGCCACCGACATCGCCGCGCGCGGCATCGACGTCGACGCCATCAGCCACGTGGTGAACTTCGAGCTGCCGGACGTGCCGGAGGCCTACGTCCACCGCATCGGCCGCACCGCGCGCGCCGGCGCCTCGGGCCGGGCGATCTCGCTGTGCGACAACGGCGAGCGTCCGCTGCTGCGCCAGATCGAGAAGCTCACGCGGCAGACGCTGTCCTTCACCGACCGCCGCAGCGCCGACGGCCGCGACGACACGCGCGAGGCGGCTCGGCCCGACGCGCGGGGTGACCGCGGCCGCCGCGGCGCCCCCCCGCAGCGTCCGCGCAGCGAGGCTCCTCAGCGTCCGCGCAGCGAAGCGCCGCGCGACGGTCAACGTCCGTTCGCCGCGCGGACGAAGGACGCCGCCAAGGGCCGCAGCCACGGCGCCGGCGGCGCCCCCCGCCGTCCGGACGTCCGCCCGCACGCGTGACGGGGACGGCGCGTTCTGCAGGGCCGGGTCGCCGACCCGGCCGACGGCGCTGTAGCCGGCCGCGCCCGGGGACCGTTCCCGATGTGAGGCGAGGCCATGACCAGGGGCGGCAACATCTTCGCAGAGGTCCGGCCGAACGGAGCCGATGAGGAGATCACTGTGCTCGCGGCGCGGCCGGGCGCGTCGGTCGAGCGGATCGTCTCGACGGGCCAGGCGAGCCCGCCCGGCTTCTGGTGCGATCAGGGCTGGACCGAATGGGTGATGGTGCTCGCGGGCGAAGCGGGCGTTCTCGTCGAGGGCGAGGCGGCGCCGCGGACGCTCCGTCCGGGCGACTGGCTCGAACTGCCCGCCCATGTCCGCCATCGCGTCGATTGGACGCTGGCCGATCCGCCAACCGTCTGGCTCGCGGTGCATTGGAAGGGCGGCGGCCAGGCCCCCGGCTGAGGCCGCGGCGAGGGATCGCCGAACTCACGACGATTGCGCCCCCGCAAGCAGACCGCTAAAGCCGGCTTCGTCAAAACCACAAGGCCCTGCACTGGACGCCGCCCCTTGACCCTCGACCCCAACCGGGACGCCTGCGCCGCGCGCGATCTGCTGGTCTCCGCCGCGCGCGAGGCCGGCGAGGTCGCGCTCGCTTGGTTCCGGCCGGGGGCGAAGACCTCCGCGGCGGTCGAGTCCAAGGCCGGCGGCTCGCCGGTGACCGAGGCCGATCTCGCCTCCGACGCCTACCTTCGGCGCCGGCTCGGCGAAGCCTTCCCGGAGGCCGGCTGGCTGTCGGAGGAGACGGCGGACGACCCCGCGCGTCTGACCCGGCGCATGCTGATCGTCGTCGACCCGATCGACGGCACCCGCGCCTTCGTCGGCGGCGACCCGCGCTGGACAGTCTCGGTGGCGCTGATCGTCGACGGCCGGCCGCTCGCGGGGGTCGTCCATGCGCCGGCGCTCGCCGAGACATACGCCGCCGCGCGCGGCGCGGGCGCACAGATGAACGGCGCGCCGCTCGCGTCGGCGGCGCGCGCGGCGGCCTCGCAATACACGGTCGCCGGCCCCAAGCCGATCCTCAATGCGATGGGCGTCCGGCTCGGCGCGGCTTTGGACATCCGTCCGTTCGTTCCGTCGCTCGCCTACCGGATGTGCCTTGCGGCCAGCGGCGCGCTCGATTTCGCCGTCGCCAACGCCGATTCGCACGACTGGGACATCGCCGCCGCCGACCTCCTGCTCGAGGAAGCGGGCGGGCGGCTCGTGGAGGCTGCGGGGGAGCGGCTCAGGTACAACGAGGCGCGCATACGGCGCGGCGCCATCCTGGGCGCGCCGGACGCGCTGGCGCCGCGCTTGCTTGAAGCGTTCCGCGCCGCGGCCGGCGCGTGAGGGCGAACCTGCTCCCCGCTTCCATGCTCCGCCGGCTTGCGTTTTCCCCCGCGCGAGGGCAAAGCCGCGCGACGCACCCCCCGCGCTTGGAGTTCCAGGGACATCCGACCATGACGACACCCACTGCGACCCCTCCCGAGGAGGAAAAGCGACAGCTCCTGCATCTGGTTTTCGGCGGCGAGCTGAAGTCGCTCGAAACCCACGAGTTCCGCGACCCCTCCAAGATCGACGTCGTCGGCGTGTTTCCCGACTACGCCAGCGCCGAACGGGCGTGGCGCGCCAAGGCGCAACAGACCGTCGACAGCGCCCAGACGCGTTATTTCATCGTCCACCTGCATCGCCTGATCGAGCCTGATCTCGCTCCGCCGACAAGGATCGCCTGAGAGCGCAATGGCAAGACGCATAGGCCGGTCGCCGTTCTGGCAGGGGATCATCGGTTTCCTGCTGGCGAAATATTTGCGCTTCGTCCAGGTCACCAGCCGTTTCACCACGGTTCCCGAGGACATCGACAAGGCGATCGCCGGCCAGACGCCGATCATCTGCGCGATGTGGCACGGCCAGCATCTGATGATCTCCTTCGCTTGGCCGGACACCATCGACCGATTCGCCGCGCTCATCTCGCGCCACGAGGACGCCGGCGCCCAGGCGGCGGCGCTCACGTATCTGGGCGTCACGCCGGTGCGCGGCTCGGGCGGACCGGCGGACCGGTCGCGCTACAAGGGCGGCGCGCCGGCGATGCGCGAATTGCTGCGACAGCTCGAATCGGGGGCGTCGGTGGCGATGACCGCCGACGTGCCGAAACGCGCGCGCGTGTGCGGCCTCGGCATCGTCGCGCTGGCCAAGCTCTCCGGCCGGCCGATCGTTCCGACTGCGGTGGTGACGAGCCGGCGCATCCAGTTCGACACCTGGGACCGCGCCTCGCTCGGCCTGCCGTTCGGCCGCGCGGTGGTCTATACGGGAGACCTCGTGCGCGTGCCGCACGACGCCGACGACGCGACGATGGAGGCGGCGCGCCTCGCCGTGCAGCAGGGTCTCGACGAAGCGCACCGGCGCGCCTACGACATGGTCGGCGCGACCGATCCCGGCGCCCATCTGAGAACGGCATGAATTCGCCCCTCTCGCTGCACCTCTATCGCGCGCTGACGGCGCTCGGAACGCCGCTCGCCGTTCCGTTCCTGGCGCTGAGGCTCAGGCGCGGCAAGGAGGACAGCAAACGGCTCGGTGAAAAGCGCGGCTTCGCCGGTCTTCCTCGTCCGCCCGGCCGGCTCGTCTGGCTCCACGGCGCGAGCGTGGGCGAGGCGGTCTCGCTGCTGCCGTTCGTCGAGCGCATCGCCCGCGCGGGCGCGACCGCGCTCGTGACGACGGGGACCGTGACCTCCGCCGCCCTGCTCGCCCAACGCCTGCCGCTGGGCGCGCTCCACCAATATGCGCCGCTCGACAACCCGTTCTTCGTCCGCCGCTTCCTCCTCCACTGGCGCCCCGACGCCGCGCTGGTGGCCGAGTCAGAGCTGTGGCCGAACATGCTCGTCGAGACGAAGCGCGCCGGCCTTCCGCTCGCGATGGTCAACGGGCGGATCAGCGAGCGCTCGTTCCGCCGCTGGCGCGCCGCGCCGCGGTTCATCGCCGCGCTGCTCGCGCGCTTCGACCTTTGCCTCGCGCGCAGCGAAGCCGACGGCGAACGGCTCGCCGCCCTCGGCGCGCCGCGGGTGCTGATCGCGGGCGACATCAAATACGACGCCGCCGCGCTGCCGGCGGACCGGCGCGAGCTGGCTGAACTTTCCGGCCTGACCTCCGGCCGGCAGATCTGGATCGCCGCCTCGACCCATGCGGGCGAGGAGCGGATCGCGGCCCGGGCGCACAAGCGTTTCGCCGAAGTGTTTCCCGACGCTCTGACCCTGATCGCGCCGCGCCACCCGGACCGGGGCGAGGCGATCCTGCGCGAGATCGAGGCGGAAGGCCTCGCCTGCGCGCTCCGCTCGCGCGGGGAGCGGCCGGGGCCGGGGACGGCCGTCTACATTTGCGACACCATCGGCGAGCTCGGGCTCTTCTACCGGCTCGCGGGCGTGGTGTTCGTGGGCAAGTCGTTCGCCGGCGGCGGCGGACAGAATCCGATCGAGCCGGCGCGGCTCGCCTCGGCAATTCTGCACGGGCCGTTGGTCGACAATTTCGCCGACGCCTACGCCGCGCTCGACGCGGCCGGCGGCGCGCTCGAGATCGCCGAGCCCGAACGCCTCGGCGAAGCGCTGATCGCGCTCTACGCCGACGCGGCGAAGCTCCGGGCGATGGCGCGCGCAGCCGGCGACACGGTCGAGCGGCGGTCCGGCGCGGTCGAAAGGTCGATGAAGGCGCTGGCGCCGATCCTGCCGCTCGGCGAGGCGGCGCGGTGAGGGCGCCCGGCTTCTGGGCGATCCGGAAGCCGACGGCGCTCGCCCGCGCGCTTCAGCCGGCCGGGATGGTCTATGGGGCGATCACCGCGCGGCGCATGCGCCGTGAAGGCGCGCGCGTCGGCGCGCCGGTCGTCTGCGTCGGCAATTTCGTCGCGGGCGGCGCCGGCAAGACGCCGGCCGCGATGGCGCTCGCCCGTATGCTGATCGCCGACGGGCGCCATGTCGCCTTCCTGTCGCGCGGCTACGGCGGCGCGCGGCGCGCCGAACCCCTTCTTGTCGATCCGGCCGTCCACGGCGCGGCCCTGGTCGGCGACGAGCCGCTCCTGCTCGCCGCGATCGCGCCGTGCTGGGTCGGGCCGGACCGGGTCGCGAGCGCGCGGCGGGCGGTCGCGGCGGGCGCGGACGTGCTGCTGCTCGACGACGGCCTGCAGAACCCGGCGCTCGCCAAGGATCTCGCTTTCGCCGTGGTCGACGGCGAGGCGGGCTTCGGCAACGGCCTGTGCGTCCCCGCCGGTCCGTTGCGCGCGCCGCTCGCAGCCCAGACTCCGCTCGTCGGCGCGCTCGTCGTCGTCGGCGGCGACGACGAGGCGGCGCCCTCGATCGCGCGCGCCGCGCCGGGCCGGCCGGTGTTCGCGGCGAGCCTCGAGCCGGACGCGCTCGCCGCGGCGCCCCTCATCGGCCGCGAGGTCGTCGCTTTCGCCGGCATCGCCCGGCCGGAAAAATTCTACGCCACGCTCCGCCGGATCGGCGCGCAGATCGTGGCGACGCGCGACTTTCCCGACCATCACCCTTTCACGCCGCGCGAGATCGACGCGCTGATCGAGGAGGCGGCGCGACGGCTCGCCATTCTGGTGACGACCGAGAAGGATCGCATCCGGCTCGGGCCGAAATACGCCCGCGCCGTCGCGACGCTGCCGGTGACGCTGCGGTTCGAGGAGCCGCAAAGGGTGAAGGGGATGCTGCTGCGGGCGCTTCGGTGACGGAAGGCTCCGCCAACCGGCGACGAGCCCGTTATCGACGATCCAGCGACGGCAATTCGAGATGTTGCTCCAGCCGGCGAACCCGCTCCTCGAGCTCGCTGATGATGATCCCGTGCCCCACGACGGCGGAATGATACTCGACCACCGCCCGGCGCAGGCCGGCGATCTGGTCGCGGGTTTCCTTCTGCATGGCGCGCATGTCGGCTTGCATCGTGAGCAAGTCGGAGGCGACGTCCGCCCGAAGGGAATGGAGATCGGCCTTGGTCGCCATCTCCGCTCTCAGCGTCTGCACTTCGCCTTTGATGTCGCCGATGTCCCTGCGCAGGCCGCGCAGATGCTCGAGGACGATACTGTCCGGTTGCTCGGCCACGAGGGCTCCTTCCCGTCTCGACGGATCGACGTCTCGATAGACCTTTTGCTTATAGGAGATTGCGCGGGTACGATCAATCGCGGGCGATGGGATCGAACGCTCGCGCTTCGGGGAGCTGCTTCCAAATGAATCGCCGTCAGTTTGTACAAACCGCCGCCGCCGTCGCGTCGGGCCTCGGTCTCGCGCCGGCCTGCGCCGCGCGCGTCGACAAATACGCCGAGCAGCTCCAGAATGGCGAGTTCAACTGGTATCCCGACCGCTCTCCGACCGGCCCGATCCTGATCATCGTCTCGCTTCCTGAACAGCTGGTCCATGTCTACCGCAACGGCGTGCGGATCGCCGCCTCCTCCTGCTCGACCGGTAAGCTCGGGCACCGCACGCCGTCCGGCGTCTTCAAGATCCTGCAAAAGGACAAGAACCACCGCTCCTCGACCTACGACAACGCGCCGATGCCCAACATGAACCGGCTCACCTGGTCGGGGATCGCTCTGCACGCCGGGCAATTGCCGGGCTATCCGGCCTCGCACGGCTGCGTGCGCCTGCCGAAGGAATTCTCGGCGCTCCTCTACGGGATCACCAAGGTCGGCATGACGGTGGTGATCGCCGACGACGCCTCGCAGCCGGAGGAGGTCGTCCATCCCGGCATGGTGCTCGGCGACTACGCCGCGCGCGAGTTCAACGCGGTCGATGCCTCGATCAAGGCCGCGGAATATTCGGAAGGGCGCGAGGCCGCCCCGCATGCGCCGAGCGTCGTCGTGTCGAGCGCCGACAAGTCGATCACCGTGCTCGACGACGGCGTGGTCGTCGCGCGCGGGACGGTCGCAATCGCCGAGCCGCAAGAGCCGCTCGGCGAGCGCGTCTTCACCCTCACCGGCGCCGACGACGAAGCGGGCACGCTGACGTGGAAGGCGGCCGAGATCAGCGGCCTCACGAAGTCGGGCGGCGAGGACAACGCCTCGACGCTCAGGCGCCTCAAGGCGGACCCGGTTGTGCGCGAGGCGATCCGAAAGCGCCTGAAATTCGGGCTCACGGTGGTGACGACCGACGAGAAGGCGGATGCGAAGACGCGTTCGGCGGAAGGCTTCGTGGTGCTGAACTCGGCCGGCTGACGCCGGCCGCTGTCGAGGCGAACGTCAGCCCGCAGGTGCGCTCCCCGTTTACGCCTTCGCGTCGCGCTTGCGCCGCTTCGCCAGCGTCCTGAGCCTCAGCGCATTGAGCTTGATGAAGCCGCCCGCGTCGTTGTGGTCGTAGGCGACCGCGCCTTCCTCGAAGGTGACGAGATCCTGGTCGTAGAGCGAGTACGGGCTGTCGCGGCCGACGACGTAGGCGCCGCCCTTGTAGAGCTTCAGCCGCACCCGCCCGGTCACCAGCTCCTGGCTCTGGTCGATCAGCCCCTGCAAAAGCTCGCGCTCGGGCGCGAACCAGAAGCCGTTGTAGATCAGCTCGGCGTATTTCGGCATCAGCTCGTCCTTGAGATGCGCCGCGCCGCGGTCGAGCGTGATCGACTCGATGGCGCGGTGGGCGACGAGCAGGATCGCGCCGCCGGGCGTCTCGTACATGCCGCGCGACTTCATGCCGACGAAGCGGTTCTCGACGAGGTCGAGCCGGCCGATTCCGTTGTCGTGGCCGTATGTGTTGAGCGCGGCGAGCAGCGTCGCCGGGCTCATGCGCTCGCCGTCGATGCTGACCGGATCGCCCTTCTCGAACGCGATCTCGATCAGGGTCGGCTTGTCGGGGGCCGATTCGGGGTCGACGGTGCGGGAATAGACGTAAGACGGCGTCTCGTCCGCCGGGTCCTCCAGCACCTTGCCCTCGGAGGAGGTGTGCAGCAGGTTGGCGTCGGTCGAGAACGGCGCTTCGCCCCGCTTGTCCTTGGCGATCGGGATCTGGTGCTTCTCGGCGAACTCGATCAGCGCCGTGCGCGAGGCGAAGCTCCACTCCCGCCAGGGCGCGATGATCTTGATGTCGGGCTCGAGCGCATAGGCCGAAAGCTCGAAGCGCACCTGGTCGTTGCCCTTGCCGGTCGCGCCGTGGGAGATGGCGTCGGCGCCGACCTCGCGCGCGATCTCGACGAGGCGCTTGGCGATCAGCGGCCGGGCGATCGAGGTGCCGAGCAGGTAGAGGCCCTCGTACTGCGCGTTGGCGCGGAACATCGGGAACACGTAGTCGCGCACGAATTCCTCGCGCAGATCCTCGACGAAGACGTTCTCGGGCTTGATGCCGAGCAGCAACGCCTTCTTGCGCGCCGGCTCGAGCTCCTCGCCCTGGCCGAGATCGGCGGTGAAGGTAACCACCTCGCAG
>CAIZGR010000490.1 GCA_903932535.1 uncultured Hyphomicrobiales bacterium | reverse complement strand
TGGCCGGGAACGCAGGCGGGAAGTCGAAGCTGGCGATGATCGCGCTGGCCGTGAGGTTCGCCGCGGCGATCGTTCCCGTTTCGACGAGCGTGTTCCAGGGTCCCGGCTGATAGTTGCCGGCGGCGCCGGTGTCGGGCGCGGCCTGGAACTGCACGTTGAGCGTCGCGCTGTTCGAAGTCGCGAAGGCCGTGCCGACCGCGCAGATGATCTGCACCTTCTCTTTGTCGATGCCGAGGTCCATACCGAACAGCGTTCGCGTGCCGATGTAGCCGGGCGGCGCGATGCCGACGCCGGCGCCGAGAATGTCGAGAACGCCGGACGCCTGAGAGACGCCGGCGCCCAGGACGAGGGACAGCGGCGCGACGACCGGGACGAAGGCAAGGGAAGCATCGAGCAGCATGGGGGGATTCTCCTTGCGCGCCGGTTACGAAACGACGGTCTCGGTGTTGAGGATTTGGTCGCTGATGTGGCAGGGGATGCCGCGCCACTTCGGGATGGCGATGCCCGCGTATTCGTCGACCTGGAGCAGCGTATTGCGGTTGCGCATCGCCTGGATTTGCGCCCAATGGGCGACCGTGCGGTTCCAGACGATGATCGGCTTCACCGCGCCGTCGCCGTTCGGATCATCGGTCTCGGTGATCGTCGACGTCTCCGCGCTCAGATGCGGGAACGCGAACGCCACTTCGGCGAGGGTCGCGAAGATGTCGAGCGCGTTCGGGCCGGCGAGGCCGGCGGTCGTCACGTCGATGTTCGGGATGCGCGCGCCGAAACGCCAGTCTTCCGGTACGAGGCCGATCTGCTGGCGGAACCAAGCGGTGTAGGCCTCGTACTGGTTGCCGAGCGAGTCGTAGGCGGGGCGGATATCGCCCTTGTCCTCGAAGTCGAGCCCGGCCGCGCTGCCTTCCGGGTAGACGCAGTAGATTTTGTTGGGGCCGAGGCCGAGCATCCAGATCGATGTGTTGGACGAGCCCGTGCCGCCGCCGGAGAACACGTTGGCCGCGTTCTGCGCGTTGTTGGTGTTGACCGTGTTGTAGAAGGTCGAGAGGCCCTGGAAACCGGCTGGGTTGGTGGCCGTATTACCGTAGATCAGCGTCTGCTCGATCGTCTGGCCCATGCCTTCCAGGAATGCGACGTCCTCGGAGCGGCGGAACTTCTCGACGTTGCCGGTGTGCTCGGCGAGCGCGCGGTCGACGACGCTGTAATCTTCGAGCATACCGAGCGAGACGCGCGCCTTCGCGGTCGTCGACTTCGACGTCGGAACGCCCATGTTGTACATGCGCCACGAGCCGTTCGGGATGCTCGTGCGGAACACGAACATATGCGCCGTGCGCTCATTGGCCTTCTCGAACGGCATGTTCTTGTAGAGGCTGAGATGCTGCGAGAGCATTTCGGCGCAACGCACGATTTCACCGCCGGCATTGGAGCGAGAGGCGACATCGAGGATCGTGGGATATTGGCCAGTGCCAGCCATGGGTCAGGGCCTCCGAGTTTGGGTTTCAGCCGCGGTTTTCGTGTAGAAGCCGGACGATGGCCTCTGACCGTTCGTTTTGGTTGGTTGAGGGTTGGGGGCAGGCGGCTTCGGCTCGTCGAGATAACGGGCGAAGCGGTGCATCTGCTTCAGATAGGCCGGGTGGTCGCCGGCGCCGGTGATGCGCAGGAAGTCGTTGAACTCGGCGAGGTCCGCCTCGTATTGCTTCGATCCTGGGACCGCGTCGGAAACGGAGAGGTCGCGCATCCGCGCAATGGCGCGCATCGCGGTCGTGTGGCCGGAACCGCCGATCTCGGCGTCGGCCATCGCCTTGGTGCGCCACTCGGCGCGCGTGTCGTTCCACGCCTTGATCTGCGCCTGCTGCTGCTGGGCGACGAAGGCGGACGCGGCTTCGTTGAAGAAGCCCATCGCCTTCTGCGCCGCCTCGGGCGTCAGCTTGTGCTCGCGCGCGAAGTCGGTGAACGCCGCGATCTTGGCGGGCTCGGGCTTCACATGATCGCCGAACTCGAACTTGTATTCGACCGGCGGCTCGGGCGCGGGTTCGACCGGCTTCTCGACGGCGGGCTCGGGCTTGGCTTCGGGTTTCGTTTCAACGGGCTTTTCGGGCGCCGTCTCCGCCGGCTTCTCGGCGGGAGCGTCGATCTTGGCGGGCTCGACCGGCGCGGTTTCGACCTTCGGCGCTTCGTTGGTCAGCCCCTCGAGGAGCGTCGGAACTTCGGCAGGATGCTGGATCGCGGGAGCGGGAGCCGCTTCGACCGGCGCGGGCGCCGCATCGATGACGATGGGCGCGGCGATCGGTTCGACCGGCGTGGCGGCGGGATCGGCCATCAGGCGTCCCCCTGCTTACGAAGCTCGGGCGCGTTGGCGTAGCGCGGGTCGTGCTCGCACTTCATGCGGTAGACGCCCTCGTGGTCGATGATGTCCCAGGTGTCGTGGAGCCGCTGAGCGAGCGCCTGTTCGCCGGCGGCGAACCACGTCGACTCCACCTGCGGAAAGCCGTTCGGGCCGACGGCAAAGCGCGTCTCGGTCCAGTGTCCGGCTTGCAGGAGCCCCCACATCGCGCGGCGGCCGATCTCGGAGGCGAAAGTCTGGCGCCAGAACGCGTCGGTCTCGCGCCGCTCGCGCGCGATGCGCTTGGCCTTGCGCTCGACGGTCGCTCGTTCGGCGGCGTCGCCCTGCGCGCTTTCGACGAGTTCGGCGGCGTCGTCTTCCTGGTCTTGCGGGAGATCGTCGTCGATCATGCCGCGCTCGCAGGGATGAACAGGCCGCTCGGCGCCTGAGTGAATTCGTTGGGCAGCACGACGCGGTGCGGGCGATCCTCACGCAGGAACGGGCGCGGCGTCTCGGGCAGGATCATGCCGGCCTTGCCGGTGGCTTTGGTCTGCAATTCCTCGACGACTTTGAGCAGCGAGCGCAGATGCTTGGCGAGTTCGACGAAATTCTGGTTCAATTCGCCCTGGCCGGGCTTCACCCACTCGCCGTCGATCTTGTAGCCGCGCAGCCAGCCGCCGGCCTTCTTGTGGCATTCGGCCATCAAGCGGCCGATCGGGAGCCAGCGCGTGTCTTCGCGGTGCGCGGACGCCTGCTGGCAACAGCCTTCGATGAAGCCGAGTTGAGCGCGAAATCTCTCGTAGACGGGGCCGCGGAAGTAATTCACGGCCAATTCGTCGCAATCCTCGGCCGCAAGCCGGAGGCATTCGGCCATTTTTGCGAAAATCTCGGTCTCGGTGAGATTGCTCATCGCCCGTTGCGTTGGGGCGGGCCGATGGCGTGGACAACATCTTATCGGGGCGACCTAAACGCTTGCCAAATGACCGGAATAAATATCAACCCGCAAACCATGTCTGATGACGATCTGCTGAACCGCGCCCAGGCCGCGGCCTATTTGAAAAAGCTCGGCTGCAAGACGGCCGAGAATACGCTGGCGATCATGGCGATGGGCAACAACGCAGGCGGCGGCCCGCCGCATCTGATCTACAAGAACAAGCGCCGGCGCCACGTCAGCTATCGCCGCGGCGATCTCGATGCGTGGGCGGCGAAGAAGGTACGGAGGGTCGAGTGAGCGAGATGATCGACCGCATCGCGAAGGCTATCCAGCGCGAGGCGTGGAGCAATTCGGTCGGCTCCGTGCCGTGGGACAAAATCCCCGTGGTCTACCAGGAAGGCTACCGCAAGTGGGCGCGCAAAGCGGTCGAAGCGATACGCGAGCCGACTGAGGCGATGTGCGACATGGCGATTGTCACGCCGAACGAATACGCGGATGGCGATGATGGGCGACGAATTGCGCTGACAAAACCAGCCGACGTTTGGCGCACTATGATCGACGAGGCGCTCAAGTAATGGGCGAAGCACGCCGGAAGGCGCAAATCGAAGGAGCGGAAATGTCGCAGTTGATCGGGTCGAAGTCGTGCCGCTCGTGCGAGTGGAGGGCCAAGCTGCACAGCAAGCTGTTCTGCCGCCGGTTCCCGCCGCAGAACATCGGCGGCCTCATGCCGGGGCCGAACGGTCAGCCGATCACCGTGTTCACGTCGTCGTATCCCGAGGTCAACGCCGATCTGCCGTGCGGCGAATACAAGCGCAACGAGTTGCACGCGAGCGAGGAACTGTCGCTGGTGGCGATCCAGACGGCGGCGCAATGATGGTCGACGGCGCAGACGGGCTTGAAGTCGAAGCCGTCGCAATCGGCGGTTCACATGATCGCGGGATAGTCAAAGGCTGGACATGTCACGGCAAGTACCTGTACGTTCGCGGAAAGCCTCGATATCCGTTGGGGAGACCAACGCTTTACGAGGTATGCGCGGGCGCCGATTTCGAGCAGGTTCACACCGAGGTCTACCGGCTTGAAACGATATCCTACGCGCGCGCCGACAAGAAGGTCTCTGAGAAGCATTTCTGGGTTCACGATAGCCTGACAAACGACGAGGCTTTCGTGAAAATCATCGAGGGGTACGGGAAATGACCGTTCTGCTTTCACGCCGCGGCGTACTGCGCTGCCTGACCGGGATCATCGCCGCGCCCGCGGTCGTGCTGGCAGACGCGCTGATGCGCGTTGTGACGCCAAAGCCGATCTGGACCGGGTTCGATTTGGCGGGCAGCGTGAGCAAAACCGTGGTCTTTGACAATCTCGGGAACGGATACGAAAGCTACACGGCATGGTTTCGCACACAAGAACCCCTCATCCCGCAAGAGTGGCGGATTTTGGCGTCGATAAGACGCGAAGTCGACGAGGTCATCATGCCCAACGATTGGTGGTTATTGCCCCGCTCCGCCGCCGCCCATGAGCGCGCCTAGGGCGGTATTCCCGCCGGGCAGCGCGGTCTCGGAAAGCGTCTTCGCGGCGGTCACGCCCGCCATCGCGGCTTGCGGCGCCTGAGCCTTCTGCATTTCCTGATGCCTGATCTGGTCGTGCTGCGCGACCTCGCCGTCCGTGAAGAACAGCGACGGCGGGAACTCGTTCAGGTCGCCATAGTGCCGCAGCGCCTTGTCGAGATTTATGGTTCTCAAGGGGTCGGGAATGCCGGCCGCCTTCGCCGCCGACGACATGAGGCCGGCGGTCTGCAACACGTCCTTGATCGCCACGCTCTCGGCCGACCGTTGCGCCAACCGCAGGATCGACGTGTACGTGATCTTGAGCGGCACGCCGTGCAGGGACGGCGGCGGGGGCGCCAACATCTTGCGGCGCGTCATGATGCTGATGACGCGCTGGATGATCTTGCTCAGCGCCTT
>CAIZGR010000489.1 GCA_903932535.1 uncultured Hyphomicrobiales bacterium | reverse complement strand
TACGAAGCCCGAAAGCAGACCCTCGAAAACGCCTACCTCGCCAACCCGAACCGGTTCGTGAAAAACATCCCCTCGCCACCCGCCAAGCCAACAACAGTCTGGATCGATCCGCCCCAAACCAAGCCTGAAATCCAAGCCTGAAATCCCAACCCAGGCGTCTCATTGCCGTTGACACGTTCCGGTCTGGCGCGGCCCGTCGACCCCCTTCGCTGCATAACGGAAACCACTCGTCCCCTCCTCGATTCTGGACTCGCCTTCCGCATTCGGCGAACATGCCGGAAAATCGCCTGGGAGGGTCCGGCATGTTCCATCGTCATCTCGCTTGCCTGAGCGCCTCGGGCTTCCACCGCGTGGCTTACGACGAGCGGCCCGGACCGCCCGGCGCGCCGACGCTCGTGTGCCTGCATGGCCTCACCCGCAACAGCCGCGATTTCGACGGGATCGCCGAGGCGTTGTCGCGCACGCATCGGGTCGTCTGCCCGGACATGCCGGGGCGCGGCCGCAGCGAGTGGCTGATGAATCCGGCGGAATACGCCTTTCCCACCTACCTCGCCGACTGCGCGGCGCTGATCGCGCGGCTCGACGTCGACAGCGTGGACTGGATCGGGACGTCGATGGGCGCGCTGATCGGGCTCATGCTCGCCGCGCAAAAGGATAGCCCGATCCGCAGGCTCGTGCTCAACGACGCGGGCGCCTTCGTGCAGAAGGAGGGGCTGAACCGGATCGGCGGCTATCTCGGCTCCGGCGAGACGTTCGAAACCATCGAGGCGATGGAGGCGGCGGTGCGCCGCAACAATGCGCCCTACGGCGCCCTCACCGACGCGCAATGGCGCAAGCTGACCCTCGACAGCGCGCGGACGCTCCCGGACGGGCGCTTCGGTTTCAACTACGATCCGCATCTGGGCGATCTCTACAAGGCCGGCCCGGTCGGCGACGTGGACCTGTGGGCCGTCTGGGACGCCGTCCGCTGTCCGACGCTGCTCCTGCGCGGCGAAAACTCCGACGTGATTTCGCATGAGACCGCCGCAGCGATGACCGAGCGCGGGCCGAAGGCGAAGCTCGTCGCGTTCGCCGGCGTCGGTCACGCCCCGCAGCTCCTGAGCGACGACCAGATCGCCCCGGTGAGGGCCTTCCTCGCCGGCTGAGGCTGTGAGCGCCGGCGCCTTTCCCTTTCGCCCCGCAGCCGCTATCCCTCGCGGCTTCGAGACGAAAGCCGCCCCATGCCGCCGCCCGTTCTGCAACTCAAAGACATCGCCGTGACCCTCGGCGGCGCGCCGCTCCTCGAAGGGGCGGAGCTGTCGATCGCGCCGGGCGACCGGATCGCGCTCGTCGGCCGCAACGGCTCGGGGAAGTCGACGCTGCTGCGCATCGCCGCGGGGCAGACGGCTCCGGACCGCGGAACCCGCTTCCAGCAGCCGACCGCGCGCCTCGCCTTCCTGCCGCAGGAGCCGGACATGTCCGGCCATGCGACATTGCTCGACTATGTCCTGGCCGATCTGCCCGAGCACGAGGACGGTTACGCCGCGCGCGCGATGATGGACGACCTCGGCCTCGATCCGTCCGCGAACCCGGCCAACGTTTCGGGGGGCGAGGCGCGGCGGGCGGCGCTCGCGCGGGTCTTGAGCGCCGAGCCGGAAATCCTGCTGCTCGACGAGCCGACCAACCACCTCGACCTCATCGCGATCGAGTGGCTCGAAAGCCACCTCATGTCCTGCCGTTCGGCGCTCGCGCTCGTCAGCCACGACCGCCGCCTGATGGCGGACCTGACCAACGCCACCGTCTGGGTCGACCGGGGCGCGACGCATCGGCTCGACCGCGGATTTTCCGCCTTCGAGGCGTGGCGCGACGCCAAGCTCGAGGAGGAGGAGGCCGAGCGTCACAAGCTCGACCGGAAGATCGTCGCCGAAGAGCACTGGATGCGCTACGGCGTCACCGCGCGCCGCAAGCGCAACATGCGCCGCGTGGGCGAGCTCGCCGACATGCGCCGCGCGCGGCGCGAGGCGCGCGGGGCCGTCGGCCTCGCCACCATGGTCGCGCAGGAGGCCAAGGCTTCGGGCGCGCTGGTGATCGAGGCCGAGGGGATCGCCAAAGCTTACGACGAGACGCCGATCGTCAAGAGCTTCTCGACCCGCATCATGCGCAGCGACCGGATCGGCGTCATCGGCGCCAACGGCGCCGGCAAGACGACGCTGATCAACCTCCTGACCGGCGCGCTCGCCCCTGATACGGGCGAGGTGCGGATCGGAACCAACGTGGTCATGGCCCGGCTCGACCAGAAGCGCGACGCCCTGCCCCCGGCGACGACGCTCGTCGACGCCCTCACCGGCGGCGGCAGCGACTACGTGACGATCAACGGCGAGCGCCGGCACGTGATCGGCTACATGAAGGACTTCCTGTTCGGGCCGGAGCAGGCGCGCACGCCCATCGAGAAACTGTCGGGCGGGGAGCGCGGGCGCCTCCTGCTCGCCCGCGCGCTCAGCCTCCCCTCGAACCTGATCGTGCTCGACGAGCCCACCAACGACCTCGACGTCGAGACGCTCGACCTGCTTCAGGAGCTGCTCGGCGAGTACAAGGGCACCATCCTGATCGTCAGCCACGACCGCGACTTTCTCGACCGCGTCGCGACCTCGGTGATCGTCAGCGAGGGCGGCGGGCGCTGGCTCGAATACGCCGGCGGCTATTCCGACATGGTCGCCCAGCGCGGCTACGGCCTCGCCGGCCCGCAGGCGGCGCCGCCCGCCCCGAAGACGGAGAAGGCGGAGGCGAAGCCGAAGGGCGAGGCGGCGGCGAAGCGCAAGCTGTCGTTCAACGAAAAGCGCGCGCTGGAGCTCCTGCCGCAGCGCATGGACGCGCTGCGCGCCGAGCTCGACGCGCTCGAGGCCAAGCTCGGCGACAAGGATTTCGCCGCCCGGCAGCCCGTCGCGTTCCAGACGGCGACCAACCGCTACGGCGAGTTGCGAGCGGAGCTGGAGAAGGCCGAGGACGAGTGGCTCGCGCTGGAGATTCTGCGCGAGGGGATCGAGGGGCAGGGGTAGCGGCTGAATGGGAGGGGCGGCGTCTCACTCTTCGATGTTCGGCCTCAGCCACAACCCGTAGAGCGCGGCGGCGGTCAGCGCGGCGCCCGTCATCACCTCGGCGATCCCGAGCGGCGAGGCCCCGCGATACAACGCCGCCCCGAGCGCGCCGCCGAGCGCGCCCAACAGCATCTGGCTGGCGAGCAGGACCGCCGAGGCGATGCCGGCGATCTCCGGCAGGGGATGGACCGCCTCGTGCATGGCGTTGGGGAAGATGAGCCCCATGGCGACGAAATAGAAGAACGACAGCCCGACCACGGTCGCGATGGAGGCGACCCCGGCGAGACTGGCGCCGAGCAGCGCGAGCGCGGCGAGGGTCGTCAGCGACAGCGCCAGATCGAGCGCCGTCTTCGGCTTCACGTGCCGGCGCACGAGTTGGGTGTTCACGCTGGCGCCGACGATCACGCCGAGCGACGTCAAGGCGAAGAGGCCGGCGAAGACGGCCTTGGAGACGCCGAAGCCCTGCATGAACAGCAGCGGCGAAGTGTTGATGTAGCAGAACATGCCGCCGAAGGTGAGGCCGAGCACCAGCGAGAAGCCGAGGCAGAAGCGATTGGTCAGCGCGCGTCCGTAGCTCGCGGCGACGGCGGCCGGCCTGAGGCTCTGACGGGCGCCTGCCGGCTGCGATTCGCGGAAGCGGGAAAAGCCGAGGACGAGCAGGAGGACGCCGATCGCGGCGAGCGCGAGGTAGATCGTCCGCCACGGCGCGACATAGAGGATGAGCGCGCCGATGCTCGGGGCGATCACCGGCGCGATGCCTTGCACCTGGGCGATCGCCGTGATGAACAGCCGCGATTCGCGCACGTTGAAGAGGTCGCGCACGATCGCGCGCGGCAGGATTCCCACGGCGCCGGCGCCGGCGCCCTGAAAAAGGCGGAAGGCGAGCAGCGCGCCGATCGACGGCGTCAGCGCGGCCCCGAGGCCGCACAGCGTGAAGAGCGCGAGCCCCGCGATCAGCACCGGCTTGCGGCCGAAGCCGTCCGCGAGCGGCCCGACCAGGAGGGGCGCGGTCGAGAAGCCCGCGAGAAAGATGGCGATCGAGGCCGCCGCCTGCGTCTGGCTCGCGCCGAACTCCGCCTGGACGAGCGCGAGACTCGGCAGCGCCATGTCGATCGCCAGCGGCGGCAGCGCCGTCATGGCCGCGAGAAAGACCACGAAAGCCGGCCCATGGATATTGAAAGACTTCAAGACGACCCCCGAATGGACGGCCGCCCGCGCGGCGCTTTGTGTAAGTGAATCTACGATCCGACCCCTTGATTCGTCATTACGAGGAGCGAAGCGACGAAGCAATCCATACCACCGCCGCGCCCTCCGACCATGGGTTGCTTCGCCTTCGGCTCGCAATGACGGTCACGCTCTAGGATTCCACGCCCGGGCGCAACCATCCGACGTAGATCGCCCCGGCGCCCAACCCGCCCGCGCTCATGACGAGGCCGATCGCCAGCGGCGAGGCGTCGCGATAAAGGGCGGCGGCAAGCGAGCCGCCGAGCGCCCCGAACAGCATCTGCGCCGACACCAGCACCGCAGACGCGATCCCCGCGATGTCCGGCAGCGGATGGATGGCCTCGTGCACGGCGTTGGGCATGACGAGGCCGAAGGCCGCAATGTAGACCATCACCGGCGCGATAACGAAGGCGAGCGGCGGATGGCCGCCGACGCCCGCGGCGAGGACCGCCAGCCCCGCGAGCGCAATGACGCCGAGCGCGGCGTCGAGCACGGCGCGCGGGCTGGCGTGCCGGCGCACGAGCCAGGTGTTGAGGAGCGAGCCGGCGATGACGCCCGAGGCCGTCATCGCGAACAGGCCGCCGAACCCGGCCTGCGACACGCCGTAGCCCCCGATGAACAGGAGCGGCGAGACGTTGACATAGGCGAACAGGCCCGCGAACACGAAGCCGACGATGAGCGAGAACCCGCCGCACATGCGATTCGTCAGCGCCCGGCTGTATCCGGCGACGATCGTCGCCGGCCTGAGGCTGCGGCGCATTTTGGCGTGGTGCGATTCGCCGAGCGTCGTCAGCGTGAACAGGCCCAGGGTTACGGCGACGGCGGCCATGGTGGCGTAGATCAGCCGCCACGGGCCGATCGCGAGCAGCCCGGCGCCGAACGTCGGCCCGATCAGCGGCGCGACGCTGAACACGATCGAGACCGCTGCAAGCTGGAGCCGCGCCTCGCGGCCCTGGAACAGGTCGCGGATGATCGCGCGCGGCAGGATCGCGACGGCGCCCGCGCCGACGCCCTGGATGACGCGCGCCACGATCAGCACCGCGATCGAGGGCGCGAGCGCGCAGCCGATGGCCGCGAGCGCGAACAGCGCGAGCCCGCCGAGCATCACCGGCTTGCGGCCGAAGCGGTCGGTCAGCGGGCCGACCACGACGGGCGCCGTCGCAAAACCGGCGAGAAAAACCGCGATCGCGGACGCCGCTTCCGCCGCGCTGGCGTGGAACTCGGCCTGCACCAGGCCCACGCTCGGCAGGGCCATGTCGGTGGCGAGCGCCGGCAGGGCCGAGAGTCCGCCGAGCAGCGCCGTCAATCCGAACCCGCGGGCTTTCAACGCCATCGGGTCAGGCCGGATTGTGCTTCACGTCGGCGCCGTATTGAAGCACCTGGACCTTTTCCAGGGTCACGAGGCCGCTGCCCATCATCGGGTCGAGGATCGGCAGGAAGGCCTTGATCTTCTCCTCCGTGTCGACGATCTCGACGATCAGCGGCAGATCCTCCGAGAGGCGCAGGATCTTGGTCGTGTGCATATGGCTCGACCGGCCGAAGCCCATCGGCCCGCGCAGCACGGTCGCCCCGGCGAGCTTGGCGTCGCGGGCCGCCATGACGATCGCCTCATAGAGCGGACGGCTTTTGTATTTGTCGTTCTCGCCGAAAAAGATGCGCAGCAGCATCGCGTCGCGGGGCAGGTCCATGGCGTCAGGCTCCCTCGAGCTGGTTCAGCGCGCCGGCCGCGACGGCGCCGAGCCACACCGCGACGAGGCAGAAGACGACCGACAGCACGATGTTCGCGCCGGCGAGCAGCCATTCGCTGTCGCGGGCGAGGTTCAGCGTTTGCAGGCTGAACGAGGAGAAGGTCGTGTAGCCGCCGCAGATCCCGGTCATGACAAACTGGCGCGCGTCCGTGCCGACGAACACGCGCCCGTCCGGTCCGGTCAGCACGGCGAAGAAGCCGATGATGAAACAGCCGGTGATGTTGACGATCAGCGTCCCGAACGGGAACGTCTCGCCGATGGCGTTCGCGGCGAGGCCCGAGAGCCAGTAGCGCGTGACGCCGCCGAGCGCGCTGCCGAGCATAACCCATACCCACGTCATCGAGTCACGAGAATCCGTCGAAAAGGGAGCGCGAGTTAAACGGCATTCGGGTCGCGGGCGCAACCAGCGCGGCCGGCCTCTCGCACTTGTGAGCGCCGTCGCGGCGCCGATGCCCCGGTGACGCCGGCAACGGATTCGACAGCGAACGCCGTTGCAGGCAATGTGTTCAGGAAAGCGGCTGTTGGACGGCGAATCGACCGGCGGCGCGGAGTTAAGTTCCATTCCCCGGAGGAAAGCCATGATACGGAGAGCGGCGTTCGCGCTGGCGTTGGGCCTGAGCGCATGGGCTCCAACGATCGAGGCGTATGCCGAGGCGCAGAAGCCCAATATTCTCGTGATCATGGGCGACGACGTCGGCTACTGGAACATCAGCGCCTACAACCGCGGCATGATGGGCTACCGCACGCCCAACATCGACCGCATCGCCAACGAGGGCGGGCTCTTCACCGACTATTACGCGCAGCAGTCCTGCACCGCGGGCCGCGCCGCCTTCATCACCGGCCAGAGCCCGATCCGCACCGGCCTGCTCAAGGTCGGCCTGCCTTCGGCCAAGGAGGGCCTGTCCGACAAGGACCCGACGCTCGCCGAGCTCCTCAAGCCGCAAGGCTACGCGACCGGCCAGTTCGGCAAGAATCATCTGGGCGACCGCAACGAATTCCTGCCGACGGTTCATGGCTTCGACGCGTTCTTCGGCAACCTCTACCACCTCAACGCCGAGGAGGAGCCGGAAAACCCGGACTATCCGAAGGACCCCGCGTTCAAGGCGCGCTTCGGCCCGCGCGGCGTGCTGAAGTGCACGGCGACCGAGACCGAGACGCCCGGCGAGGACCCGCGTTTCGGCGCCTGGGGCAAGCAGAAGTGCGAGGACACCGGCCCGCTGACGAAGAAGCGGATGGAGACGGTCGACCAGGAGTTCCTCGGCGCCTCGCTCGACTTCATCGACCGCGCCCATGCGGCGAAGAAGCCCTTTTTTGTCTGGTTCAATACGACGCGGATGCACATCTTCACCCGTCTCGAGCCCAAGGCGCAGGGCGTGACGGGCCTCGGAATCTATCCGGACGGCATGGTCGAGCATGACGGCCAAGTGGGGCAGCTCCTGAAGAAGCTCGACGACCTCGGGATCGCCGACAACACGATCGTCGTCTACACCACCGACAACGGCGCCGAGTCGTTCTCCTGGCCGGACGGCGGCACGACGCCTTTCCGCAGCGAGAAGAACTCCAACTGGGAGGGCGGCTATCGCGCCCCGGCGGTCGTGCGCTGGCCCGGCCTCGTGAAGCCGCACACGGAGATCAACGGCGTCTTCGCCTCCGAGGACTGGGTCCCGACGGTCATGGCGGCGGTCGGCGAGCCTGATCTCAAGACGAAACTGCTCACCGGCTACGACGCCGGCGGCAAGACCTTCAAGGTCCATCTCGACGGTTACGACCAGCATGATCTCTTGGCAGGCGGCCCGACCGCCCGGCGCGAATTCTTCTACTGGACCGACGACGGCGATCTCGCCGCCCTCCGCTACGATCAGTGGAAGGTCGTGTTCCTCGAGCAGCAGCACGAGGGCCTGCGCGTCTGGCAGGAGCCGCTCGTGGCGCTGCGCGCGCCGCTCCTCTTCAACATCCGTTCGGACCCGTTCGAAAAGGCCAACATCGAGTCCGGCGAATACGAACGCTGGTACGTCGAGCGGATGTTCGTGATGGCGCCGGCGCAAGCGATCGTGGCGCGGGAGCTTCAGACCTTCAAGGACTTCCCGCCGCGCCAGAAGCCGGGCAGCTTCTCGGTCGGCGACGCGCTCGACAAGCTGATGAACGCAGAACGCAGCGACAACTGAGCCGAAGGGTTCGGAGTCGAGCGGCCGGCGCGATCTCACGGCGCCGGCCGCTCCATCATCGGCGGATGCGCGATCGGAGAGCGGTCTGGACATCCGCCGCGCGCTCGTCTTAAGCACGGGCGAACAAGCGCCTCGACCCGCCGGAGCGCCGAGACGCGCATCGCGCGGCCGCGCCAGATCGGGTTGTGCGCAGCCGTTGGGGGACGACCGATGACCATCGTTTTTATTGGGCTCCTGATCTTCGCGCTCACGCTCGGCGCCGGCTTCCTGGGCATCTGGGTCAACAGGACGCTGCCGGCCGAATTGCAGAGCGACAGCGCCCGCGCCGTCGTCGGTCAGGTCGCAGGCCTCGTCAGCCTGCTGCTCGCGCTCGTGCTCGGCACGCTGATCGGCACGAGCTTCGCCTTTTTTGGCGGGCAGAAGACCGCGATCGAGACCCTGTCGTCGCAGGTGCTGATGCTCGATCAGGCGCTCGCCCAGTACGGACCCGAAACAATGCCGGCGCGCGAAAAGCTGAAGGCCTCGGTCCAGGGCGCCTACGAAACCTTCTGGGGCGAGGGCGAGCACGATCCGAAGCTCCTTTTGGTATCGATCCCGCTCGCCTCCGCGCTGGCGACCAAGACCTTTCTCTCGTCGCTGAAGCCGGAAACCGACGTCCAGAAGCAGGCCGTCGCCGCGGCCAACGCGTTCACCAACCAGATCGAGCAGGGCCGCGTCCTCATGGATTTGCAAGTCGCGAGCCATCCGGTCAATCCGGGGCTGGTGATCGTGCTGGTGGTCTGGGCGGTCATCCTGTTCTTCGGCATGGGCCTGTTCGCGCAATCGAACGGGCTCGTGGTTTCGGCCCTGACCTTCGGCGCGCTCTGCGTCGCCTTCGCGGTTTTCCTGATCCTAGAACTCGGCCTGCCCTACACCGGCATGTTCCGCGTCCCCGGCGCCGCGCTGCACGAGGCGCTGGTGAACATCGCCAAATAGGCCTTCGCCGTTCCGGCGATTGCGGCCGTCGCGGGCGCGGCGGGGCTTGACGGGGAGCGAAAAAGTCCTTCCTCTCGCGCCGGCCGAATGCAATTTGTCGCAAAGGGGCATCATGTCGAACCTCATCGTCACGCGCCGCGTCGCGCTCTTCGGATTCGGCGCGTTCGCCGCCGCAGGACTTTCGGGCTGCAACACGACCCAAAACGCCGGCGCGCCGGCCGCATCGCCCGCGCCCGTCGGCTACCGGATCGCCGGCATCGTCGTCGACACCGCGCCGCTCGTCGGGCAAAGCGGCAACCCGACCGCGCAATGGGCGCAGGATGCGCTGCCGGGAGCGCTGGCGCAGGTCCTCGCGTCCCACATGGCGCCGGGAGACCCGAGCGGCGGAACGCTCAGCGTCGTCGTCAACTCGATCTATCTGGGCGGAGGCGGCCCCGCCGACGCCGACCGGATGAGAGGCGTCGCGACGCTGAACGGACAGCAGATCATCGTTCACGCAACCTCGACGTGGGTTCCGAGCCCGGTCGATCAGGCGCTGGTCGAGCAGTCGATGCAGAACCGGGTCAACGCGCTCTCGGTGGCCTTCGCCTATCTGCTCAAGCGCAAGTTGAAGCAGGGATAGGGCCGGAGGCCGAAGCGGGCGACCGCCGGGACCGGACACGGAAATCATGGCGACGCGTGAACAGCCCACCGAAAAGGCGTCCGGCGGCCCGCCGGGCGTGCCGAAGAGCGCAAGGCTCGCATTCCGCGCCCTGCGCAACGGATCGGCGCTCGGCGCGCACGAGGTCAAATTTTCCAGGAGCGTCGATCGCCTCGTCGTCGACATCGCCGCCGACTACGTTTTCAAGCTCGCTTTCGTGACCCTGTTCCGCTACCGGCTCAGGGCGCGTGAAGTCTGGAACGGCGCCCTGATGCTGACCGCCCACGCAAAGACCGACAACAACGGAACGGCGGAATACATGTCCCTCGACCGCGACGGGTCGGCGTTCGTCGTGGAGGGGTCGGGCGCGCGGCGCTATAGCGCGCCTGCGAACGCACGGCTTGCGACGCATTGGAACCCCGAGCAGCTCGCAGGGCCGATGATCAATCCGCAAGACGGCTCGATCCTGCGCTACGCGGTCTCGGCGCGGGGGCGCTCGAAGGTGCGCGACGCGGCGGGTCGCGTCAGGGAGGCGGATCATTATGTCCTCGGCGGCGAGACGCCGCTCGAGCTTTGGTATGGCGCGGACGGGATATGGATGTCGCTCCGGGCGAGCGCGACCGACGGGTCGAGCATAACCTACCTCGCGGAATAACGACGGCGCCCAAATGCAAGAGACGAAGCAGACCGTGACGAGCCGCGATGTACACAACGTCAGCGTCGGCGCCTATATCGTTTAGAGAATATGGAATCCTGATAGAGTCGGTCCCGTCATTGCGAGCGAAGCGAAGCAATCCAGGGGTCGTAGGGCGCTCTACGATCCCTGGATTGCTTCGTCGCTTCGCTCCTCGCAATGACGGTGGCGGTCGAGGCTATATTCATCTCGGCGAGATGCCCTCCGTCTACCGCCCCGGATACCAGTACGACGCCTGCGGCTTCGTCCGGTCGACGACGACGAACTGGTTGGCGAACACGCGATAGGTCGGGCTCCTTTCGCCGTCGGGCCATTGCACGCGGATTTCTGCCCGCTCCGCCGTCCCGAGCCCGACATGGACCCAGCCGGCGTGGCCGGAGGCGTCGCCGCCGCCCACCTGTAGGGTTCGGGTCTGGGTGCGCGTCCCTGTCTTCACTGAGATCTTGGCGCCGACCGCGTTGCGGTTGGGGTTCGGCTCGATCAGCCGGATCTCGCTCCAGTTGCCCGAGGGCAGCGGCAACCCATCGCCGTTCCTGGCCCCGAGGTTGCGGAAGAGGGCGACGTTCGACCCTCTGTCGATCTGCAAAATGTCGAGCTTGCCGTCGAGGTTGAAGTCGGCGATCAGCGCGCCGCGCCCGACGCGATTGCCGGCGATCCCCGCGAGGTCGCCGGCTTCTGCGAACTTGCCGCTCCACTGGCCGATGAGCAGATTGCTCGGGTCATAGGCGGCGAAATCGGGCATCTGCGACAGGTTGCCTTTGGAGACGAAAATGTCGAGCAGGCCATCGTTGGTGAAGTCGGCGAATTCGGCGTGCCAAGCGGTCGAGGGGCGCTTGTCGCCGCCGGTGTAGGGAATGTGGGCGGTCGCGCCGACCTCGCCCGCGATGTCGCGATAGACCGGCAATTCGCCGCGGCCGGCCTCGTCCGGGTCGAGCTTCTGCAACTTCTCGTCGCCCATCGAGGTCAGGAAATATTGCGGATAGCCCGAGCCGTCGACGTCGCCCTCGGCAACCCCCATGCCGAAGATCGACAGATGCCGCCAGCCGTCGGCGCGCGTGTAGGGACGTGGCGTCTTGCCCGGCTCGACCCGCCAGAGCTGCTCCTCGCCGCCGCGGTAATATTGCCGGTCGTTGGAGACTCGGAGCGAGGGAACGCCCGACTTGTTCCAGTCGGTGAACAGCATCGAGAGCGCGCAGAAGCCCGGCGCGAGCGGCGTGCGGACCGAATAGTCCGGCCTCTCGCCCGGCTGCGGGCGAAAGAGCGAATTGTCCTGGCAGGTTCCCCAGGGCGAGCCCGGCGCGTCGCGATCGACGTAATGGCCGATGGCGAGGGTCGGGAACTTTGCGCCCTGCTCCCATTCGGCAGCGAAGGAGGTCGTCCAGCCGGGATCGCCGTCGAAGTTCCAGTCCTTGCCGGCGAGCGCGAACGTGCAGTCCGGCCCGCCCTTCAGCATCAGGTTCTGGCCGACCCGCAGAACGAAGAGGTCCATGCGCCCGTCGCCGTCGACGTCGATCGGATAGGCGCCGATGACGTTGACGAGCAGCTTCGGGTCGACGCCGATCGGCTTCTCGACGAACCGGATCGGACCGCCCGCCTTCGACACGTTGACGTAGAGCTTGGCCGGGTTCTTGCCGCCCGCGAGGAACACCGAGGGAAAGCCCGAACCGTCGCAGTCCAAGGCCGCGCCGCCGCCGCCGACGAAGAACTCCCACGGGCCGTCGTAGACGCTGTTCAAGCCGGCGGCCTGCGCCTCCTCGTGCATGACGGGCGCGTCGCCGGCCGGCGCGAGGCGGTCGGCGGCATGGGCGGGGGAGGCTATTGCCAGCAATGGCGCCAAGACGCCCAAAGAGAGCGTCGTTCTTCTTGCGACCTCGTCCTGAGGAGCCCGCGCAGTGGGCGTCTCGAAGTGCCTGCGGCGCCGCTCCGCAGGCGGAGGTGGGCAGATCGTCTTGACGACGGTCTTCATCGCGGCGCCTCGATCGCCAGCGCGCGCAGAAAGGCGACGACGGCGTCGCGCTTGTCGGGGTCGAGCGCGAGATACTGGTCGCGCGAAAAGCGCGCGTCGCCGCCGTGGGCGGCGATGATCTCGTCGAGCATGCGGAACGCTCCGATGTGGCCGTAGGGCGCGGTCGAGCCGACGCCCCACAGCCGCGGGGTCAGGAACACGTCGCGCTCGACGAAACGCTGCGCCTGCAATTCGTTGCCGAGCGCGTTGACCTGCTCGTCGACGACGAGATGACGCTTCAAGTCGCTCATCAGCGGGATCAGCCACGCGCCCTGGTCGTTCTTCTGCAAGGTCTTGGCGAAAGGCAGGACTGAGAGGTCGATCACGATCGGCGCCTCGACCTCGCCCGAGCGCAGGGTTCCGGCCATGTCGTAGGGGGCCGGATCGGTGAAGACCAGCGACTTCAGGGGCAATGTCTTCACATGGCACGAGGGGCAGCCGATCGCGTCGAACTGCTTTTCCCCTTCCGCCGCGGCGGCGCGCCAGTCGCCGGGCAGGCCGGTCTTCACGGCCGGCGGCGGCAGCGTCGCCTGGAAGGCGACGAGCGCCGAGACGTCGCCGGCGGTGATCGCGTCGGGCACGCCGCTCTCGGCGAAGTCGTGGGTTCCCGTCCAGCGCGCGCCGAAGCGTTCGACCGCCTCCATGCCGTGATGGACGTTGAGCGCGTTGATGGTGAACTGGCGCAGCGAAGTGAACACGCCCTTGCGGCTGAACGGGCGGACGATGAGGTCGGCGTCGACGCCGTCGACCGAATCGAGGTCCACGATCCCATCCGGATGCGCCTCGATCCAGCCGAAGCGCACGCCCTTGCTGACGAGGTCGGCGCGAACCGCCTTGCCCGATTGGCAAGCCTCCTTGACCGCGGCGGCGCGGATCGCCTGAAGGTCGGCGGTCATCTCGCGCGCCAGAAGCTCGACGAGCCCCGCGCCCATGAGCGCGATCGTGTGGCGCTCGCTCGAGAACGAGGGATCGACGGTGTCGAACTGAGCGCTCTCGAACCCTTCCGAGACGAATGCGTTGGCGACGTCGTCGCCCGAGCCGCCCTCGACCGGATCGTTGTGGCAGCCGAAGCAGGAATTCGAATCCGGGCCGCTCGTGCGGGTGAACGGCGGATTGACCCCGGCCTTGCGCCGGGTCGGGACGATCGCCTGGGTAGCCTTCGGCCGCCCCGCGCCGTCGACGGTGGTGAACTTGGCCTTGAACAACACCCGGCCCCGATCGATCAGGGCGGGCAACGCCGAAGGGCCGGCGGCCGCGACCGCGTCGAAGTCCACATGCGCGCCGGGCGGGAAGACGCGCTCGTCCCAACTGCCGCCGTAGGCGGCGCCGCCGGCGACGACGAAGGCGGCCGCGGCCAACGCTCCCAGGTTCCGTAGCATGTCCCTGCGCCTCGCCTTCTTGAAGCGGCGGATCGCCGCCGCATGTTTGTCACGCTCCGCGCCGCTCCCGCAAGGGCCTGATCCGACCCCGGCCACCCGGCGCAACCCGCATCGGCCGGTTGCGTTTTGATGCGGTCGAAGGCTAATCTCTATCCTCCCGCACGATCGCCCGGTGAGATTGCGATCCAACAGTTCGTAACCAGTCCCCGGAAGGAACCAGATCTCGAGGTTCCAAAAAGGGGGCTACTCGTGGAGGAAAAAGGATGAAATTCGCATACAAACTGGCGATCGGGGCGGCCCTGCTCGCGTCTGCGAGCGTGGCGTCGTTCGCTGCGTCGGCGAAGGATCTGACGGTCGGCGTCTCGTGGTCGAACTTCCAGGAAGAGCGCTGGAAGACGGACGAGAAGGCGATCAAGGAGGCGCTCGACAAGGTGGGGGCGAAGTACATTTCCGCCGACGCCCAGGCCTCGCCCTCCAAGCAGCTCACCGATGTCGAAAGCCTGATCTCCAAGGGCGCCGACGTCCTCCTGATCCTGGCGATGGACAACGAGGCGATCCTGCCGGCGGTCAAGAAGGCCACCGACGAGGGCATCCCGGTCGTCGCCTACGACCGTCTGATCGAGAGTCCGAACGTGCTCTACGTCAGTTTCGACAACGTCGGCGTCGGTCGCATGATGGCCAAGGCGATCGAGGCGGCCAAGCCCGCCGGCAACTACGCCTTCATCAAGGGCGACAAGGGCGACCCGAACGCCGACTTCCTGTTCTCGGGCATCAAGGAAGTGCTGAAGCCGGCCATGGACGCCGGCAAGATCAAGAACGTCGGCGAGTCCTACACCGACGGGTGGAAGCCGGACAACGCCCAGCGGAACATGGAGCAGATCCTCACCAAGACCAACAACAAGGTCGACGCGGTGGTGGCGGAGAACGACGGCATGGCCGGCGGCGTCGTGGCGGCGCTCGCCGCGCAGGGTCTCGCCGGCTCGGTTCCGGTCTCCGGCCAGGACGGCGACCATGCGGCGATCAACCGCGTCGCGCTCGGCACCCAGACCGTCTCGATCTGGAAGGACGCGCGCGATCTCGGCCATACCGCCGGCGCCGCGGCGGTCGCGCTCGCGCAGGGCAAGAAGAAGAGCCAGATCGAAGGCGTGAAGCCCTTCTCCGGCGGACCGAAGCACATGACGGTCGACGGCATCCTCTTGACGCCGCTCGCGGTGACCAAGGATAACCTCAACGTGATCGTCGACAAGGGCTGGATCACCAAGGCGGAAGTCTGCAACGGCGTGAAGCCCGGAACGACCAAGTACTGCAACTGACGAGAGCCTGCCTCGAGGCTCGACAAGACCGGCAGCGCCGTCGGATCGCCGGCGCGGCCTTCTCTGAAGAACAGCGCGTTCGCCGCGGCGGAGCGCCGAAAAACAAGAACAGCAAGAACAGGGAGAGCCCATGACCTCCGCAGCGCCCGGCGCAACCAGCGCCGCCCCTGACGAACCGGCGATCCGCCGTCTGCTTCGAGCCACCGAGGTCGACACGCGCATGATCGGCATGATCTTCGCGCTGCTGCTGATCTGGGTCGGGTTCAACGTCTACACGGTGATCCAGACCGGCGAGGGCCTGTTCCTGACCCCCCGCAACCTCTGGAACCTCAGCGTCCAGACCTCCTCGATCGCGATCATGGGGACGGGCATGGTGCTCGTCATCGTGATGCGCCACATCGACCTGTCGGTCGGCTCGATCATCGGCTTCGTCTCGACCATCATCGGCGTCGCCCAGGTGCGCGTCTTTCCGGTCTGGCTCGGCTTCGACAATCCGACGATCTGGATTCTCGCCGTCCTTCTCGCGCTCGTCATCGGCGCGGCGATCGGCGCGCTGCACGGATCGCTCGTCGCCTATCTCGGCATCCCCGCCTTCATCGTCACCCTCGGCGGGCAGCTCTTCTGGCGCGGCGCGGCGTGGCTGGTGACGACCGGTCAGACGATCGCGCCGCTCGACGGGCGTTTCGCGCTGATGGGCGGCGGCCCGCACGGCTCGATCGGGGCGACGGCGAGCTGGGCGCTCGCGGCGCTCGCCTGCGCCGGCATCGTCTTCAGCCTCTATGCGGGCCGGCAGCGGCGCGCCCGGTTCCGCTTTCCCCAGCGGCCGATGTGGGCCGAGTACACCATCGCCATGGTGGGCTGCCTCGTCGTTCTCGGCGCGACCATGATCGTCAACGCCTATCCCTGGCCGGAGAGGGTCGCCGCCGCCTGGGCCGAGGCCAACAACATCCCCGTTCCGGAAGGCGGGCTGTTCATTTCGACCGGCTGGGCAATCCCGGTGTTGATCGCGCTGGTCATCGGCTTTTTGATGACGTTCCTCGCGCGGCGCACCCGGTTCGGCCGCTACGTCTACGCCATCGGCGGCAATCCGGAGGCGGCCGAGCTCGCCGGCATCAACACCAAGCGCATCACGGTCATGGTGTTCGGCCTGATGGGCATGCTCGCCGCGGTCGCGGCCTGCATCGATTCGGCGCGGCTCGATTCGGCGACCAACGTGCTCGGCCAGCTCGACGAGCTCTACACGATCGCCGCGGCCGTCATCGGCGGCACGTCGCTCGCCGGCGGCGTCGGCACCATCTACGGCGCGCTGATCGGCGCGCTCGTCATCCAGTCGCTGCAGTCGGGCATGGTGCTGCTCGGCTTCGATTCCGCCTTCCAGCAGATGGTGGTCGGCCTCGTGCTCGTCGGCGCGGTCGGCCTCGACACCTTCTATCGCCGCAGAACCGCGAAAGGCTAAGGTCATGGACGCTCAGGTCCGCACCCCTCTCGTCGAGATGAAGGACGTCTCGCTCTCGTTCGGCGGCGTCAAAGCCGTCGACCATGCCTATATCGACCTCTATCCCGGCGAGGTGGTGGGCCTCTTGGGCCACAACGGCGCCGGCAAGTCCTGCCTGATCAAGATCCTCAGCGGCGCCTACAAGCGCGACGGCGGGCAGATCTTCGTCAACGGGGAAGAGGCCCACATCGGCAACCCGCGCGACGCCAAGAGATACGGGATCGAGACCGTCTATCAGGCGCTGGCGCTCGCCGACAACGTCGACGCCGCCTCGAACCTCTATCTCGGCCGCGAATTGCGCACGCGGTGGGGAACGCTCGACGACGCCTCGATGGAGGCGGAGGCGCGCAAGGTGATGGGGCGGCTGAACCCCAACTTCCGCCGCTTCAAGGAGCCGGTGGTCGCGCTCTCGGGCGGCCAGCGCCAGTCGGTCGCCATCGCCCGCGCCATCCACTTCAACGCCCGAATTCTGATCATGGACGAGCCGACCGCCGCCCTCGGGCCGGCCGAGACGGCGCAGGTCGGCGAGCTCGTCAAGCAGCTCAAGTCCGAAGGGATCGGCATCTTCCTCATCAGCCACGACATCCACGACGTGTTCGACCTCGCCGACCGGGTGACTGTGATGAAGAACGGTCAGATCGTCGGCTCGGGACGGGTCGAGGACATGACCAAGGACGAAGTTCTGGGTATGATCATCCTCGGCAAATGCCCCCCCGGCGCGATCCCCGGGCCCGGCGCGATGGCGAGCTGAGCGCGTCTCGCGCTCCTGGAGCGGCGGGACGGCCCGTTCGGTTCAGGGGCGGATGGTTATTTTCGCGGGGAGGCTCGAACCGGCGCACGGCGCAGCGGCCGGAAGATGCTTGTCAGCGTCGTCGAGACTTGGCCGAGGCTGCGCCTTCGGAGAACCGCCGATGAAACAGAAGCAGGCGATTTCGGGAACCGTCACCGGCAACGACCAGCACGTCGGTTTCCGGGCCATGATCATGAAGCAGGCGATCGAGGACAACCTCGCCGGCTTCGCCAGGAACCTGCCCGACGACGTGGTGAGCTTCACCCTTCAGGGCGACGCGGACCGGCTGGAGCCGGCGGTCGCGGCGATCCGCGCAGGCACCAAGAAATCGTCCGGCATCGAGGTCCACACCGCCGCGGCGGCGGTCGATCCGGCTTTAGGCGCGTTCACGATCGACGGCTGGACGTCGACCACGCGCAACATCACCACCCCTTACGATCTCGTCTTCAAGCTGAGGCCCGACGACATGAAGCTCTCGCCGCCGGAGGGGAAGGAGGTCTGGCAAGGCATCCTGAAGGCGACGCTGAGGGGCGACGATCTGAAGAAGCTCGGCCCGGACGACTGAACGCCGCCCTGCCGCGAGCGCCTGGGGCGGCGAGACGTCGCCCCTCCGCCTCAGTCCGTCGGCGCGGGCTTCACCGGGATCGGCCCGGCGGCGGTCGTCCTGCCCGCCTTCTCGAGCCGCGGCTTCAGGGCGCCGATGACGCGCTCGGTCGCCGAGGTCCAGCCGGGCGGAGCGGCGACGGCCGGGCCGCTCCCGGTCCCTCCGCCCACCATGTGGACGACTTCGTAGCCCTCGGCCTTCAGCCGCTTCAGCAACATCGGGACCATCGCCGCCGTCCAGGGATGGTTGTCGTGCATGAGCAGCATGCCCTTGTGGTGGTTCTTCTCGAGCCGGCTCATCACCAGCTTCAGTTCCTCTTCGGGCGTCATCGGAATCCAGTCCGACGCCCAGAGGTCCACGCCGAAGATTCCGACGTCGTTGGCGGCGAGCCACGCGTCGAGTCCGGGCGTGTCGGCGAAGCCGGGGAAGCGAAAGAACGGAGCTTCGAGCTTCATATCCTTGGGCTCGGCCCCCGAGACGTCGCGCCCGTAGGCCGCCTTCTCGACCGCGATCATGCCCCTGAGGATGTCGGCGCGCGCCGCCGCGTCCCCGCCGGGCAGATAGCGCAGGGTCGGCTGCGGGTGCGACCACGTGTGGAACGCGACCGTATGCCGGTCCAGAACCTCGCGCCGGGCGAGCCGCGGCAGGGCCGCGGCGTTGCGGCCGATCTCGAAGAACGTGGCGCGCACGCATTCGGCCGCGAGCGCGTCGAGGATTTTCGGCGTGTTCGCGGCGTCCGGCCCGTCGTCGAAGGTGAGGATCACCTCGTGGTCGGCGAGCGGGATCGTCCGCGGATAGGTCTCGAGGCCGACTTCGAGGCCCCCTTGCGTGCCGACGGCGACGACGCGCGACGTCCCGAGCTTGTCGGTTCCGCATTCGGCCGCCGCCACCGGTCCGGCGGCGACGATCAGCGCCATGAGCGCGCTTGCGATCCGCATTGACAATTCCTGTCGCTTAAGGGAGATGCGCTTCTTGCTGTCGGGGCGCGGCGGGGTCAAGTGCGCGCTTTCCTGTTCGTGTTTACGGTGCGTTACCGGGATCGTTCTAGTTTGTCCGCGGGAATTGGGGGTCGACGGCTTCGGCCGGACCCGGGCGGGCAGGACACGGGTCGATGATGCTGGACGCGAAAACATTGTTTTCACGAAGTTTTACAGGCGGCGCACTGGCGCTGGCGGCCCTGCTGACGGGCTGCGGGGGCGGGGCCGGGCCGATCGACGTCGTGCGCCTCAACTATCCCCGGCCACACGATTATCCGGTCCACGGCATCGACGTCTCGAAATTCCAGGGCGACATCGACTGGAACAGGGTCGCCGACAGCGGCGTGAAGTTCGCTTGGATCAAGGCGTCCGAGGGCGGCGACCACGCCGACGAGCGCTTCCAGGCCAACTGGGAGGGCGCGAAGGCGGCCGGCGTGCCGCACGGCGCCTATCACTTCGTCTATTGGTGCCGGCCGCCGATGGAGGAGATGGCGTTTTTCGAGCAGAACGCTCCGGTCGAGGCCGACGCCCTGCCCCCGGTGCTCGACGTCGAGGCCACCCCGACCTCCAAAACCTGCAAGCGCCACCTCACCCAGCAGGGCGCGATCGACCAGATGCAGGTCATGCTGAATGAGATGGAGCGCCACTACGGCAAGCGGCCGGTCATCTATACGACCGTCGACTTCTACGCGGCGATCCTCTCCGACGGCGCCTTCTCCGACTATCCGATCTGGGTGCGGTCAACCAAATACCATCCGTCGGTCAGGTACGCCGGCCGCGCTTGGCGGTTCTGGCAGTACCAGTCGGACGGCTATGTGCCCGGCATCGAGGTCAAGGTCGACAAAGACGCGTTCTACGGCACGCAGGAGCAATGGGCGAAGTTCCTGCGAGAGCCGGGGATCAGGCGCGCGCCGGGCCAACCCGCCGAGCCGGCGCCGCCTCAGGTGCAGGAGGCCGCGGCCGCGCCGGCCTCGCTGCAAAACGTCGAGGCGCTCGCGCCGGCCGGGCAATCGTCCGATCCGATCGCCGAGGTGCTGCAGACGCGGCCCCAATAGGCCGTGGCGCGCGCCCCGGGGTCGGACCCCTCCGTTCCCGATCGGATGTGACGGCCAACGGCCGCCCCCTCCGCCATACCATAGGGCGTCCATTCGGACGCCCTATGGTATGGCGCCCTCCCCCGCCGGCCTGCGGCAGGAGACGAAAGGCGCGTCTCGTGTCCCGTGAAGGGAAGCGTAGCACGGGCCGTTCGGAGTGTGGTGGAGCAGGCGCGCCGCAGCCCGTCGGCGAAAGGGCGCTCAAACGGACGCTTTATGGCGCGGGTTCATCCTCTCAGGCGTCTTCCCAATCCTTCGCCCATCGCATAACCGCCCGTTTCCGCGAGCGCCCTGGCGGCGAAGGCGCAAGATCTTATCAACGGCGCGCCTACGCCCGCGAAGACCGCCCTCAAAGGAGCGCCGATGTCGCCGGAATCCTCCCAGGACCTGAAGTCCGACGCCCTGCATTTCCACGCGCAGCCGCGCGGCATCGTCAACATGACGGCCATCGCGGCGGTCGAGGCGGCTGGCGGCTGGGCGGGTTTGCGCGGACGAGGCCGCGTTGGACAGCGCGCGTTGCGCGCGCCTGGACGGCGAGACGCCGCCCCTCCGACTCGATTCCTGCAAGCTGATGAAGGAGTCCGTTTTGCGTAAACCGAACGCCGTCCGACGGGCGCGAACCGCAAGACTCCGATACTTTCAAGCCCGCATTTCGCCGCAGGAAAATATTGCCCCGGCGCCGAGAATTCATTTGACAGGCGTAGGCTTTAGGAGAAAATTGTCATCAAGTCGTCATGATGGGCGCAGGTCCTTCGCGGCGACGATCCAGAGCCGAAGATTTCGGGCTCGGCAGGAAGTGGGGTGAGCGTGACTCCACCGGGCAAGGTAGGCTGACTTCAGCTTGACTGAAGTCAAAGCAGTTGAAGCTCGATATGCCCGAGCGAAGGCTGCTTCCGACATCGCTAACATACATGATCGGCGTCCAGCGCGAAGGCCAAGCGTGAAGCCTCCGAATCAGCATCTGCAGCATCCCAGAAGGTTTCGCCGAGGCGAACCGAGGCCCCGCTCAGCCTGAAGGCGACGGGGCCGTTTCTGTTTTTGAGGCGTTGCTCGTCGCGGTCGTTTTGTGATGCGCAACTTGTCAGGGTTGTGACGCGCTCTGCCGCCCCCGGGCGGGCCGCGGCGGAATAGGGCTGACGTCTCATCTGGAGGGTGGCGGGCAGCCAAAGTCTCACGCTTGGCGCGCTCCCTCTTAATTCCTCCGCCCGCGAGCGATACGGTTTGCGCATATCGTAGAGCCCTTTCCTCCGGGCAGCCTTACGGGCGGCGCGGCGGGGTTGGTGTTTCCCGGCGTCCGTGCGCCGAACGGACGAGGGCGCTTTTGTCCTCTCCATTTTGACTTGGCGAGCGAGCGCCATCTGCCTGCGTTCCCTGGCCGGCGGCATCGGCGGGGAGCCGGCGCTCGGCGCCGTGGTAAAGACTCTCGCCGCGGCGACGGCGAGCGACTCCGAGGTCGCGCGCATCCGGCGCCGGAGTCTGTTCGACAGCGCCGCGCTGAAGCATAAGCCCCTCGCCTTCTCGAGCGGCTTCGCCGGCGGGCCGCCCTCGACGCTGCGGGCCGCCGTTCATCCGCATGGGCCGCCTGCCGTTCGCCGTCGACCCGGACCAGACATGGGGCTCGAACGCGCGCGCCGCGCGCAGACCATCGCCGACCCCGAGGCCCGAGCCGCTTTCGGCGGAAAGCTCGCGACCTTCACCGATTTCATGCGCGACATGGCTCCCGGAGAACGCGCCGGTCCGGCGAATCCCGGCGCCGGACAGCCCAAATAATTCCGCCGCCGAATCGATGACGGCGCCCATTTGCGCCGGTGCGCCATGGCCCGACGGGGCGCGGCGACGCGGTTATCGGCAGCATCGGCAAGGCGATCGCAGCCGCCTGCAAACCGCTTCGAGCCCGCTATCGGTCCTGGCGGCGGCCCTGCCTGAAACCCGCTGCGCGCGGCGGGAGAGCGGATGAAAGTTGCGTGACGCCGAAGGTCTCTGAGCGAGGCGTTCCCACGACCGATTTTGTTGATTAGTCAACCAATAGATGTAGAAGGCTCAACCAAAGATTTGTAGACGGATCAACAAAAAGAAGCGTCCACCGATCGGCGACCGCGACCTTATTTTCAAGAACCGCGTCAGACAGTCACATCGGATGAGTGTCCGGTCTGTATTTCTATTGCCATCGCCTTCGAGCGCATGCTATCGTTGTGAATATTGCTTCGAGGAACAACGTGCGCTCGCCTCCAAAATGCTCCGTCATCATCGCGACGCTCAGCGGCCTCGACGTCCTGCGGACTGCGATCGCGAGCGTGAGGATGCAGGGATTCGAGAACATCGAGATCCTCGTCGTCGATGACGCGTCAAGCGATCGGACAACCGAGTGGCTCGCGGCGAAAATCGCGCAGGACCCGCGTATCGTTCCGGTTCGAACGGAATCGAGGGGGGCGAGTCGCAGAAGAAATCTCGCGCTGTCGCAAGCCCGCGCTCCGATCGTGGCCTTCCTGGACGGCGGCGACTTCTGGTGGCCTGGAAAGCTGTTGCGCGCCGTGAGATTCCACGAAGCCAATCCGGCCGTGGCCTTCACTTTCACCGATTTTCTGAACGTCGGCTTTCATGGTGAGACGCTGGGAACCGGCTTCGATTTTTGGCGGCCCAATGAGGTCGACAGGACGATTCAGGATTTCAAGCTCCTTCTCGATCCCGAAATCGAGCTCCTTGCGATCAATGTCGTCGACATTTCCACGGTCGTCGCCTCGCGCAAGGCTCTGGAAGCGGCGAACGGCTTCCCGGCGGCCGGGCTGTCCGCGCAGAACTGGAGGCTGGGGCTCGATCTGGCGGCGGAATACCTGGTCGCCTACACGCCGGCGACGACAACGACCCATCGCGCGCGTCCCGCGAGCGTCGCCGAGGACCCGGGCGCCCAAATCAAGACGATGCGGGAGATCATCGATCCTTACCGAACGCGAACCGAGTGGCGGGTCCGCCGGGCCGTTCGGCAAGCGGCGGCGCGGATCGATACGGCCGAAGCGGAATATGCCCGAGCCCTCGGCGACAATTTCGGCGCGGCGACCGCCCATCTGCGCGCGCTCGCCCGATGGCCGCAATGGCGGACGGCGCGCGCCGCAGCGGCGGATTTCCGCGCGACCCTCCGAGGCGCAGCTTCGCAGGCCGACGATTTTCTAGTCCGAAGCGCCCACAAAATCTCAATGGGGCACAGCGCCTCGGATCGTTGCTCGCGGAACGGCGTTTCCGCTCTTCGGCAGGAAGGGACACTATGACTCCACGACTGAGCGTCATCATTCCCGTCCGAAACGGCTCGGACTTTGTTCGCGGCGCCATCGCCAGCGCCCAGGCCATCCCGGTCGAGCCGCTCGAAATCGTGCTCGTCGACGACGGATCGACGGACGGAACCTGGGAACTGTTGCAGCGGCTCGCAGCGGACGATTCCCGCCTGCTCGTGGTCCGTCGCGACGGCGACCACGGCGCTGCGGCGGCGCGCAACGCGGGGCTCGCAGAGGCCCGCGCCGACGTCGTCTGCTTCCTCGACGCGGACGACGTGGTGTTCGCAGAACCGATCGCCCGCCGGCTCGAATGGCACGAAGCCCATCCGAGGGCCTTGCTGAGCTTCGCCGACCACCAGAGCCTGCTGCCGGGCGGCGCCATCGAACCCCGCGCCTCTGCTTATTATCCGCGCTTCCAGAAATTCGTGAACGGCCGGAAGGGCATCGTCGAACTCGGCGTTCAGGCGTTCGACCTGTTGTACGGCGAGAACCCGGTATGCACCTCGGGCAGCATGGCGCGGCGGGACGCTCTGATCGCATTGGGAGGTTTCGTGCGCGAATTGAGCCGTGCCCAGGACTGGGACATGTGGATCCGTCTGGCGCGCTGCGGCGGCGTCGCCTATTCCAACCGCATCGAGACGCAGTACACCGTGCGCCCAGGGTCGCTGAGCCACGACATCAAAGACCGCAACCGCCATATCGCCAAAGTGGTGCGGAGGCATTTGGGCTACGCCTTGCGCCGCAACCCGGTGACCGCATTGGCCGCGCTCTCGCACGTCGAGGACGCCCGAGCCGAGCATTGCCGTCAGGCAAACCGCAACGTCGCGGCCTGGACGCACTACCTGACCGCCTTTGTCCTGTGCCCCAAAGTCCGGCAGGCGCGCGATGTCGCGCGGGCGACCGCCGTCCTCATGGGTATGCGCAGCGGACGCATCGAGAGCCTGGAGGAACGCGCCCGCCTCGTCGCCCTGCGCGGCGCGCGAGTCCTGGCGTCCGACGTCCCCGCGCGTTGATTTTTGCACCGAATGCGACGCCGGCAAGTCGTCGCGCCCCGGCGCTCGCAGAAGCATCATCGCTCGCACGTCTCTGACGAGCAGGTTCGGCTTGCTTGGAGTCCGCCGATGCCCCATCGTCCGCCGCAGCGAAGGCCGGTTCGGAACGTCTCGGAGCATCGATGTGCGCGCAACCAACCTGACGCGGCGCGGCGCGCTCGCCGCCCTCGCCGCCGCCGCGCTCACGGCCTGCAATGCGCCACAGCAGGCCGCAGTTCAGTCTCGCCCTGCGGCAGCCAAGCCCGCGGCCCCTGCTCAACCTGCCGCGCCTGCGACGCCTGCGGTGAAGATCGCCACGATTACCGTCGACACGTCGGCGCTTCCGGCGCTGAGCAGCGACCCGACCGCTGCATGGGTCCAGTCCGCCCTGCCCGGCGCGCTCGCCAGGGCCCTCGAACCCAATATGGCTCCGGGCGACCCCGACGGCGCGACGCTCGACGTCCAGATCTCCTCGGTCGTGCTCGGCATGATCGGCGCCGGAAGCGCGATCGACTCGATCAGCGGCGTGGCGACCCTGAGCGGCGGAGGCGCCGCGCCCACGACGGTCACGCTCGACGCGACTGCCGCCTACGCCGCCTCGCCGTCCGATCAGACCCTGTGGCAGCCAGCGCGACAGCGCCGGATCGACGCTTTGACGCGGGCCTTCGCCGACTGGCTTCCGCGCAGCCTCCAATTGTGAAGCGGTCGCGGAACGCATCGAACGCCGAAGGCGACCGCCTTCTGTCTCCTCATCGCGCAGAACCGGCAGAGCTGCGCGGCGATCCCGGGGAACGCGGGGCGTTCTGCGATCCTCCGGATCGCCGCGCTCGGCTCGCGAGGACGGCGTTGCGAGGCAAGCGGGCGGCTTCGCCGCCTCGATCAGAAGTGTTTCATCTCGATCCGGTATTTCCTCAGCGCGTAGCCGATCTGCCGCGGCGTGATGCCGAGGATGCGGGCGGCCTTGGCCTGGACCCAGCCGGCGCGCTCCATGGCGTCGAGCAGGCGGTCCTTCTCGGTGAGCCGCGAGGCGATCGCCGGACACTCGCCGGACTCGGCGTGCTCGCAGGCTCTGGCGGCGCTATCGTCATTGGGCGGAAACGC
>CAIZGR010000488.1 GCA_903932535.1 uncultured Hyphomicrobiales bacterium | reverse complement strand
GCCCGGCCGGCCGAGCGCCTGCGCGCCGCCGGCCGCGGCGGCCTGAAAGAGCGCCGCGCCCGTCGAGCCGCCGCGCCGGGCGCAGACGTTGCGGGCGCGCAAGGCGAGGCGCTGGGAATATTCGAGCATCCGCAATTCGCCCGCGAGCGTGATCTCGACGTTGGAGTCCGTGCCGACGCCGAACCGTCCGTCCGCGTCGAGAAAGGCGCGGGCGGGGAAGACGCCGTCGCCGAGGTTGGCCTCGGTGATCGGGCAGAGGCCCGCGACCGCGCCCGAGCGCGCCAGCGCCAGCACTTCGTCCGCGTCGACATGGGTCGCGTGGACGAGGCACCAGCGTTCGTCGACCTCGGCATGGTCGAACAGCCACCGCACGGGCCGCGCGCCGGACCATGCGAGGCAGGCCTCCACCTCGCCGGTCTGCTCGGCGACGTGGATGTGGATCGGGGCGTCGCCGGCGAGCGCGACGACGCCGGCAAGCTCGTCCGGCGTCGCGGCGCGCAGCGAGTGCGGCGCGACGCCGACGCGGGCGGCGCCCGCAAGCGCGCGGCAGTCGGCGACGAGCGCGGCGTAGGCGTCGAGGGTGTTGACGAAGCGGCGCTGCTCGGGGAGCGGCGGCGCGCCGCCGAAGCCGGCGTGCGCATAGAACACCGGGAGAAGCGTGAGCCCGATGCCGGTCTCGGCCGCCGCCGCTGCGATCTGCTCCGCCATTTCGGCGCGGTTGGCGTAGGGCGCGCCGGAGGCGTCGTGGTGGAGGTAGTGAAACTCGGCGACCGCCCCGTAGCCCGCCTCCAGCATCTCGACATAGGCCTGGGCGGCAATGGCCTCGACGTCGCCGGGGGTCGCGGCGAGCGCGAGGCGGTACATGGCCTCGCGCCAAGTCCAGAAGCTGTCCGCCGACTCGCCGCGCTTTTCGGCGCATCCCGCCAGGACGCGCTGGAAGGCGTGCGCATGCAGGTTGCCGATGGCGGGAACGCCGGCGTCGCAGCGCTCGTCGCCGGCTTGGGGAGCAGCGTCGCGCTCGACCGCGCCGATGGTTGCGCCGTCGATCCGAACGCGGACGTTCGACGCCCAGCCCTCGGGCGTCAGCGCCCTTTGGAAATGCAGCGTGGGCATCGTTCCCCCTTCGCGCTCGACCTGATTATGGTCTAAACCTTGCGAAAGCCAATCGGCGAGGCGCGCGACCCATGACGGCGGCAGGCGAGGAGACGACGGTCTGGCGGAACGCGCGGCTCGCGACTTTCGCCAGGGGCGCTCCCGGCCTCGGCGTTGTCGAGCCCGGCGCGCTGGTCGCCCGAGGCGGGCGCATCGTCTTTGCCGGCGCGGAACGGGAGGCGCCGGCCGCGCCGAAGAGCGCGCGGATCGTCGATTGCGAAGGGCGCTGGATCACGCCGGGGCTGATCGACGCCCACACCCATCTCGTCTACGCCGGCAGCCGCGCGGCGGAGTTCGAGGCGCGGCTTGCCGGCGCGAGCTACGAGGCCATCGCGCAGGCGGGCGGCGGCATCGTCTCGACCGTCCGCGCCACGCGGGAGGCGAGCGAGGACGCGCTTGTCCGCCAGTCGGCGCCGCGCCTCGACGCGCTCGTCGCCGAGGGCGTCACCACCGTCGAGATCAAGTCCGGCTACGGCCTCGATCTCGCGACCGAGCGCAAGATGCTCCGCGCCGCCCGCCGCCTCGCGGCCGAACGTCCGGTCACGGTGCGCACGAGCTTTCTCGGCGCGCATGCTTTGCCGCCCGAGTTTGCCGGCGACCGCGAGCGCTATGTCGCGGAGGTGGCGGACGCGATGCTGCCGGCGCTCGCGGCCGAAGGGCTCGTCGACGCCGTGGACGGTTTCTGCGAGACGATCGCCTTCTCGCCCGAGGAGATGCGCCGCCTCTTCGCCCGCGCCAAAAGCCTCGGGCTGCCGGTCAAGCTGCACGCCGAGCAATTGTCGAACTGCGGCGGCGCCAGGCTCGCCGCCGAATTCTCCGCCCTGTCCGCCGACCATCTCGAATACGCCGGCGAAGACGACGCCGCGGCGATGGCGCAGGCCGGCGTGGTGGCGACGCTTCTCCCCGGCGCCTTCTACATGCTGCGCGAGACGAAGGCGCCGCCGGTCGACCTCTTTCGCCGTTGGGGCGTGCGGATGGCCGTCTCGACCGACTGCAATCCGGGCACCTCGCCGATGACCTCGCTGCTGCTTGCGCTCAACATGGCGGCGACGCTCTTCCGCCTGACGGTCGAAGAGTGCCTGATGGGCGTCACGCTCAACGCCGCGCGCGCGCTCGGGTGTGAGGCGGAGGCCGGCTCGCTCGAAGCCGGTAAGCGGGCGGACCTCGCGATCTGGGACATCGAGCGCCCGGCGGAGCTCGTCTACCGGCTCGGCTTCAATCCGTTGCACGCCCGCGTCTGGAGGGGACAATGACGGTTCGTCTGATCGCCGGCTCCGCCGCGCTCGCCGACTGGCGCGCGGTCTATGCGGGGCAGGGGGTCGCGCTCGACCCGGAATGCGCCGGGCGGGTCGCCGCTTCCGCCGCCGCGGTCGGGCGGATCGTCGCCCGCGGCGAGCCGGTCTATGGCGTGAACACCGGCTTCGGCAAGCTCGCCAGCGTGCGCATCGCCGACGCCGACCTCGCGCGGCTCCAGCGCAACATCGTGCTTTCGCACGCCGCGGGGGTGGGCGATCCCGCCTCGGTCGCCGCGACGCGGTTGATGATGGCGCTCAAGCTCGGCTCGCTCGCTCAGGGCGCCTCGGGGGTGCAGCCCGAGACCCTCGCGCTGCTCGGAGCGCTGCTCGCCCGCGGCGTCACGCCGGTCGTGCCGGGGCAGGGCTCCGTCGGCGCGTCGGGCGATCTGGCGCCGCTTGCGCACATGGCGGCGGCGATGATCGGGGTCGGCGAAGCGCGGTTCGAGGGAACGGTCATGCCGGCGGCGGCGGCGCTCGAGAGGGCGGGGCTCGCCCCCTGCGAACTCGGCCCGAAGGAAGGGCTCGCGCTCCTCAACGGCACGCAATTTTCGACCGCGCACGCGCTCGCCGGGCTCTTCGAGGTCGAGCGGGTGTTTCGCGCGGCGCTCGTCACCGGCGCGCTCTCGACCGACGCCGCGCGCGGCTCCGACGCGCCGTTCGATCCGCGCATCGTCGCGCTGCGCCGTCATCGCGGGCCGCGCGAGGTCGCCGCGACCCTCGCCGCCCTCATGGCCGGCAGCGCGATCCGCGATTCCCACCGCAGCGGCGATCCGCGGGTGCAGGACCCGTACTGCCTGCGCTGCCAGCCGCAGGTGATGGGCGCCTGCCTCGACCTTCTGCGCCAGGCGGCGGCGACGCTGGCCGACGAAGCCAACGCCGTCTCCGACAATCCGCTGATCTTCCCGGAGGACGACGCGGCGCTGTCGGGCGGCAACTTCCATGCCGAGCCGGTCGCTTTCGCAGCCGACATGATCGCGATGGCGGTGTGCGAGATCGGCTCGCTCGCCGAGCGGCGGGTGGCCATGCTGGTCGATCCGGCGCTCTCGGGCTTGCCGGCCTTCCTGACGCCACGTCCGGGGCTGAACTCGGGGTTCATGATCCCGCAGGTCACGGCCGCCGCGCTCGTCTCCGAGAACAAGCAGCGCGCCTATCCGGCGAGCGTCGACTCGATCCCGACCTCCGCCAACCAGGAAGACCACGTCTCGATGGCCGCGCACGGCGCGCGGCGGCTCGCGGCGATGGCGCTGAACGCCGCCCATGTCGTGGCGATCGAGGCGCTCGCCGCGGTTCAGGCGATCGAGTTCCACGAGCCCCTGCGGTCGAGCGCGGCGCTCGAAGCCGTGCGCGCGCGCCTGCGCCGCGACGTTCCCCGGCTC
>CAIZGR010000487.1 GCA_903932535.1 uncultured Hyphomicrobiales bacterium | reverse complement strand
TAACGGCGACGCGCTCCGCCAAGACCACACGCGGAGAGGATCCGCCACCCTTATCAAGAGCACCCAGGATTTCGACTGAGATATCGTCGTCCCCGCGCCACGCCCCGATGCCGTGCGCGGAGGTCAGGACATAGCGTGGTGCCAGCAGCACGCCCGTCACCTGCGAGTCGCCTCCGGAGATCAGGACGATCCTCGCGCCCCTGGCCGCGTCTCCGACGTCGGCTTCGCTCTGGCGGACATCCAGCGCGAAGGTCTGCCCGTCTGCGAGGACGAGATCGACACTCCGCGCAGTGGTGGCAACGAAGGCGAGGCCGCGGCCGACGAGGATGGCGCGCTGCTCAGCGGCCCCCTCCCCGCGCGGGACAATTTCGACCCGCAGCGGGCCGCTTGGCGCCGAGGTCGCCATCAGATGCGCGCCGTCGAGTTTCTGTTCGCTCAGCTCGACACCGTCCGCAACGCGGCGGACGAACAGCGAACGCGGAGCCTCAGAGCCTTGCGCCGCCGCCATGAGCCCCTCCGCCCCCGGCAACCGCCAGACCTCAGCGGGAAGTCGCAGCCGCGCGGACTTCATCCAGGCGGTCGCGTCTCGCGTAACGCGTTCGACGGCGAAACTGTTCTCGACCCAGGCGAAGAGCGTCGCGATCCGCTTTACGTCTTCGGCCTCCCGGGCACCGCCGCGCACACCCCAGTAGGTCAACTCCTCCTGCACCAGCAGCCAGGTTGAATGGCCAAGGCGAGCGCGCTCGGCAAACGGGATCCCGGTGCGCAGACGGAAGATCAGATCCCATGCCCCGTCGAGGCGCCGTGAGGGATCCTCGACGAGCAGGCGCTGCAGGAGCGGGAGCATTTCCGGCGCGAAAATGATGCCGGTTTCGCCGGCTCGCTCGATGATTGGGCTGAACCACAGATCGGCCTCGTCGGCGGCGCAGAGGTGAGGTGCAAGCTCGAGCCGCAGCGCGCGCAACAGCTGACGTTCCACACGTCCGGCAAGCGAAGCCAGCATCGCGAGCTCGCACGGTCCCGCAGCGAGCGCCGCGACCAGTGCCGCTGAATCACTCATCGGGCCCTCGCACAATCGGCGCCGGGGGGACGCGGCGGACGCCGACGCCGCGATCCCACAGGATGAGGCGGAGGAGACGGGTTAGCCCGCGCTCGGCAAAGCGCTCTTCGCGATATGGCGCGAGAATGCTCAGCGGCGTCTGGGACGCTGCGAGCCGGCGCCGAAACTTTAGCCACGCCAGCACGCGCTCGGCTCGCTGCATCGGATTGGCCCGGACCAGGCCGAGGTCGGTAACCGCCAGCACCGGCTTGCCGGCGCGGGTCGGAACATAGGGATTTCGCCGTTGAGTCCAGTCGTCGAGGACGCCGAATTCTGGACAGGTCTCGAAAGTCAGCACCTCGATCCGGTCCGATCCGACGGTGCGGCGCAGTTCGCGTAGCAGCGGCGTTGTGTCCTCGTAAAACGGCTGCATGGCGGGCGCGACGTCGACCAGCAACTGGAGGCCCGGAGCCAGCGTGGAAACCGACCGCCGCGGCAACTTAGTTGGGACACCGCCACGCGCAATCGTCGCAACGACGGCGGCTACGTCCAGCTCACCGCGCGACGCGCGCACCGCCGACAGCCGACCGAGCAGCGACCGAGCAAGCCGGGGTTCCAGCAGAGGGTCGATACGCATGTCAAAGACCGGACAATGCTGCTCGGGTGCGGGCAGCGGAAGCGGCCCGACCATCGGGCGCTCAACCCTGTCGCGGCGCGCAAGTTGACCCAGGGGACGCAGTTCGGACGGCACGATCACTCGTTCGGCCCGACGGGCTGGACGGGTCTCGCCCTCCGCCCGCGGTGACCCGGGTATCTCGCCAGGCGGCTGCCAATGCGTCTGATCCAACGGCGCGGGCGTCCGCCAACCGAGCGCCTGCAGGATGGAGGCCGCGACCGCTCGGTCAGCGGCGGCGCCCGACCGGGCGAGGGCACGGACGACATCGCCGATGGGAGCGGGCGCGTCGATCGAAGCCATGATGACCTACTTCGAGGCTCGGCCCGAGATCGCCTCCAGCACGGCGTCGCGCGTCGCCTCGTCGCCCCTGAGTTCGAGCTCGCGCCAGGCGCGAACGAAGTCGAGGAACTCCGCGACGTTGCGCGGCTGCTCGCTGGGTCGCGACGCCCGCATGTAGTAATCCGCGAGGTCCGCAAGGTCGATGTCAAGCTTCTGGTTGAGCTTGTGCTCGATCGCCACCCGCTCGAGTAACGCTGCGTCGGGCTCGCCGATGACCAGCTCGATGCAGCGGCGAAGGAAGGCCGGCGGCAGCTCGCGTTCCTCGTTGGTCGTGATGAGGATTAGCGGCAGCCGGTCCGGCTTGGCCTTCACAACGACGCCAAGCTCCGGGATCGCAAATTCCAGGGAACCGAGTGGCACCAGCAGGTTATTCGGTACATCGGGATCCGCCTTGTCGATCTCGTCGATCAGCAGGACCCAAGGCGTCTCGATCTTGATCGTCTCCGGGACGAGCGCTTGCCGGCCGGTCGCCAACAACAGATCCCGGCACATGGCGGCGTCAAACGCCCAGAAGAGCGGTGCCGGAAGTACGTAGAAGCGCTCATCCTCGGTCAGCTTATCGGCCTGAGCATCCCGCAGCCGTTTCAGCTGGTCGATTTGATAGAGCAGGTCCTGCGCCTGGGTCCGCGAATCGATCGTCCGCTCTGCGTAGTTCCACCCGGCGCGCGCAGCGACGGCGCGTGCCAGCGAGGACTTGCCGCACCCGGAGGGGCCGCGGATGAGAAGCGGACGCCCCGTGGCGAGCGCGAGGTTGATGCGCAGCCTGATCGCGTCGTCGAACACATACCACTCCGCCGGGGCCCGGTCGGCAGCTGAAATGCCAGTGGTGCCCTCGGCGAGGACGATCGCCGGCCGGCGGTCGTCGACGAACAGCGGCGAGTAGACAAAAGGGGCCTTCGCAGTCATGGCCGTCCTCTAGCTTTGCCCGGGCAGCAAGCAGATCCGCTCCAGTGCCCCTTTGAGGCCGACCAACCTCCCCCACTGAATGTCGTCAAGCTCCGGCTCCAACTTGCAAATGACGTCGGCGGGCCAAGGTTCGACGCTCGGCAGGGCGCTCTCGCTACGCAGAAGCAGACCGCAATGTGGTACCGCGTTGCGCGCCGCCTCAATGAGCTGCGCGCCTTCGCCGACATCGGAGATGTCGACGCGAAACAGAACAGGTCGCCCCATTTTCCGCAGGGTTTTCGCGATCGCCGCGGCCGTCGCCGTCGCCTTGTCCCCCACTGGAGCATGCGGTGCGAGCCTACTCCGAACGGCTTTCGCAAAGGCTGCGCGCGCGCTATCCACAGCTCCCAGCTCGAGGACGAAGTTGACGTCGAGCATCGTCCAGTCATGGTCAGAGCGCCCGGCCGCCCGCACGACGTAGAGATCGCTGACGTCGTCGTCCGTGCTGTTGATCAGTGTCGCGCGCGCCTCGCTAGGCAACTTCGCCATCTCCACCGCGAGCAGCCTTGCGGCCGCATCCGGCACCTCGCGGGCGGAAAGCAGCTTGCATATATTCGACAGCGTTCCGACCCCAGCCCTACCATGAGCCACTGCGGCAAAGGGGGCTAAAGCCTTCACAGCATCAGCCATGTGTTTCTCATCCGTCTCAAGGAGGCGCACCGCCAGCGTTTCCGTATTCGCACTCTGGACCGGTAATTGCAGCGCCGCCGCCAGCGGCGCATGCGCGTCGGGGTGAGCAGCCAGAATCCGGGCAATATCCTTCGCCAGCCCACTCAGCGCCTGCTGCTTCTTCGGATTGAGTGACAGTAGCGCCGCGTTGATCCGCTCGATGACCTGTGCCAGAGCCTCTTGGTCGTGCGGATCGGGACACCCGATCCACTCGATCTCGCGCGTCTGCGCCGGCTCAAAGCCAGGCTCAGTCTTTAGACGCTGCGCGACGTCGCCGACGGTGACGGGGATGATGAGCACATTGCCGCGGACCAGCATGCGGACGGCCAGAAAAAACGCCTCCCTTGCGACCCAAGGCTTTTCGGGCAGAAAAGAGTCCGGGGATATCAGCAGCACCGCGGCCGGGCAATATTCCAGCCATTCATAGATGCGCTGGCGCCAGTGCTCGCCGACTGCGATGCTGTCGCGGTCGCAGACGAACTGCAGGCCCTGCGGCGCGCCGGCGGCTTGAAGCGCGTCCAGAACACGTTGTGCGAGAGCGTCGCCGTTCGTGTGGCTCACGAAGATCGACGCGGACGGCTCTGGCGGCATGGGCGGCCTTCCTGCAACCTCGCTTGTTTCTCAAAACTGTGACGGGATCTAAGTCGCTCTGTCAAGGCGAGTGACCTGCCCCCAGCCGGTCACCAAGCCTCGGTCGCTCCTGCAAAGGCAGTTGATTTGAGAACCTGGCGACCTCGATTCTCACGGTTCCTCGATTTGACGCAGCAGGCGCTCGACCGCGCCTTGGAGAGGTCGGTTCCGCAAGCCGGGCGCCTGCGGCTTAGTGAAGATGCGCAGCCGGGGACGAGTCCGCCGGCGCGGCTACGTGGATGGCGCCCGACTCTTCGTCGATCGTCTCGCCTGTGTTGGCCGCGATGGCCGCGAGCGCCTCGGCGGCCGTCCGCCGCTCCAGCCCAGCCGGCCAGGCGCTGACGATCCCATTGGCATCGCCGGTAACAAATAGGCCGCCCGCCGTCGACGTGACGCTCGTGACGTCTTTCGTGTGCAGCATCGGCTGCGCAACGGGCATTCCCAGTTCGACGTCGTACCGGCGGGCGACGTGGCGCATCTGCGCGTCGGCGGCGATGCACGCGACGACGAAGGTCGCGCCGTTGCGGCTGAAGGCGACCGCCCAAGGGGTCGCGGCGGCTTCGAACGGAGTGAAGCGGTTTTGCCGTCGTTGAACGTCGTAGCCCGCGATCCATCCAGAAGCATTGGCGATTAGCAGCAAGGGCTGCTCCGGGTGGAACGCCAGGCTCTGCGTCATGTTTCTGTCTTCCAGCACCTCGGTGGGGGCACCGTCCCTGAGTCCGTAAAGCTCAACGCCGCCTACTCCGCCCACGGCGACGAGCCCGAGACGGGTCGACGCCGCAATTGTCTGGATCGGGGTGTCGATCTCGCGCGTCCACCCAGGGCTGTTCACTTCACAGCGATTCCGGGCATTTTGAGGATGATTCCGAGATCGAGAGCGGCGCGCCAGCGGGTGTTTCGGATGTTGTCGGCGCCGCTCGCGCGGATGGTGTTGTAGGCGAAGGAACGCAGGCGGGCGGCGATGTCCGGGTTCTTTCGGATGCGGGAGGCGTCCTCGGCGAAGGCGACGT
>CAIZGR010000486.1 GCA_903932535.1 uncultured Hyphomicrobiales bacterium | reverse complement strand
CGGAATTTGGCGTGGGTTTTGTCGTGGGTGACGGGCTTGTGCATCGCCTGCCATAGCCGTTCGATCGGGTTGAGGTGCCGACAGCAGGGCGGAATGCAGCGCAGGACGATCTTTCTGCCGGGCTGATCGAGCCATTCCCTCACCAGCTTGGCGTGGTGATGTCGCGCGTTGTCGAACGGGAGCGGCGGCCGCCGCGCCACCTGCCTTCGCATCTCAGGCAGCGGGTCGTTTTCCGGGCGGAGGAATACATTCAGTCGATCATTGTCATCGAACAGAAGGTCAATGTCCGCCTTGGCCTCCAAGAGGTCGCCGGTCGCCGGATCGCAGCCGTCGAACATGACGCCGCCGACATTGATCGCCAATCCATAGGGCAGCTTGCTGACGTGCTCCTGATAGACGATCGAGTTCTGCGACTTGGCCGTTTTCGGCTCGGGCGCCGGGTTCGGGCAGAGCTTCGGCTCGTCACCGTCCCCCGACCGAGCGGCGTCCGGCTCGCTGGTCCCGGATTTCCGGTCCGCAAGCGCGCGGTCGAGGACTTCGACCGACGTGACCAGCGTCTCGCGGCCATCCGGTCCCGGCGCCGATACCGCGACGGGCTCGCCGTTCTCATCGAGATAGGCGTTTCCGCTCGGCGCTCCGCCGGTCAGGGTCCGCCATTCGCCATCGACCAGCGCGCTGAATGTCACCGAGGTCTGGTCGTGCGCCCATCGGTCGGCCATGTCCGGGCGGCCCGGGACTGGACCCACGTCGACGAGCGGGTTGGCGCTCGGCACGAAGATCGCGTCGAACAGCAACGTCGGCTCCGACATGCGGGCGGCCAGCGTTCCGAGCGCGTCCAGAACGGTTGGCGCGAGGTCGCGCGCGAGCAGCGAGACCGCTTCGGCCGCCAGCGTCCGGGGTAGCAGGTCAGCCGCGCCGCCGGCGGACGCCGCCGGTTCGACGGGCTTCGTGTCGGCCTTCGGAGGGTTGTCCGATGTCCCCGTTCCCGGATGCTGCTCGTCCCGCCCGTCGTCCGATTTCAAGAGCCCGCAGACGGAGAGGTCGCGCGGGATCGTCGTTCGCGCCGTCGTCGCCAGCCGCCCCGGGCTTCGACAGCCCGGCTGCGACGGGCTCTTGCAGGTCTCGCGCAGCAGCCGGCCGGACCCGCGCAGCGTGAGCGCGCCTCTCGGGCAGGCGACGCGGCGGCGCGAGGACGGTCTGGCGAATGCTGCTTGTCGAAACGTAAGTTGTCAGGATAAGCATTCACGAAGAAGGGCGCTTTTCCGGAACGGAAACGCTATTTTCCTCCGCTCTTCTGACCGGGTTTGCCGCTCATGTTCGACTTTGTCATCGACTGTCCCGCGGTGCTGGCCAAGCAAATCTCGCCTTTCGATCAAGAAATAACCTTCGAGTTTAGACTATTCATTCGGTCGGACGCCGAGGTCGCGTTCAATATCGGCGAATTGAATCTGGGAATAAAGATCTTCGATGCGGACAGCGGAGGCCCGGTCCTGGAGAAGCGCGCATTCGAGCGCTCATGCGTATTTACCCCGAACGCTTGGCAACCGATAAAGCTCGCCGTGCCGGCGCATCCTTTGCAGGCCGGAAGGCGCTATGTTGTCGAAATCGACTGCGTGCGCGAGGGACAATACTGGTTCTCCGAGCGCGGGCATCCGTCGTTCAAATGCGAGCTGTCGCTGACCCGGCCGGATGCGCTCCCCGGCGCGGAATCGCCCGCCCTGCAAGCTTTGGGCTTTCTCGAGGAGACGACGGCCCTGTGGCGGGGCGCCGAATTCGGCGTCGCGCGAACCGCCGGCCGTCCGGTCGCGCAAACGGCGTCCGTCCATCGATCGGTATTGTCTTTCACCTTGCGCATGAAGGCCGAGGTTCTTTCCCTCGGCGCAGCGGACTTCTGCCGTCACTGCTATCGCACGGTGCTCGACCGCGAGCCGGAACCGGAAGTGTTCGACAGGATAGGTCATATCGAATCCGTCAAAGACAAAATCAACTATTGGCGCACCTTCTTCGACAGTGAGGAATTCAAGGCGAGAAATTCGAAATTCGAAGCCGAGATCGACCGCAAGTTGCTGGCGTCCCTGGGATGGCCTCGCAGCAATACGGTCCTGGTCTACGCGTTGCGATTCGAATGGACGAGGTTTCGCGATCACAAATCGTTTTTCGACATGCTCGCCGGCCGCGTCCTGGAAAACTCGTTTTCGGACGCCGAGATCGACGAAACCTTCGGCGGCGGCGACGCGCAGTTGCGGCGCTTTTTTGACGCCGTGGTGAATTTGGCTGCGGAATACGCCGTCGGGCTGGACCGAATCGCGATGCTCGAAACCGCCGTTCGTCAACTCGCCGCCGACGCCGGTCGACAGCCGGGGGCCGGGCGGAAGGAAGCGGAGGCCGGTTCCGCCGCTTTGACGTCCGGAAGAAGAAGGGCGCCCTCGGGGCAGGAACGAAGAACTGGTGTCGAGGTCGCCGACGGCGATTCGTTCTCCAATCGGTGAGTCGCCGACATGCTTTCTCTCCTCCAGGACGGGTCGAAGTTCGACCCCTCGTCGGCCGGGTCGCCGCCGATCGATTGGCGCGTCGAAATCGAAAAGGCGCGGCTGACGTCGCTGGTCGACCCTGCCGGGGGATCGGCCCGTTTTCGCGAGATCGGACTGGCTCTCCCCGGCCGGAAGGCGCGCGTGCAGTTCGCCCGGCGAGCGCTCGAGTTCGACGACGAGGCCCGTCGATGGTTGACGAGCGGTCAGGCCGAGACCCGGCCGGATTACGCCGAATTCGCCTACTGGTCGTTCCTCGAACTGTACCCTTTCAACGCCGAGGTTGTTTTGAGCTATGCTCAGGCGATCCTTCGACAGGACAAGCTGGTCGACGCCGAAGTGCAGTTCCGGCAGGCCGTCGCGCTCGGCGCCGCGGTCGAGGCGGTACGCCCCTGTCTCAAGACGATTGCGCTTCGGCAGGGCGAAGCGCTGGCGGAGCCCCTGGTCTCGAAGGCGGCGCCCGGCTTGAAAGCGCCGTTGAACGCGCTGTCGAGCGCCATGGGCGAAGCCTTCCTCTACCCCGATCTCCGGACGATCCGGGGAATGTTTCGCCTGTTCGCTGCGGATCCGCCCCACCTCGAGATGGTGGCTCAGCTCCAGCGCGCCTCCCGCACCGCCTGGGACCTCCTGGCGAATATTCTGGCGACCGAGGAGTTCCGCAGAGCGAACCTCGATCTGCTTTATCTTCTGAGCGATCGGGCTCGACGCAAGACCGAGAGGACCGGCCGGTGAAGGCGACATGGACTCCGGCGTTCTCGGTCGTCGTCAACACCGTCAACCGCGCCAGCACGTTGGCCGACGCGCTGACGGGGCTCCTGGCTCTCGACTATCCCGAATACGAAATCGTCGTCGTCAACGGTCCGTCCACCGATGAGACGGATCGGGTCCTCGAGCGGTTCTCGCAGGCGATCAAGATCGGGCGCTGCGCCGAGCACAACCTCTCGATCTCGCGGAACGTCGGCATTGCGTTGTCGGCCGGCCAGATCGTCGCCTTCATCGACGACGACGCCGTGCCCCATCCGACATGGCTTCGCGAGCTTGCAAAACCCTATCAGATGGACGGCGTCGGCGCCGTGGGCGGCTTCACGCTCGACCGAAGCGGGGTGAAGTGGCAGGTCCGAAAAACGCTGTGCGACCGCTACGGCGAGGCGTATTTCGTCAGCGATTTCTTCGACGAGAGGCCCTTGAACCGGCGCGGCTCGCCGTTTTATCCGAGCCTGCTCGGAACGAACTGCTCCTATCGCCGAAGCGTCCTCGAGGACATCGGCGGATTCGACGACGTCTACGCCTACCTGCTCGACGAAACCGACGTCTGCCTGCGCGTCGTCGACGCCGGGCGCGACGTCGTTTATCAGCCGTCGGCGATCGTTTTCCATAAGGGGGCGTCGAGCGACCGACGGAGCACGGACTGGACCCCGAAGACCTTGCTGCCGAGCGTCAGGAGCAAGTCCTATTTCATCAATCGCCACGGGCGGCGCCAGAACCCGTTCGAAGCGGTCGAGAAGCTCAAGGCCTACGAAGCCGAGATCGCCAACGCCAACCGGTGGCTGGCCGACCACGGACGCATCTCGGGGCTTCATCGCAACGTTCTCGACGACGATCTGGCGCAGGGCGTGGCGCAGGGAACGCGGCTGGCCTGGGAGAAGGAGACCTCGGCCAGAGGCGACCTTGCGCCGCTCGCGGGCGGGCCGCCGCCGTTCCATCCCGCGCCGCCGTTCCCGGGATTGCGGATCGTCATGGTGTCCAAGGGCTATCCGCCGGCCGTCGACGCCGGGATCGCGCGATGGACCAGCATGATCGCGTCCGGCCTAGCGAACAAAGGGCATCAGGTGCATGTGCTGACCGAGGCGAAGACGGGGTCGGAAGAAAGCGTCGTCTTCGAAGGCGGCGTCTGGACGCATCGGATCGACGCGAGCGCGATCGATCCGAGGCGATTCGCCGCCGCCTACGATCTGCCGTCCGACATCGCGCGCTGGGCGGTGCGGGTGCGGCGCGAAGTCGAGACGATCAAGAGCTTCGGTCCGCTCGTCGTCTCGTTTCCGATCTGGGACCTCGAGGGCGTCGCCTGCCTCGACGATCCCTCGGTCGCCGTCGTCATGAGCCTGCACACCTCGTACGCGCTGGCGAAGCCGTTCAAGCTCGAGTGGAACGTGCGCCCGCTGCTCGAGGCGCTCCATGTGGACAAGATGATCGCCGCGGAGAAGCGGGCGCTTCGGGACGCTCCGGTCCTGTTGGCCAATTCGAACGCGATCATCGCCGACATGGAGCAGGTCTACGGGGTCGAGATCGCCGGCCGGGCCGTGCTGGCGCCTCACGGAACGGACGACATCCAGCGCGAAGCCGCCGTGTCGACGGCGGAGGCGCTGACGCTTCGGGTGCTCTTCGTCGGCAGAAACGAGGCGAGGAAAGGCTTCGACCTCGCCATTCGGGCGGCGGTGGAGATCGGCCTGCATGCCGACATCGAATTCCACTTCGCCGGCGGCGAACTGGACGAGAACAGCCGCGCCGTCCTGGCGCAGGCCTTCCTCGGAAAAGACTGGAGCGAACGTTTCCTTCGCTTCCACGGCGTGGTCGAGCGGGCCGCGCTCGACGGCCTCTACAACGATTGCGACGTCGTGCTGATGCCGAGCCGATACGAGTCCTTCGGGCTCGTCGCGATCGAAGCGATGTCGGCCGGCAAGCCGGTCGTCGCGCTAGCGGCGGGCGGTCTGAAAGAAGTGGTCGTTCCCGACGTCAACGGCGTCCTGATCGACGACGACGAAAACGCCGCCCAGCAGATCGCAGCCGCGGTGCTCGGTCTGTCGAAGGATCGGCGCCGGCTGAAGGCGCTCTCCCGAGGTGCGCGCCGGTCGTTCGAGACCCGGTTCACCGTCGACCATATGGTGGCCGAGGCCGAGAAGGCCTACCTCTTGTCTGCTCGAGCCAAAGGGAACGGTTGTGATGGACGGGATCGCTCAGTCGCTGTTTGAGGCGCTCGAGATTTTGGCGCCGGACGCCGCCGACCGGGACGAGGCGAGCCGGCTCGCGGAGGTGCTCGAGTCCCGGGCCGAGGCCGCCGCCTATCTCCTCCTCCGCCATGAGACGATCGCGGCCCAGCCGGTGGTCGTCGAGGCGCTGGCGAAGCTCGGCGCGCTCGGGCTGGGGATGCGAAACAGCCACGCCAGAGGCGCGGCGCACACGGCCGGCCAGAGCGACGTCGACCAAGCTCGCGGCGATTTGCGCTCGGCCCTCGCGGGCCTGATCGATCGCGACCTGAACTCGAACTGGGCCGGCGAAAAGGTCGCCGAGCGCCTGAGAGAGGTGGAGATCCGTTCGCCTTCGGGATCGTTGAACGGGTTTGTCGATCGAATCCGGCGCTGAGGGCCTGCGGCGGGAGAAGGATGAACCCGGGCCAGGGCGGGTCGAATCTGCTCCGCCACTGGCGCGCGACGCGGGCGAGGGCGGCCCGCTGACCGGAGGCCGCAGGTCCGCCCCGCGCGACATCAGTGCGCGGTCCAGTGATTCGCGCCGTTGCACAGGGCGAGCGTCTGGGTCGCTCCGCCGCCGGCGAGCGCGTTGTTCCAGCTCGGCGCGTTGGCGTCGGTGACATAGGCGATCGCTCCAGCAAAGACCGTCGAGCCGCAGGCCGGCAGCGCCGAAACGGTATAGCTCGGCAGTTGGACCGGAACGGCGGCGGCGCATTCGGCTGTCCCGCAATTCAAATCCGTCACGCCATTGACGTTCAGCTTGGCGTTGGCCCTCGCGTCGATCGTGACGACGCCGTTCGTCCCGTTCGCTTGCAGGACGAGGACGCCGTTGGCGGTGTCGGCGGAGACGTAATTGTAGCCGCCGTAGGTGAAGGCGAGGACTGCGCCACTGCCAGCCAGCGTCACGGCGCCGCTCGATCCGCACCATTGGAAGATGTTCGACAGCGCAGCGCCCGGCGCGCAGCCCCAGCCGACTGCCGGCTTCCCCGACGACAGGCCGTAAAGCGTCTGAAAACCGTTGATTGCGCTGTACGTCGCCCCGGTGCTCGACGCGAGCCAGTCGGTGTCGACCGACGACCCCGTTCCGATCGACGATAGAACGCCGGCCGCGCCGCTCGCCGGATAGGACGAAGGCATGAGGGTCGAGCCCGCCGTCAAAATCGCCGCTCCGGCCGCGCTGTTGCGCGCCAGGATCTGCGTCGGGCACCAGTGCAGGTCGAGGCCCCAGAACTTGCCCGTCTGCGTCGTCCCGTCGAACAGGACGCACGCCTCCGCCCCGCTGTCGGCGACGAGGTTGGAGCCCGTGTAGAGCTGGGCCTGCTGGAAACTGTACGGCTCGTCCCATTGCAGAGATGAGGTGTTGGCGATCGTGTTGCCGCCACAGGCCGAGGCGACCACACCTTCGCAGTCGTCGGCGTAGCCGTCGCCGCCATAGGTCCAGTAGCTCGCGGCGATGGCCGCGCCGCTCGCGGGCGCGGTCGCGAACGTGATCGAGAAGCCGTTGGTCGTGTAATCGGTCCCGAGCGTCTTGGCGGCGCCGTCGACCGTGACCGAGGAGAGCTCGCGCTTCAGGAAGACGAAGTTGCCGAGCGGGAAGGTCGCCGTCGCGCCGTCGCCGGCGAAGCTGTCGGATTGCCGCCAGCCGCCCCAGAGCTGCTCGTTGTCGAACGTCATGACGCTGACGTTTCGACCCTTGACGATTCCGAACATGCGCCCGCTCGTCGTCGCGATCCGCGTGACCGAGCCTTTGGAAACGCCCGCATAGGTGTCCGGCAGGTTCGGATCGTCCACGAGGATGCAGCCGTAGGCGGCGTTGCAGCGGATGTCGTCCAGGACGGGGCCTACGGCATTGGTCACGTAGACCGCCCCGAAGGTCGACCAGAAGGACGCGCCCGGCGCGGCGCCCGAGGGCAGGGCTTCCGAGAGGCCGACCGTCGTTCCCGAGACCGAAGTCACGAAGCCGCGGGCGAAAATGCCGTTCGTCTGCAAGATCGAATAGCGCTGGCCGGCCTGGACGCCGGGTCCGGCGCTCGCGCTCGCGACCGTGACGGAGGACGCGCCGGCCGAAGCCGCGGCGGCGAGCGTCGTCTGCGACGCCGTGGCGCCGTTCTCGTTGACGTAGAAGCCGGACATGTGCGGCTCGAAGCCGCTGACCTTGACGACCCAGCTCGATCCGGCCGCGGCCGTGAGCGTCCCGCCGGCCGTGGTGAAAACCTGCCCGGAGCCGCCGAGCGTCAGGTTGCCGGCGACGCAGACGACGCCGGCCTGGACGGCGACGTTCTTGCCGCTGCTCAGAGCGCTCTGGAAAGCCGCGCTGTCGTTGGTCGCGCCGTCGCATTTCGCGCCGTAGTCGAGCGGCGAGACGAACGCAATGTTCAGGCTCGCCCGCGAAGCCGGGACGCTGGCGACGTCGGACAGGTTGTTCGCCGGGTTCAGCGGCGTGAAACCGGAGGACCCTGCCTGTGAAGCTTGCGGCGTCGGGATCATCGCCCCGCCGTTTGGCGCGAGCTGGGCGTCGGCTGTCCCCGAGATGGCCATCATCGCCACCACGCCGAGCGCTTTCATTGTCATGGACGTCTCCGTTGACCGAGGGAAGCGGGAAAAATCGAGAGCGCCGAGCGGATTGCCCAGGCGTTACGCCGCTTCGAATGGAAAAAGTCGCGGAATGCCGAGCTTCGGGGCGACCTCTATGCCGCTGTTGCGGCGCCCGGCGGCGAACGCCTTGTCGCGGGCCGCATCGCGGCCTCGACGGAGTCGATTCGGCGGGCGCTCGCTCGAGGCGCCGTGCTCGACCGTGGGACGGCTCTCGAGGGGCGGGTTCGCGATCGCAGTCGTCGCATCCTATTCACTCATCGCATGAGGTGAGTGACCTGTCAAGAAAACGTTCGTGCTTTGTTCGATCGACGCAAAAAGCTGCGCGAAGCGTGGGCGAGCGCGCTCTTGCTGCTAATGCGCCTTACGCGAAAGGATTAGGTTGTCATAGCCCCAGTTACGAAGGTGGTCTCGATCAAGACCCTTGCCGACGAGAGTCGTCAGCGTGCAGCCTTTTTGCGGGCTGAACACGGATAAGCCTAATTCTTCGAAAAGATCGCACATCTGGTCAGCCGAATATCCGGCGGTTTTCATTTGATCCGGCGCCCATTCCATAATGATCTTGATTCCGAGCGAGCGCTCGATTGTCTTCCGTGCGCCGGACAATACAGACCACTCATGCCCTTCGACGTCAATTTTGATGCAGTCCACGATCTGCGTCTCCGGAAGGACGTCATCCAGACGCTGAATTTCGACGGCGTAGACGGCGGTGTCGTCGGGGAGACGTCCATGGCCTGTGGAGAGGATCGATCCGTTGGAAGCGCGATCCTTCGGCACCGCCAGTTGCATCGTCGCCGGGGCCGCGCCGACGCCGATCGGCAGAATCGAAATCGGGCACATCGCCCAATTGATCGACACGTTCCTTTGCAGCAATTTCACGCAATTCGGATTCGGCTCGATCGCCCAGATTTTGCCATGTCCGGAATTGCCGATTCGGCTTCCGAGCAAACATGTAAAATATCCGAAATTGGCCCCCACGTCGACAAAGACCATGTCTTTATGGGCCGACTGAATAAAAAGGGCGCTGAGATCGGCTTCCCACTGCCGATAGACGATAAGATTCGGGGCGATGATCAGGTCGAGCGGGTCGATCAAATACTTCGTCTTGTGAATGGTCTGAACGAGCATCGTGCCGTCGGGCATGGATGCGCCAAAAGGTCCGACCAGAGCGTGAATTTCTTGTAGAGAATTGGAAAATGCGCCGACTCCGGAGCGGAGCGCGTTCAATTCTTGGCGGACTTCGCTTATTTCGGCGACCAGTTTATCGAGTGTCAATTGTATTGTTGCGTCTGTTGCGTCCCGTTGAACGTCAACCTGTCCCCCACCTTGCGCCGGGACATCTGAACGGTCGTCGTTGCTCATCGGATACCTATGCTGGGAAACGTCATCGTGTCTTCCTGAACTGCGCTCTCTATTCGCCGTTCAGCATCCACGAAAAACTCGTAGGGGCAAGAGCTTCGCGAATTTCGTTATGATTTTCAAGGACTTCGTCGAGGGATGCGTCATTTTGTTTCTGAAATCCAGGAGTCGCTGGGATTGAACAATCAGGAACAACCTTTTCCAGGGCGTCACGGAAACGACGGCTGAACTTGCCGTCGCGGGTAAACAAGTCACGATAGTGAAGCTGCACAACTTTTGAATATTGAGCGAGCACTCTGTCGACGTAGCTCCTCGCATCCGTTTCGATCGTCAGTTCGGTAGCGATCGTGTAAGGGTTCAGAACAATCTTTGCTCGTATGCGTTCCTGTCCAGGAGAAACGCCCCACTGCCCAGTCTTCATCGCAAGACGTTCGGAGACGATCGCATTCAATACGTTGTCCCTGACGACGTGTATGAATGCGGAACCCCGATCAGACAATTCGAACAAGGGCTGATAATTGCTGATGCAATTTGGCATGGAGCGCTCGGAATGGACGTAGTCAAAAGAATTGTACTTCATATCGATAATTATACCTTTGAGATTATCCACGATGCATTGCTCGACGAACTTTCTGAATTCGCCCTGCCAATATTGCGGATGAATTAAGTGAGCCTCTTCGGCGATCCGTTTGGTCAGATATCCGAAGAAAAAATATCCCTCGCGAATCGTTCCTCTTTCGTAATTGTAAAAATCAGAGTGGAATATTTCGCCGATATCTATATATTCGCCGCTTCCCTGAATCGCCTTGCGGATGACCGTCGTCCCGCTTCGCTGACGTCCAACGACAACGATAGGCGACCGCACGACCTTGTTCATCGGCGTTTTCGGCATTATGGTCCCAGGTTGAAAAAGTCCGGTAGACTTGCGCAAACATTTGCTTACAATTAAGGATACTTCTACTTTTAATCTTAGAACCGCCGAGGGCGGCTGTCAACTCGAGGCTTCGAATGCACCGTCGTCCCCATGCGCCGCCTTGCCGCCTGGCGCGCTGTTCGCTTTCCTCCGCCGCGTTCGCGGCGGGATTGTCGATCGCGGCTTCCTTTGCGCAATCGCCTCCCGACCGCCCCGTCACCCCTTTCGAGTTCGGCGCGCGGATCGAGCAATGCGACGGCGCGACCGACATCAGCGGGGCTGTCCAGGCCGCGCTGGACAGCGGCCGCAACGTCTATATCCCCGCGACCCCAAAGCCGTGCGTCGTCGGCGACGTCACGATGTCCCGCGCGGACCAGACGCTCTACTCGGAAAACGGGCTTCTCGCGCCGAAACCGGGCGCTGACGTCCTCGTGCGCGTCCAGGGCTGGGCGAGCCGTCTGCATGGCTTCAATATCGAGGACAATGGCGGCGTCGTGCGGCAGATGGCCTTGGCGGCGCCGGCCGGGAAGGGCGATCCGCGGGTCGGCGTGACCGCGCCGGCCGACGGAAAGGCGCCGAAGGCCGGGCAACGCTTCGCGCTGCGCCTCGATGGCGGCTCCCTCTTCACGACGTGGGTGACCGGCGTCTCCGGGAACGGCCCTTACACGCTCGAGTTGCGCGATCCCCTCGCGTCGCCCGCCAAGGCCGGGGCGGAGGCCTGGGCGACGTTCGGGCTCATCCACGTGAGCGAAGCCTCGCAGTGCGTCATTCGGGATCTGGTGATGACCCGCGTCTGGGGCGGAATCCTCCTCGACGACCCGAAGCCGGAGAAATACGCGGGCGTCGATCGTTGCACGGTGGACACCGCGACCATGAACGGCGTGAGGATGTTCGCCGTGGTCAAAGGCCGGAACGTCGCCAACAGCACGCTCGAAAACATCAAGGCCTACGGCGGCTGGACCGTCTCGGCGTCTTTCGCCGGGGACGGCGCGAGCGCCAAGTTCCGGTTGCCGTACCCGCTCTATCTCCGCCGGGAATTGCATGTGTCTGTCGACAACAAGCCAGTGGCGCTGGGGAAAGACTACGACATCGGCCCCGACGGCGGTTTTTCGTGGAAGGCGCCGGCGCCGCCGGGCAGCCGCGTTCAGGTGCGGTATCAGACCTACGGCGCCGACGGCTACGTCGAGGATGGGCGCGACTCCATCACGGCCACCGGCGGCAATTTCGTCCGTAACGTCGCCTTCCTGCAGTTCCAGCGATGCGGCCTCTTGCTGGGCGCTCAACTCTACGATGTCGGCGGCATCTTCGACACCTGCTCGGAAGCGGCCCTGAAAGTCGAGGCGACGATCCAGATGGGCCAGCTTGCCGACGTCTTCGCGGGCTGGGCGCCGAAGGCGCTCTGGATCGCCGGCGGCGCGCAAGGCGTCAAGGCGCTCGGGGTCGTCGTCAACGCGACCCCGAAAGGCTACCAGGCCGACGGCGGCGAGGGCGTCAATCTGGTGATCGAAAAGGGATCGAGCCTCGACGGGACGGTCTTCTCCGCGCGAGGGTCGCAGGTCTTCGTCAATTCCCAGCCGGCGGCGGCGACGCCGGCGTCGCCGCAAAAGTCGACCGCCGCGGCCGAAACAGGCGGGGCGACGGCGCTTTTCCTGTTCGGCGATACGGGCCTGAGCACGATCGCCGCGGGCGCCAGGACGCTGCTCGGACCGTCCGGCGTCACCTTCGACGGCGGCTGGGTCATGCCGAGCGCCTGCGTGGTCAAGTCCGCCAAATTCACTGTCGACAAGCAGGCCGGCCCTGGGCAACGGCACCAGCTCCAGTTGTCGCTGAATGGCGGCAAGGTCGACGGCGCAGCCGCCGAGCTGGCCGGCGATCGCTTCAGCGTCGAGATACCCGCCGCGGATTTGAACGCCCCTGCCGGCGCGACCCTGACGATCGAAGACATGACGTCGAGCCGGGCCGTTCCGGCTCATGCGCGCTACGGGCTTCAGGTCGTCTGCCAGTCCCATTGAGGCGGCGATCGCCCGGCGATCCGCGGGCCGGGCGATGCGGGCGGGGTCCCATCTCCGCTACAAGCCCTTGAAAAGATTGGACGGCCGTCGCCGGAATCGACGCGGTCGATCCGCAGACATCTGAAATCGTTACAGCTTGGTCGAACGCCCGCGCAACCGGGGCGGGCCCGGCGTCACAGCGAGCGGGCGAGCCGCGCCGCGCCGCGCGGCCCCTTGATCACCAAGTCGCCGTTGACGAGGTCCCAGGTCGGATTGCCGACCAGGGTGGACAGAAAGCCCCCCTCGATCGCCATCACGTCCTTGGCGCACTGCTTCTTGGTCAGCGCGAACGGGCCGACCATCAGGTGCTGGTCTTTCACGGGATAGAGGGTCGCCGACCAGGAGTTGCAGCCGGTGAAGCCGGAGCCGCGCAGGCTGCCGTCGATCTTGAGGCTCGCGTCGAGCCCCGGCGGCACGGGCTTGCCGTTGAGCTCCCTCAGCGACCACGTCTGGTCGAGCGGGAAGTTCTTCTGCAAGGGCGGCAACGGCTTGGGCTTCGAGTCCTCCTCGTCCACCGGCCCTTTCGGCGCCCCGGCGAGAGCCGGCGCGGCCAAGCCCAGGACGGCGGCGGCAAGAGCGGCGGCCAGCAGAGACTTCAGCATGCGTTCGTCACCTTGTCGATCGGAGGCCCCAGCCCCTCGGTTTTGGCGCTATATCCGGCGGCTTTGGGCCGCGCAATCGGCGACATGGCCGAAGAGCTTGCGTTTTTTGTGGCGGTCCGCGGCCCTTGAAAAACCAGCCCTCCGCCCCATCTGATCCGTGCGGGGTCCATGACGGAACCGCAAGCGGAAGACGCAGCCGAAAGGGGCGTTTTCCGACATGTCGCTCAACGAGGATGTGACCTATGCTGAACTATGATCTGTCGCCGTTCTATCGCTCCACCGTCGGATTCGACCGTCTTCTGTCGCTGCTCGACAAGTCTGTCGGGGCCGAGCAGAACGCGCCCGCCTATCCGCCTTACAACATCGAGCGGACCGGCGAGAACGCCTATCGGATCACGCTCGCCGTCGCCGGCTTCGGCGAGAACGAGCTGTCGGTCGAATCGCGCGAGAACACGCTGACCGTGCGCGGCTCGAAGGAGACGAGCGCCAAGGACGAGAAGCGCGACGTGCTCTATCAGGGCATCGCGGCCCGCGCCTTCGAGCGCCGCTTCCAGCTCGCCGACCACGTCGTCGTGACCGGCGCGACGAGCGAGAACGGGCTGCTCCATATCGACCTCGTCCGCGAGGTGCCCGAGGCGCAGAAGCCGCGGACGATCGCGATCAACACCGTCAAGCCGGCCAGGACCATCGAGGCCGCGCCCGAGAAGCAGGCCGCGTAAAATCGAATCGGCAGGGCCGAGCCAGGGGCGTCCGAAAGGACGCCCTTTTTTGTTTGGGGCGGAGCAACGGTCGGAGGGACGGCGTCTCGCCGTCCCTCCATCGACCTGCGCCGGCCCTCGCCTGCCCCACGGAAACGGACTATGCTCCCTATCATGACCCGCTTGCTCGATGAAGCCGTGGCCGTGGCCGCTCGCCTGCCCGAAGATCAGCAGGACGAGCTTGCGCGCGTGCTGTTGCAACTCGCCGGACACGAGCCCCCGCCAGCCATTCTGACGCCGGACGAGGAAGCCAACCTTGACGATTCGACGGCGGCCGAGGCGAACGGCGAGTTCGCCACAGACGACGAAATGCGCGCGATCCGCGCCAAGTACGGCCGGTGGATACGGTATAACCCCGCCGGCCTCACGACAGCTCGACGCGATCCTGGGCACTGGCGAGGCCCGATCGCCGCAAGGCGCCGTCAATTTGCTCGAGCGGATCGACGGGGCTCTGGCGCTCGTCGCCGAGCAACCTCAACCATGCGGCGTGCGCGGTCGAACGCCGGGAGGACGTGCGCCGATAAACGATGAACGAAACGCCAGCGAGGCCGAGTAACATCATCGCCCACGTCGAGGGCTCGGGAATTCCGTTGCTGATGCCTTGACTGAAAGCGAGCTTGTATTCGCTGGCATTCTGGAACGACGGATCAATAGAAATCACCGGATCAATAGTTGCTGAACTAAATGGGCCAGCAAGGGAATCGCCATATTTTGTGAGGCCAATAAAATCTGAATTCGTTT
>CAIZGR010000485.1 GCA_903932535.1 uncultured Hyphomicrobiales bacterium | reverse complement strand
TCGCCGTCCATGCGCGTCAGCACGATGCCGGTGAGGCCGACGCGCTCGTGGAAGCTCTTGGCGAGATTGACGGCGTCCTGACCGGTCAGCGCGTCGGCGACGAGCAGCACCTCGTGGGGGTTCGAGGCCGCGCGGATCTGCGCCATCTCCTCCATGAGCGGCTCGTCGATATGGGTGCGGCCGGCGGTGTCGAGCAGCACGACGTCGTAGCCTTGCAGCCGCGCCGCCGCTTCCGCGCGCTTGGCGATGTCGACCGGGTCCTGGCCCGGAACGATCGGCAGCGTGTCGACGCCGACCTGCCGGCCGAGCACGGCGAGCTGCTCCTGCGCCGCCGGACGCTTCACGTCGAGCGAGGCCATCAGCACCTTGCGCTTGTCGCGCTCGGCGAGGCGCTTGGCGATTTTGGCGGCGGTGGTGGTCTTGCCCGCGCCCTGGAGGCCGACCAGCATGATCGCGACGGGCGCCGGCGCGTTGAGGTCGATCGCCTGCGACTCGCCCCCCAGCGTCTCGACGAGCGAGTCGTGGACGATCTTCACCACCATCTGGCCGGGCTTGACCGACTTGATGACGGCCGCGCCGACCGCCCTGGTGCGGGTCCGGTCGACGAAGGACCGCACGACCTCGAGCGCCACGTCCGCCTCGAGGAGGGCGCGGCGCACTTCCCGCATGGCGGCGTTGACGTCCTCCTCCGAGAGGGCGCCGCGGCCGGTCAGCTTGTCCAATATGCCGGAGAGCTTCTCGGAAAGGCTCTCGAACATGCCTCGTGCTCCTTGTCGAGCGAATGGCGCACGGCGAACCGTTGTGCGCGGGCGCCCTTGATCGCTACCGCCACGCCTTTCCAACGCCAATCGCGCCCGGGGGCGCGACGCGCTGCCGGACGGGGACCGCCGATCTCGAGGGATCGGCCGGCTTGATCGACGAGGCACGAGCCTGACGAAAACAGATCTGCTCTTACGGTCCAGGCAAGGGTCTGTCAAACGCCGCTCGGCCGGACGGCATCCGGCGAGGGGTCAGGTGTCCATCCCTATCGGGGGTTTCCGGCGATTGCCGAACAGGCCAGCGCCTGCGACGCCGGCCAGAACCAACGCCCACCCTGCGGGCTCGAAGACAGACCCGTTCAGAACGACCGCCGTCACAACACTCGCCACGGCGAAAGCCGCGATCCGCCTCATCGGATATCCCCCTGTCCAATGCAGTGAACTCACCGTCATCGCATGGCTTCTATGATGAACCGCGAACTTTGGTAACATATGCGCTGCGCCGCATCAACGGTCTGTCTGCGGCAAAACAAAGCAGAAGGCGGTTGACGTTATGGACGCGAAAACGCGCGCCGCGCCTTTCGGGAGCCGCGCGCGACCGCTTGACGCAAGCGAGCCCGAATGAACGCGTATAGACTGCCCCGGGGGCGGTAGGACGAATCGAGGCGAGGCCCGTTTGATCAGACAGCAGCGTGGATTTCCCCGAGCCCAGGCGCGAACGCCCGAGCCTTCCCCGCCCGGGCTCTCGGCTCGCGTCGCCGCCGCGCGCGCGATCGCCGAAGTCGTGACGATGGCGCGGCCTCTCGAGGAGCGTCTCGCCGCCGATCTCGCGCTCCGCGATCCCCGCAACGACCCGCGCGACCGGGCGCTTGCGCGATCGATCGCGACCGCCGCGCTTCGCCGGCTCGGAACGATTCGCAAGGCCCTGGCGCAGAGGCTGGAGAAGGGCCTGCCGCGGCGAAGCGGGATGCTCGAATGGACGCTTGTCGCCGGCGCCGCCCAGCTTCTCTTCCTGGACACGCCCGATCACGCCGCCGTCGATCTCGCCGTGCGCGCCGCGCGGGGCGAAGCCGCGAGCGCCCCCTTCGCTGGGCTCGTCAACGCCGTCCTTCGCGGCGTCGCGCGCGATCGCGCGGCGATTCTCGCCGCCTCCGACCCGCTCGACGACGACACCCCGGCTTGGCTCGCCGCCCGCTGGCGCGCCACCTATGGCGACGAGGCGGCGCGCGCGATCGCCGCCGCGCACCGCTGCGAGCCGACGCTGGACCTGAGCGTCAAGAGCGACGCCGCGGGCTGGGCCGAACGACTGGGCGGGACCGTCCTCCCGACCGGGTCGGTGCGGCTCGATTCCCATCGCCCGGTGGTCGAGCTCGAAGGCTATGCGGAGGGCGAATGGTGGGTGCAGGACGCCGCCGCCGCGCTGCCCGCCCGGCTGCTCGGCGCACGCGCGGGCCTTCGTGTCGTCGACCTCTGCGCGGCGCCGGGCGGCAAGAGCGCCGAGCTGGCGGCGGCCGGCGCCCTGGTCACGGCCGTCGACAGGTCGGCCGAACGGTTGAAGGTGCTGGCGGCCAATTTCGAGCGGCTGAAGCTGCATGCCGAGGTCGTCGTCGCCGACGCCCTCGCCTACGAGTCCGAGCCCTTCGACGCTGCGCTCGTCGACGCGCCCTGCTCGTCGACCGGCACCATCCGCCGCCATCCCGACGTCGCGTGGCTCAAGCGCGCGACCGAGCTTCCGGGCCTCGTCAAGCTCCAGAGCCAGCTTCTCGACAAAGCTGTGGCGCTGACCAGCCCCGGCGGTCCGATCGTCTACTGCACCTGCTCGCTCGAGCCGGAGGAAGGCGAGGCCCAGATCACCGCCCTGCTGCGGCGCAACCCCGACGTCCGCCGGGCGCCGATCGCCCCGGCGGAGGTCGGCGGGCTCGCGGAATGTTTGACGCCGGCCGGGGAACTGCGCACGATGCCGTTTCACATGTGGGGCGACGATCCGCGGCGCTCGGGGCTCGACGGATTTTTCGCCGCCCGGCTCGTCAAGACCGCTTGATTGGCGCGCCGCCGGGCCGAAGGGCGACCGCCGATGCCGAAATACGCCGCCAACCTCGGCTTTCTGTTCTCCGGCCTGCCGTTTCTCGATCGCTTCGCCGCAGCCGCCGCGGCGGGTTTCCGCGCGGTCGAATACATGGCGCCCTACGGCCACGATCTGCGCGAGATCGCCAAACGGCTGGCCGACTTCGGCCTGACGCAGGCGCTCTTCAACCTGCCTGCCGGAGACTGGGAGGCGGGCGAGCGCGGCATCGCGATATTTCCCGACCGGGTCGCCGAATTTCGAAGCGGGGTGGCTCAGGCGCTCGACGCCGCCGAGGCGCTCGGCTGCGACCGGCTCAACTGCCTCGCCGGCATCGCGCCCTCGGGCGGCGATCGGCCGAGGCTGGAATCGACGCTCGTCGACAACTTGGCCTTCGCCGCCGGCTCCGCCGCGCGACGCGGCGTGAGGCTGCTCGTCGAGCCGATCAACACGCGGGATATGCCGGGATTTTTTCTCAACCGGACCGACGACGCGCTGCGGCTGATGGACAGGGTCGGGTCGCCGAATCTCTGGCTGCAAGCCGACGTCTATCACATGCAGATCATGGAGGGAGACTTGGCCCGCCGGCTCGAAGCCGCGGCGCCCCGCATCGCCCACATCCAGATCGCCGACAACCCGGGCCGGCGCGAGCCGGGCACGGGCGAGATCAATTACCGGTTTCTTCTGCCGTTCATCGATCGCCTCGGCTACGACGGCTGGATCGGCTGCGAATACAAGCCGACGACGAGCGTCGAAGCGGGTCTCGGCTGGATGAGCACGTTTGCGTGACGTAAATCCCCTGGCGACCCTACACGATAATCCATGTTCCGGACTGTGACGGCCGTCACAGCGCGAGCGGACGATATGAGGCTAGGTATAGTTGTTCGCGACGGGATGGCGAGGCGACAGCACCGGGAGTTTTCCAAATCAAGGATGCGTCATAGGGCGATGTAGGGGCGGTCTCTGGACTCTCCTGTAGACGCACCGCGGAGCGGCGACCCTTTTCGGGTTGTCCTTGATTTGGAAAGCCCCCTGCGTGCCTCGACGCTGGGGCGCCTCCTCCAACGCAGCGGAATTCACGCGGCTACGCGACGGTCTATTGCAGCCTCGGCCGCTTGAGAAACGACGCGCGATCCGCAGAGCGGATTTTCACACCCAGCGCCCGCCCGTCGCGGACGATCTCGATGGGCACGTCGACGCCGGCGTCCCCAAGTCCCCAGACCTTGCGATAGAAGTCGCCGAGGTCGGCGAGCTCCTCGCCGCCGACGCTCGCCAGAACGTCTCCGCGCCGGATACCGGCGCTCGCGGCCGGGCCGCGATCCGAAACCGCGGCGACGACGATCCCGCCGCTGTTCTCGGCTGAATAGATGCCGAGCCACGGCCTCGGCGGCCGGCTCGCCCGGCCGTAGGCCAAGAGTTCCTCCAGGATCGGGGGCAGGAGGCCGATGGGCACGATCATGTTGACATCGCGCGGCCCCCCGAGCTCGGGCGTCTGCTCGACGTGGAGCGAGCCGACCCCGAGCAGCCGGCCGTCCGCGCCGATGGCGGCCGCGCCGCCCCAAAAAGGATGCGCAGGCGCGGTGAAGATCGCCTCGTCGAGATAATATTCCCAGTACCCGGCGAATTCCTGCTTTGCGACGATTTCGGCGTGTACGGGCTTCGTGCCCCCGCCCGCCGCGACCACGACCGCATCGCCGATCCGGGCGAGGTCCGACCGTCCCAGCTCCAGCGCCGGGCAGTCGAGCCGCTCGAGCGCCTGCACGAGCCCAAACCCCGTTTCCTGATCGATCGCCAGGGCATGCCCTTGCGCGACGCGCCCGTCGGCGCGGGCGATCCAGACGTTTTCCGCTTCGGTGATGAGATAGCCGATCGTCAGCACGAGATCGCCGTCGCCGATGACGACGCCGCTCCCGGTCCGCTGCTCGCCGAGCGTCTGCGCCGTGAAGGCGTCCTCGGGAATCGAGGACTGGATCGTCACGATCGACCTGAGCGCGCGGCCCATATCGAAACCGGGCGCGGGCGTCGGGGCCATCGCCTCGGGATGGTCCCGACGCGGCTTTTCGGTCATCGCCTTTCCCTTCGAAATTGAAAACACTTCAATTTTACTTCGCCGAGGCCAGAATCGCAATCGCTGAGGCGTTTTCCCAGCAATTCTAAATGCTTCCCCGTCGGCATGATCAGGCGCGAATCTGTTTTTCGATTTCGGGGGGCGGTTTGGATTGGATGAGGGTGATCAT
>CAIZGR010000484.1 GCA_903932535.1 uncultured Hyphomicrobiales bacterium | reverse complement strand
GAGGCCTGGCGGCCCGCGAACGCCGAGGACGACATGAACGCGGTGATCGCGGCGCACAACGCCCGCTCTCGTTAAGGCGGCGCAACTCCGTTCCCCAGCGCGCCGCCTGCGCGCGTCTCGAAGAAAGGGATTCGTGTTCGCGCAGATCGCTTCGACCCTGATCGTACTAACGATCAGGGAGAAGAGCGATGGCGACGCAATACCGGGCGCCCGTCCTCTGGCGGGCGACCGTCGCGGCGGGCAGACGGAAGAGGAGGCGATCGGCGGACTGGCTTTGGCCGATCGTGGCGTCGGTTGGTCTGGGGCTCGTGGCGACGGCCGGCTTTGCGGTCCTCGGCGGCCCGAGCTGGGCCGATCCGCAGGTCGTGACGCCAAGCGGGTTGCCAGTTCAGGTTCACCCGACGTTTCCGGAGCCCGGCTTGCCGGCGTACTCGTTTCCGGCCGGCGGCGGGACGCTGCTCGGGGGATCGGTTGGGAGCGGGGATCCTGGCGGGTCAGGAACCGTCGGGGGGACGTCGGACGGCTCGGTGGGTCAGCCGTTGTCGACCCTGGCGGCAGACTATCAGCAATATGTCGGATCCTACTACGGTGTGAACCAGGAGTGCGTGTCTTTGACGCGCTCCTTCGATCCGTCTTTGCCGCCCTCGAGCCAATGGCAGCAGGGCGAGCTCGTGCAGGGAGCGACGGATATTCCTGTGGGGACGCCAATCGCGACGTTCAACTTCAACGGCGCGTATGGTCCGCCTGACAGTCCCGGCGGCGACTATGGCGTCAGTCATACAGGGATCTACCTCGGCCAGGACGCGACCGGTGTTCAGATCCTCGACCAGTATAAGAATTCCGGCGGCGCTTCGATTCACACGATTCCGTGGAGCGCCTGGGGTACGAACACGGCCGAAGGCGGCAGTCGTTACTACACAATTCGGTGAGGCAGTCCGATGCGAAAGCGTTTATCCATTCTCGTGTTCGCGATGCTGGTCGGCCGAGCGGTCGCCGGCGACGGCGGGCCGATCGACACCGTGAAGGCGCTTGCGGCTTTGGACGCAATCGAGGATCAGGTTCGGATCTTCGACACCACGCCGACGCCGCTCATGCGCAAGTATTTCTCGGCTTCGTTCAATCAAGTGTGGACGACGGCGATGAAGCACAACAAGGACTTCCCTGTGTTCGACGCCGATCCGTTGACGGGTACGCAAGGCGGCGGCGGGATCAAGTCCCTCTCGGCGGAGATGGCAGGTCCAAACCGCGTCGTCTCGACAATGCAACTTCAGCATGGTCCCGATCAGACAATCGAGTTTCGGATGTTGCATACGCCGACCGGCGAGTGGCTCATCAACGACATCGTCTATGTCCGCCGCGGAGAATCGCTTCGCGAGGTGCTGGGCAGAGCGGATCGATAGGTCGCGACGGGACGGGACGGTGGGCGTCTTTGTGTTGGTGTTCTGAAGGGCCTCGACGCGACCGGCGCTCGAGCCGGTCGATGCGCGAAAAAGGCAAAGGCGGCGCGCGGCAGCGCGCCCGCCCAAGGCCGCGCCCGGTCCGGTCCCGCGCGCCCGTAGGAGGGCCTTCGTCCGCCCCGTAGCCCGCGCACCGGACCCCGCCTTCCCCGTCGGGAAGGGTGCATTGGCCCGCATCCCGTCTGGATTGGGACATTGATCGAAGCCGTGACGATTTCGCGGGTTCCTGTTCGCGCAGGCGTCCTGAACCATCTGGCCTCTGGTTCGAGAGGAGGCCTCATGTCTGGCAGAGTT
>CAIZGR010000483.1 GCA_903932535.1 uncultured Hyphomicrobiales bacterium | reverse complement strand
GCGCGCGGCCTGCGACGCCGGGGAGCGCGCGCGTCTCGACGCGTTCCTCGCGCTCAGGCGCGAGGAACGCGCGGACAGCGAAGTCGCGTGGCTCGCGAGCCTGATGCGAAGGCTCGGGTCCATCGCCTATGCGCGCGCCTTCGCCGATGCGATGGCCGGAGCGGCGACGCACGAGTTCGCGAGGGCCTACGGCCGCCTGCCGCCTTCGCGCGACAAGGACTTTTTGGCGGGCCTCGTCCCTTGGGTGCTCGAGCGAACATGACCTCACGACGCGTCCTGCTCTACGGCGCCACCGGAAACAGCGGGCGGAGGCTCGCGGCGAGGCTATGCGAAGCGGGCTGCGACATCGTGGTGGCCGCGCGCGACGCCGATCGGCTCGCCCCCCTCGCCCAGTCGCTTCGCGCGCCCTCACGGGTTTTCGGGCTCGATCCCGGCGAGCCGATCGACGAAGCGCTGGCGGACGTCGCGGTCGTGCTGCACGCAGCCGGACCGTTCCGCGACACCGCGTCCGCAATGATGGCGGCCTGCGTCCGGACGAAGACGCATTATCTGGACATCGCCGGCGAATGGCCGGTGTTTCTCGACGCCATGAGGAGGTCTCCGGCCGCGGCGGCCGCGGACGTGATGCTGATGCCTGGGGTCGGTTTCAGCATCGTCGCGAGCGATTGTCTGCTGGCGCTCGCGGCGGCGCGCGCGCCCGGCGCCAAGGCCTTCCGATTGGCGATCTCGTGGCCCGACTCGATGGCTCGGGCTTCGATCCTCACCTCGCTCGCGCTCGCCGGCTCCGAGGTCGTCGTCCGGCGCGGCGGGGCGCTGCGCCTCGAGCCATACCGGGGTTCGACCCGCGCGATCGATTTCGGCCACGGTCCGGAACCCGTCGTCCCGGTGAGTTGGCCGGACGTCGTGACGGCGCAATTCACGACCGGCGCGCCCGACATCGAAACCTTCACGCAAGCCGATTGGCTGGTCAGAGCCGGATTCGCGGCTGGCGCGCGCGCCTCCGCCTGGACTGGCGGCGCGACCCGGCGGGCGATGAGCAAAGCTGTGGAATGGGCGTGGCCCGAGCGCGTCCCGTCGCGTCCGGCGCCGTTTGGCGATCGGCCGGACGACGGCCGGCGCGCCGGCCGCGGCGTCCAGGACGGCTTCGTTCTCGTCGTCGAAGCGATCGACGCCTGGCGACGGTGCGCCAGCTTGCGTCTGGCGACCGGCGACGGACACGAGGTCACCACCGAGACCGCCAGCGCGATCGTTCTGAAGGTCCTGGACGGTCACTGGGAATCGGGCTTTCGCACGCCGGCCAGCCTGTTCGGCGGGGAGTTCATTCTGGCGCTAGGTGGAACGTTACTGTCGCTCAATCCCTGATAATTATAGATTCCCGGGAGTTGATCATGCCCACATTCATCGAGTCGACAACGTGCTATCAACTTCCGCCTCCTTATCGATTCTCTGACGTCGCAACGCACGTATTCGGCCTTGAAGCGGATTGGCAAGGACTGAGCGCTTATTGCGACAAATTTCTAAATGGCGACGGAAATCCGGATTGGAGCTCGCCCTATTATTTCAAGCCAGTGGCTCCGTTCGGATTTTTGTGTGTCGCCTATTATCCGGCAATGGAAGCGGTCATACCGGAATACCAACCCGCCGGAAGCTGGCGTCAAAACGAGGTCTATTTCACTTTTCCGGTCGTGCGGTACTGGAAGATCGGCAAGCTTCTCTTGCCCTTGGAGCTGAATTTCGCGATTCCTTTCATCGCTGTGGACGAGCCGGGTTCTGCCATTGTCGGTCGGGAAGTGCTGGGGCTGGAAAAATTGGTGGGCGCGTTCGAATTTTCCCGTAGAGATGGTGAAGGTACGGTAGGTCCACGAAATTGGCAAAACTTGAACATCTCGATAGAAGGGACAGCCGCTTTAGCGCCGGGTAGCCCCGGCCGTAATATAAAGGCGCTCGAAATTACACTCGGCGACGAAGATCGGGAATTCAAAGGCGATCGATTTCCCTTCGCGGACTTGCGGACCGAACTGAGCCTGCACGCTCCAAATGCCAAGGACAACCGCGATCACTTGGTCTCGATCCCCCGAGTGCGGGCGCCGGGCCTCCTGTCGACCGTCACCCTCAAGCAATTCCGCGATCCCGTTCACGTCCATCGGGCGCTCTATCAGGCGCTGGTCGGCTATGACACCAAAATTGAAAGACCGAGGCCGGAATCGGGTTGCTGGCCGGTCCATTACAAGACAGATCATCCAACTTCGATAATCGTACACAAAGATAACGCTGACCTCACGCTCGCGCTGGCCTGGGCCAACGGTTCCGCATCGATCGAAAGCGGCGCGAAGGTCACTATTACTCCGAAGTTCGCTTACGGCTTCATCGCGAAAGAAATGTTGATTGATGAGTTCGCGACGGTTCATGTGGAGTCCGGCCGTCCTCCAGATCCCCGAAGGGCCATCAGCGAGGGGCTATATTCTGCCGGACTTAATTGGCGTTTTGGGCCGTTTGCCGGCGAGGGACGAGTCGGTTTGCGCTCTTGGAAGTAGCAGTCGTTCTCTCTCGGCCCTTGCGGAGGACGAGCCGGACGAAAAACACGAACGCTCGTCGCCGCGCATCGAGCGACGCCTCTGGTCGAACCGCGCATTGGGCGTCGACGTTCGAAGATCCCCTTCGCCGCTCGGGACGTTCCCTTGGCCGGACCCAGCGCAAGCCATCTAGAAATGGCGCCCCTTCAGCCGTGAACGACCGCAGGGGCGGGGTCAGGCCGCAGTCGTCAGCGAGCCATGCCGCTCGAGCCACAGCCGCGCTTCGGCCGCGAAGCCGACCGCGCCTTGACCCTCTGCAATCTCCAAGGCGCGATGGGCTTCGGCTTCCGCCCCGTCGGCGTTCAAGGCCTCGAGGAAGCTCGCCCGCGAAAGATGGATCGGGGACAGGCAATATTCATCTCCGGTCTCCGCGGCCCGCGCCGCGGCCTCGTCGCAGGAAGCCAGCGCGGCCGCGAAGTCGCCGTGCGCCGCATGCACCAAGGCGGTCCCGAGACATAACCCGCCGACCGCGTGCTTCACGCCCATCCGATCCGCTGCGGCCGCGCCTTCGAGGATCAGAGGCAACCCCTCGCTCCGGCCTCGCAATATGCCCAACGCGATGCCCATGATTCTTAAGCCGAGCGCCCGATACATGGAATAGCCGTACTCGTCGCACAGCCTCGCCAGCTCGTCCGCGTCGCGATAGGAGCGGGCGTAGTCCCCGGTAAGCTGCCAATAGCCGGCGCGAAAGGCGAGACCGAAGACGAGATCGTAGGGACGCCCCAGCGAGCGCGCGTGAACGATCATCTCTTCCGCGATACTGTCCGCGGTCTGCAGATCGCCCAGCCCGACGAGCGCCAGCAGGAGCACGGCGCGGCAGTGAACCAGCGTGTCCTGAGGCGCGCCGAGATTTGTCGGGGCGAGATTTCGTTCGCCATAGATCGCGATCGCGTTTTCTAATCTCTGGCGCGCCTCCGGCAATCGGCCGCGATAGGCGAGAATGTATCCGAGGTGGCAGTCCGCGATCATCCGATGTTCGGCCATGCCCGTCTGGTCGGCGATCGCCACGCACTGGCGCGCCACCTCCTCCGCGGCCGCCATCTCCCCTGTCACGCACCGGAATGACGCGATGCCGCACAATACCGGCAACAACGCCGCGGGATTGCCCAAGGCGTTGCAGATCGCCTGGGCTTCTCCGAACACTTGGGCGGCTTCCGGATAAGAATACCCGTGCAACGCCGAGAGGCTGACGCCCAGCCCGAGCAGCACCGGCAATTCGGCGGCGGCGCGGGCCGGGCCGGGCGGAGCGCGACGCGCCAGATCGAGCGCCTTGCGCAGATGCCCCACAGCCTCGACATGCGCCGCACGGGCGGCGGCGCGGCTGCCTGCCTCCGCCCACAGCGGCGCGGCGTCGTCGATGGCGCCGCTTTCGGTGAAATGATAGGCTAGGAGTTCCGGCTCGGTTTCCCGCGTATGCGGAAAACAGTCCCGCAGGGTGGCGGCGATCCGCCCGTGCAACGTCTGGCGTTCCCGCTTGAGCAGGGACTCGTAGGCCGTGTCGCGGATCAGCGCGTGTTTGAACACATAGAAGCTGGAAGGCGGGAGCCCGCTCGTATCGACCACGCCGGACAAGTCGAGAACGCACAGCGCCTGGCGCAGCTCCGCCTCGGGCTGCGCGGCGACGGCGGCCAGCAACGCGTAGCTGAAGCGGCGGCCGATGGCGGCCCCGAGATTGGCGACCCGGCGCGCCGATCCGAGGCGATCGAGCCGAGCGGCCAACGAATCCTGAACCGACATCGGGATCGCGGCGGGCGCGACGCCGTCACCGACCGGCGCGGCCACCGCCTCGAGCACCGATTTCGTCATCTCCTCGACGAACAACGGCACGCCGTCGCAGCGCGCGACGATCTGCCGAACCGCTTCGGCAGGGAGCAGGGAGCCGGCGCCGAGATGGGCGCAGATCCGCTCGGCTTGGCCGCGATCGAGCCGGCCCAAATTGATATGGGTGACGGCGGCTTGTCCCAGCCATGCCGGCTGGAACTCGGGCCGCGCCGTGACGACGATGAGCCACGAACGTCCAGCCGCCCGCGCGACCGCGCGACCGAGCAGCTCGAGCGTGGTCGCGTCGCTCCAGTGCGCGTCCTCCAGAATGAACAGGGCCGGGCCGCGGCCCGCCTTCCGATCCATCATGCCGAGCACCGCGCCGAGGGTCACTTCTCGGCGTTTCTCCGGCGGCATCGCCTCGAGCGGCGATCGCGCGTCCGGGGGAATCCCGAGCAAGTCCCCGAGCACGGCCTCGGCAAGGGGTTCCGTCTCGCCGTATCTGACCAGCAAGCCGCTCAGTTTGTCGGGGCGTTTCGCCGCGTTGTCGCTCGCAGAAAAGCCCGCGGCGCGCGCCAGTTGTTGCGCGATCGGGTAGAGGGCGCTGTCGCCGTGGGTCGGCCCGCAATGCCAGACCACCTGCGCGTGCGGGATGTCCGCAGCGTGAGCGCGCAGCTCTTCGACCAGCCGCGACTTGCCGATGCCCGCCTCCCCCTGAATCAGGACAACCTGCCCATGTCCCGCGCGCGCGGCCGCCCAGCCGCCGAGGATGCGGCGCAGCTCCTGCTCCCGCCCCACCAGCGGCGTGATCTTGCCGCGCGCCCGCGCCAGGAAGCGGCTGGGAACCGCCCGCGCCTCGACGGCCTCGGCAGCCTCGACCGGCGTTTCAAATCCCTTCAGCGAAAAAGGCCCGATGCTTCGATAGGTAATAACACCCGCCGTAAGGCTTTGCGTGGTCTTGGCGACGACGACGGTGTCGGGCGCCGCCGCGGACTGCAACCGGGCGGCGAGATTGGGCGTTTCTCCGACCAGAGGCGATTCGCGGGTCTTGCCCTGGCCCGACAGATCGCTGACGACCACGAGACCGGTCGCGATCCCGACGCGAGTCTGGAGGCGAATCTCCATGGGCAGGTCGAGCCCGGCCACGGCGTCGCGCAGCGCAAGGCCGGCGCGCACCGCATTGGCGGGGTCGTCCTCGTTGGCGCGCGGATAGCCGAAATAGGCGAGCACGCCGTCGCCCATATACTGAAAGACATAGCCGGCATGCTGGCTGACGACGCGCTCGCAGGCCGCCAGATAGGCGTCCATGACCTGCATCATGTCCTCGGGATCCAGGCGCACACTCAATTTTACCGAATCGACGAGGTCGCAGAACAACGCTGTCACCTGCCGCCGCTCCGCCCGGCGCGCGACAGCGAAAGTCGCGGTTCGTGGAGTTGGCGGCTGCGGCAACGGTATCCCGCAAGCGCTGCACGTCAGCGCAGCCAAGTCGTTGCTATGCCCGCAACCGCCGCATCGAATGACCGTTACTCCTGCCCGCAAGCCGACGAATTCTGGTTGACGGTAACAAGAGTCTTTTCCCGGTGTCAACCAGCCGGCCCGGCTAAACCAAGCAGTTGTCCAATTTCATGTTGTATACAACCATTAACATCACGACACGCTGTAGTTTATATTATTTTGGGTAACTTACAGGTTTCGTCTTCTGTTTGGCCAGGGTCTGTAGACATTCCCTTCAAAGCGAAAAATGCGACGACGAACTGTATTGCGACGGCGAAGCTCGTGTCGGTCTTGTCGTATCAGGTCGCCATGCGGCGAAACGCCTTGATCCGCTCTAGGACGTTCTCGACGAGACGCCGCCATTTATACATTTCGGCGTCGTTCGGAATCGGCGCTTTGCGGCCGGACTTGGCCGGAAGGACGCAGAAGCGCTTCCACGCCGAGCCCCCACTTGCGCGGCAACCCCCTCACCGCCTCGGATAACGCTCGCAGAGCAGGTCGAACAGCGCCCGCGCCGCCTGGATCTCGCCCCCCGCCGGTCCATGGGCGCGCGCCTTCGGGCTCCAGGCGTAGACGTCGAAATGGACCCAACTCCTCGCCTTCTCGACGAAGCGCCTGAGGAACAGCGCGGCCGTGATCGAGCCCGCCTGGCCCGCGCCCGTTCCCGAATTGCTGACGTCGCCGATCGTCCCGTCGATCATCGCCTCATAGGGGCGCCAGAGCGGCATGCGCCACAGCGGATCGCGGGCGCGGACGGCGCAGCCGGCGATTGCCGCGGCGAGCGCGTCGTCGTCAGTGTAGAAGGGCGGCAGGTCGGGGCCGAGCGCCACCCGCGCAGCGCCCGTGAGCGTCGCGAAATCGATCAAGAGTTCCGGCGCCTCCTCGTCGGCCAGCGCCAGCGCGTCGGCGAGGATGAGCCGCCCTTCCGCGTCGGTGTTGCCGATCTCGACCGCGAGCCCCTTGCGGCTGACGATCACGTCGCCCGGCCGCATCGCGGAACCCGAAACCGCATTCTCGACGATCGGCGTAATCACGCGCAACCGCACGTCGAGGCCGGTCTCCAAGACGAGCCGCGCCAGCGTCAGCGCGGTGGCGGCGCCGCCCATGTCCTTCTTCATCAATTCCATGCCCGAGGCCGGCTTGATGTCGAGGCCGCCGCTGTCGAAGGTGACGCCCTTGCCGACCAGCGTGACCTTGGGCGCCTCGTCCCGGCCCCAGACGAAATCGACGATCCGGGGCGACTCCGCCGCAGCCCGGCCGACCGCGTGCACGAGCGGGAAATTTTTCGCCACGAGATCTTCGCCGCGCACGACGCTCACGCGCGCGCCGAAGTCTCGCCCGAGCGCCGCCGCAGCCTCTTCGAGCGCGTCGGGTCCGAGGACATTGGCGGGCGCGTTGACGAGATCGCGGCCGGCGGCGACCGCGGCGGCGATCCGCTCGATGCGGGCCGCGTCGATTCCGTCCGGCGCGACGAGCTGGGGCTTCTTCGCCGTGTCCTTCTTGAATCGGTCGTAGCGATAGAGCGCGAGCAGGAAGCCGAGCGCCGAGAGCCCGGCGTCGGTCGGCGGATTGGCGAAACGGTAGACGCCTTCGGGCAGGCTGGTCGCGAGCCGGCCCGCGGCCAGCGGATCGCGCGCCGCCGACCCCGCCGCCTCGACGCCGAACAGGACGCCCGCCAGCCGCCCGCCCTCGCCGGGAACGAGCTGCAGGCGCCCGGGCTTCGGCTTGAAGCCGCAGCGCTCGGCGAAGGCCGCGGCCGCCTCGCCGATCGCCCCCTTCACCGTCTCCCATTCGTCGGCCGTGACAAACCAGATCGGTACGGCGTCGGGGGTCGGCAAGGCGAACAGGGGCAAGTCCGGGCTCCATGAGCGAGGTTTCCCTCGCGGCATATCACGGACCGGTCCGTGGGCTCCATGCGCAAGACGACGGTCCCGGCCGCGGGGCCGGCTTCACGGCCAGAGCGCCGTTTCCTCCGCGGTGACGGCCGCCGTCTGCTCGGCCTCTACGGACGCCGGCAGATTCGGCGGCGCATAGGGCGTGTCGGGCTTGCCGCAATCGATGCAAGGGCGCCCGCGCTTCTTCAGCGTCGTCCAGTGGACCCGCTCGTCGACATGGAATCGGGCGGGGTTCCTAACATTGGCGAAAGCCCCGTGGTCGATGGCGTCGGGGGAGAGAACGACCCGGAAATGCGGCGCCCATTCGTCGACGATCCAGCCTTTGCTGGAATCGACGACTTCGCCGTCGACGTTCGCGCCCTTCGTCATCGCGCGCACCGCGTCGGCGTCGAACTCGAGCCCCGTGAGCGCCTGGATGCGGGCGATCATCCAGATCAGCGCGACGTCCGAAAGTCCGGTCTCGGGATATCCGCCGCCGACGTTGGAATGGACCCCGGCAAACCAAGTCTGCTCGACATGCGCCTTCGGCGGCGCGGTCTTGGGCGCGGTCCAGAAGGTCGGAACGAAGGGGCGCCGGCGTTCGTCGACCGCCACCGCATGCAGCCCGACCGCGACCGTGTCGGCGATCTCGGTGTCGTGGAACCCCAGGGTCCACCACGCCCAATACCGTGCGATCGCGGCCAGACCGAATCCGGCGGGCACGCCGTAGGAGCCGACGGTGTCGAAGACGGCGACGCATTTGATGGCCCGGTCGTCGTGGAAAGCGCCCTGCGCCGCCGTCGCGCGATAGGTCTCCATCGCCTTCTTGTCGCCGCGGGTCGCCGGCGCCGTCGCCTGTCTCACCGAAGGCTTCACGCGATAGTTCGCCCAGGCGGCTTCGAACGTCCGGTCGTCGGTCCGCCTCTGGATTCCGGACGCCGCGATCAGACCGGAGAGCGCCCGCGCGGCGTAGGCGCCGCGAGAAAAGCCCATGAGATAAAGCTCGTCGCCGCGCTCGTAGTTTTCGACGATGGTCCGATAGCACGCCTGCACGATCCGCTCGAGGCCGAGGCCGATCGCGCCGCCGAGCAGGCGTTTCAGGGGCTCGGGCTCGGCGCCCACGCCCTTGTGGTAGAAGGCGCGCTGAACCGTGCCGTCGGCGGCCTTGGCCCTGATCAGCGGCCTCGCGACCTTTCTGTTGTCGGGATCGAGCTTTGCAATGTTGGTGGGGTTGGGCGAATCTTCGTCGCACCAGGTCCCGTCGATCAGGATGACGATCCGCTTCATGGCCGGCCTCCGTCAGGACGCGCGCGCTTCAATGGGCGGCGCAAGGACGGATAATACGCGTTTTCGCGGCGGCGCGCGAGGGGATGTCCGCTTGCGCGGGCAGGACAAAAGGCGGGCATGATGTCGGCGGGACGTGCGCCGTCGCCTCGAACGCCGATCCGAGCAAGACCGTACGATAGCATGTGCGCTTCCGTTCAAGACCGCGTTCCGGCGCCCGTCGATGCTGGCCGGGCATCGGGCGGAAAAAACCAGCCCGAAGCCAAAAAACACAAAGACAATGGAGAGGAAATGATGGCCGAAACTGCAACGGTCGAAGCCCAGCGGAGCCCCGCTCCGGCGACGCTGACCCTCGACGCGGTCGTGACCGGCGCCGGAGTCGCAGGCCTTTACGAATTGCACCTCCTGCGTGAGCAAGGCCTTTCGGTGAAGGCGTTCGACAGCGCCTCCGACGTCGGCGGAACCTGGTACTGGAACCGCTATCCCGGCGCCCGCTTCGATTCGGAAGCCTGCATCTACCAGTACCTGTTCTCCGAAGATCTCTACAAGGGCTGGAGCTGGAGCGAGAAGTTCCCCGGCCAGCCGGAGATCGAGCGCTGGATGCATTATGTCGCCGACCGGCTCGACCTTCGCAAGGACATCGTCTTCAACACGACCATCACCAGCGCCCGCTTCGACGAGGAGACGGAGCGCTGGACGATCACGACCGACAAGGGTCAGACGATCGACGCGCAGTTCCTCATCACCTGCTGCGGCATGCTGCCGGCGCCGCTGACGCACGTTTTCCCCGGGCAGGACTCCTTCGAGGGCCAGCCCCTCTTCACCGCGAAATGGCCGAAGGAGCCGGTCGACCTCGCCGGCAAGCGGCTCGGCGAGGTGTTGAAGACGCGCGTCTTCGAACCACTCGGCATGGAGGACACGACCTTCACGCTCACCGGCGCGCTGCGGTCGCGGCTCGCGGACGTCAACGCCAGCAAAGCCGACGGCTCGCTCGCGCCGATGGGCCTCGAGCTTCCCTCGCCGCCAGAGGTCGACATGGGCGGGCACGGTCTCTACAGCACGGTCGGCGACGACATGCGCTTCATCCGCATGTGGCTCAACGACGGCGCCGGCGAGCACGGCCGGGTGCTGAAGTCCCAGACCGTGCGGATTGCGGAGAAGAACCAGCTCGGCGACCTCAAGGTCACGATGCTGCCGGGCGTGATCCCGTCGCTGTCGAACGACGCGGAGTTCTTCCCCGGCCTGTCGAAGTCGTGGGCGCTGACCTTCATGGTCAACGACGAGCAGGCGCCGACCGGTCGCCCCGCGGGCGCGCTCGGCTGGGCTGGACGCGCCAACCTCTTCTACTGAATCGACCGCAAGCACGGTTTCGGCGGCTTCTGGGCGACCCAGATCCTGCCGTTCGGCGACCCGGTGTCGTTTACCGGCTACATCGCCTTCGAGACCGCCTTCTGCGATAGCCTGCGGCAGAAGCGGGCGGCGTAAAGCCGGCGCGCATGGCGTCTCTCCTCCCCGGCTTTCGTCCCTGGGAGCAGCAATGTCAGCCGCCGAGCGCGCGCGTGACCGTGTAGATCGCGAGGCCGGCCAGCCCGCCGACCAGCGTGCCGTTGATCCGGATATATTGCAGGTCCTTGCCGACCTGGAGCTCCAGCCGCTGGACCAGCGTCGCGGTGTCCCACCGATCGACCACCGCGGCGATGTAGGCCCCCACCTCCGCCCGGTAGGGCAGGACGACTTGCAGGACGAGCCGCCGCACCGTTGCGTTGATCCGCTCGCGCCGGGCTGGGTCTTCCAAGAGCGATCGGCTGAAGGCTGCGAGCGCCGCGAGTGTCCAGGCCGCCGCCGCCTCCACGCGCTGCGGCAGATCCTGCTGGAGCGACGCCTCGAGCTCGCGCCAAAGCGCGCGCGTCTGCTCGGCGAAGACGGGGCTGTCGAGAACTTCGCGCTTCAGCGCCTCGCCCCGCTCGCGAATCGCGGGATCGTTGGCGAGCGCGTCGATCAGGTCGTCGACGCGCATCTCGACCTCGGCGCGCCAGGGATGGTCCGGCTCCCGCATGTCGTTGAGCGTCAAGGAGAGTCCCTGGAGCAGCTTGGTTGCGATGATTTCGTCGACCCATTTCGGGATCCATACCGACGACTGCCGCCGCACCTGCTCGACGATCGCCGCCTTGTTGCGGGCGAGCGCGGCTTCGACGAGGTCGAGTCCCTGGTCGAGCAAGGCTTGACCGGCCCCTTCCGCCCAGAGGACGGAGAGCGCGCGCGAGGCGAGCGGCGCGACCGGCGCCGCCTCCGCGCCGCGCCGGGCGACCGCGCCGATCCACGCTTCGACCGTTTCGCGCGGAAGCGCGGCGATCACATGGGGCGCAAGCTGTCCGACCACGGCCGTGACCGTTTTCGCGTTGCGCGCGTCGGCGAACCAGCCGGCGGCGAGCCCGGCGAAGTCGATCCTGCGCAGCCGATCCGCCGCCACCCGCGGCGACAGGAAGTTGTTGGCGATGAACCGTCCCATGGCCGCGCCGATGCGCTGCTTGTTGCCGGGCACGACGGCGGTATGGGGGATCGGCAGGCCGAGGGGATGACGGAAGAGCGCCACGACCGCGAACCAGTCCGCGCAGGCCCCCACCATTCCGGCCTCGGCGAAGGCGCCGAGATAGCGCGCCCAGGCCCAGCCCGGCGGGGCGAAGCGCGTGGCGACGAAGATCAGGGTCATGAGAACGAGCAGCGACGTCGCGATCGTGCGCATGCGCCGAAGCTCGGCGCGGCGCTCGTCGGGGCTCTTGACGAGGGCCGTGTGGGCGACGGGATCGTTCGTCGCGGTCATCGGCGGGGCGCGCTCTGCGTGGGCGAGGCGCGTCGCAGGCCGCGCGGCAGGATCGGCGCCGCCTCGTCCCGCAGGCCGGGACGCAGGAGCGCCGAGGCGGCCGCACGCTCCGACACGTCCCCGACCATCGCCACAACCTCGCCCTTGCCCCGCAATCTGCCGATCGCCCGCCTTGTCCGCCGGCAACATGTCGGCAGTGTGGCTCAGGAAAGCGCGCCGCGATTTTGGGGACGGCGACGCGACGGCCGAAGATTTCCGGTCACAACACGAGCTTGCTCGCGGCGGAGGCGACGCGCCTGGCGAAGGCGGCGATCAGCTTTTTGAGGTCCGGCTCCTTGACCATCGCGACCGCGCGGCTCGGCGGAACCCACTGGGTTACGCGCTGCTCGACCTCGGGCCAGACGTCGCTCTGGCCCCGCACCAGCAGCGCGAAGACCTTCACTTCGCATGTCGCCCGCGCCCCCGATTCGTCGAGCGCCTTGTCGTAGGTGAACGTGCCCACCGGCTTCACGCCGACCCGCCCGATCACGCCGGCCTCCTCGAAGGCTTCGCGCGCAGCCGCCTTCGGCGGCCTCAGGCCCTTGATCGGCCAGCCCTTGGGGATGATCCAGCGCCGCGTCTGCCGCGTGGTGAGGACCAGGATCTCGAGCGCCGCGTCGGCCGTGAACCGATAGGGCAGCGCGCCGTACTGGACCCGGACCGCGGGCTTCGTCTTCCGTTTGCCCGGCTTGCGAGGAATCGCTTTAGCTCCCCTGTCGCGCCTGTTCGGGAACGCGACGCACATGCCGGCGGGCCGTTCCAATTCTGCCCTGCGAGGCCAAATCGCGGACCTTCATCGAGCGGCGGAATGACAAATGCAAGCGCCACGTTGTCCTGCGATCGATCCCTCCGGTCGCCGTCGCGCGCGCTCTTGCCCGTCAGTCGGGCGCGATCAGCCGGACCCTGGGGAAATAGCTCGCGTAGCGTTTGGCGTCGCGGGTCAGCAGAATGAGCCCGGCGACGGCAGCGTGGGCGCCGATAGTGAAGTCCGGGAGCGGGGAGGCTCGCACGCCGCCTCGCCGACGATATTCGACAAACGCCCGTCCCGCGACAAATCCGGCTTCCCAAGGCAGAGGCAGCCGGCGGAACGCTGCGACCCCGAGATGAGCGTCGAGCGCGGCCATCGTCGCAAAGCCCGAGGCGATCTCCGCGTAGATGATCGGGTTGATGGCGATCTCGTCGCGATCGGCCGCATCGGTCAAAGCGGCTTCGGACCACCCGCCCCAGGTCGCATCCCTGGTGAGGACATCGATGATGATGTTGGAGTCGACGAGAATCATTTCCGGGACGGCGCATCCTCGTCCGGCGGCGGTCCGCGCATGAGCGCGAGAACTTCGTCTTTCGTCATCCTGAAATCGCCGGCGCCGCGCAACCGGTCCACGAGCCGCTCGCCGCGCTTCTTGCGGGCGCTGCTCCGCTTCGCCTTGACGAGACGCACCGCGCCCCCTTCGACTTCGAACGCGACATCCGTACCAGGCATCAGGCCCGCCCGTTCGCGGACCTCCTGCGGACTGGTCACCTGCCCTTTGCGGTGATTCTCATGGCGACTTCATTCCTACTGCTTGTGGCAAGAATACGAGAGCGCTCCCGGGAGATCAACCTTCCTGTCGGAAACCTTTGCATCCGTCCGACCGTCCGCGAAGCCTTACGGCTGTTCGCGGAGCGGGCCTCTTGCCGTCCGATCCCGTCTACCCGCCTGCGCCCACGCTCGGGTCTCAGCTACGAACCCCCGGCCGAATTCGAAGGCGAACTGCGGCCGGTCGCGCAAACCGCAAACCAGGACAAGGCCCTGTCGCTCACGAAGCGTGTCTCAACGAATGGGTGCAGTCCATGACCCGACCGGCCATACCCCCAGTCACTCTGGGGTTAGACGACCAATCGTGCGAGCCCTCCACCTTTCCAACATTTCACCCGCCGCCAATCCGCGCGCCCTTCTTTTGCCCGCCCGCCTCTGCTAGTGCGCGAGTCTCGCTTTTCCGCCTGCCCAGGTCCGACGCCCCATGCGCATGTTGAGCCTCGCCGTCTTCGCCGTCCTCGCCCTCACCATCGGCGCCTACGAAGAAAGCGGGATGACGATCCTGATCGGCGTCGTCTCGGCGCTGGCGGCGGGCGCCTCGCTGCCCCGCTGGCGGCTCTCGACCTTCCTCACCATGCTCTCGGAGCTGTTCGTCGCCGAGACGGTGATCTTCGGCTTGGCCGACATCGTCGCGCTCCTCGGCTACTGGCCGAAGGCCTACGAAGAGTACCAGCTTCCGACCTACCTGCCGCTCGCGACCGCGATCTTCGTGCTCGCCATTTTCGCCGTCTCGCATCTGGGCCTAGTCCGGCGGATGATGAGCATCGCCGACCCGTTCTTCGCCGCCCGCACGCCGATCTCGATCCGTCCCTGGCCGCTGCCGCGGATGATCGCGCGCCAGGACGTCTACGCCCGCGTCAACGTCTGGTTCCTGATCCTGATCAACCAGTTCCAGGTCGCGATCGGCCTCCGGTTCAACTTCTTCCAGCGCGACTTCGGCAACGCCATCCAGGTCGCCGACGAAGCCCATCGCGCGGCTTTCTGGTTCCAGCTTCTCTCCGTCTTCGTGCCGCTGGCCTTCGTCGCGATCCTCTCGGGCCTCGTCGAATTCTTCGTCGCCTCGAACTTCGTGCTGCAATGGCGCCGTTGGATGACCGCCTCGTTCACCTCGCGCTGGCTCCTGCACTCCATGCACTACAAGCTCGCCCTCGCCGCCAACAACGCCGACAACCCCGACCAGCGCATCTCGCAGGATGTCGGCGGCTTCATCAACGGCGCCGGCCCCGGCATCAATTCCGGCAACGCCGGCATCTACAACTACACGATCCAGCTCATCTCCTCGGCGACCAACCTCGTCTCGTTCTCGATCATCCTCTGGGGCATCTCGAACGCGCTGGACGCGCCGATCTTCGGAATAAAAATTCCTGGCTTTCTGTTCTGGGTCGCGACCCTCTACGCGGCGGCGGCGACGGGAATCACCCACCTGATCGGCCGAAGTCTCTCGCGCCTCTATTTCCGCCAGCAGGCGGTGGAGGCGAACTTCCGCTTCGACCTCGCCCGCATCCGCGAATACAGCGAGCAGATCGCGCTGCTCAAAGGCGAGGACCGGGAGATCGCGCGCGCGGGCACGGTGTTCGAGGACGTCTTCCACACCATCCAGCGCATCATTCGGGTGCGCACCTGGCTCATCGCCTTCAACCAGTTCTACGGCCAGATCTCCGTCATCATCCCTTACGTGGTCGTCGCGCCGTTCTACTTCCTCAAGATCGTGGACTTCGGCCGTTTCAGCCAGTCGGCCGACGCCTTCGGCGCCGTCAACGGCTCGATGAACTTCTTCGTCGACCGCTACATCGGCCTCGCCGACTTCAGCGCGGCGATCCGGCGCCTCACCTCGTTCGAGGACGCTTTCGACGCCGCGCGCGCTCAGGAGCAGCGCGAGCCGCGCATCAAGGCGGCCCCGGCCGACAGCCCGATCCTGTCGCTGCCCGATGTCGACCTCGCCCTGCCCGACGGCCGCAAGCTCGCCCATGTCGGCGACCTCGCGCTCGTGCCCCAGGAATCGACGCTCGTCGTCGGTCCGTCCGGCGTCGGCAAGTCGACGCTCTTCCGCGCCATCTCGGGGATCTGGCCGTTCGGTTCCGGAGAAATCCAACAGCCCGCCTACGCCAAGCTGATGCTGCTGCCGCAGCGGCCCTATCTCCCGATCGGGGCTCTGCGCGACGCCCTCGCCTACCCGGCCGCCGCCTCGTCTTTCAGCGACCAGGAGCTTTGCGACGCGCTGGTCAAGGTCGGTCTGCCCGCCTTCCAGGACCGGCTCGACGACCACGACAACTGGCAGATGCGCCTGTCGGGGGGCGAGCAGCAGCGGCTCGCGGTGGCGCGCGCGCTGCTCGCCCGGCCCGACTGGCTGTTCCTCGACGAGGCGACCGCCTCGCTCGACGAGCAGAGCGAGGCCGACCTCTACCGCGCCATCGCCAAGTCGCTGCCGAACGCCACGCTGGTGTCGATCGGCCACCGCTCGACCTTGAACGCCTTCCACAAGCGCCGCATCGCCTTCAAGCCGCAAGCCGGCGGGGCGCCGGCCACCGTGGAGGGGGTGGCGTAGGGCGACGGGGCGGCGAGAGCGCTCCCGCGCGATTGGCGAGCGAAATGACAAACGCTCGCCACGTTGTGGTCATATTCCGACGCGCCGAGGCTGGGGCTGAAGAACGGCGCTCCAGATTCAAAGCCTGCCGCATGCTCCGATAGTCAGGAAGGACTTGTCGTCGTCGCGCCCGCTCGAAGCCTCGAGGCGCGGAACGCGCAGGCGCGTGGAAACGTCAAGGGGATAAACAAGCCGGCGGTCCCGCAGAAAGTTGACCGGCCCCGCAACCCGGCGGGCAGGCGTCAGCGGCCTCAGGACGAGGATTGCGCGACGGAGCGGCCGACCCGGAAGAGATCACCGGCGACGCGCGCCTGGACTTCATCGACACGAACTTTTCTTCCGACGCTGAAAAACCTCCAAATCAGCGG
>CAIZGR010000482.1 GCA_903932535.1 uncultured Hyphomicrobiales bacterium | reverse complement strand
TCCGTCGACCTCCTGCCGCCGGCGGCGCTGGCCGCCCTCTCGGGGCGCCAGCTCGGCGCGGTGGACATCCCCGCCGGCGCCCTCGTCGCCGCCGAGGCCGAGCCGGGGGCGCAGGCGCTCGGCATCCGCAACCTCGAGAGCCGCGACGCCCGGCTCTGGCTGATCGCCGCCGCCGACCGCTACGCCGAGACCGCCGGCCTGCCCCGCCGGACCGGCGACGCCGCCTTCGCCGCCCTGTGGCGGCTCGGCAAGCTCGACGTCCCGGCCTGGGTGCGCGACGCCGTCGCCGACCTCTCGCCCCGCACGCTCGGCCGCTGGCGCGAGCACGTGCGCGTGGGCGACGCCACCGGCCTCGCAGTCGACAAGGGCGCCGCGCGCCGCGGCAAGGGGGCGCTCGACGCGCCCGAAATCCGCGATTTCATCCTGGCGCTGGTGGCGAGCCAGCCGCACCTCACGGCGCATCACGTGCGCGGCTGCGTCGAAGGCCGGTTTCCCGGCTTCGCCGCCCCGCCGGTGCGCACCTTCCAGCACGTTTTGAAGAGCCTCAAGCAGAGCCAGAAGGTGCTGCTGACCAAGGTCACGAATCCGGACTTGTTCCGATCCGCCTACCGGTCGTCGGGCACGGGCTCGCGCGAGGTGTCGCGGCTGAACGAGCTGTGGGAGATCGACGCCTCGCCCGCCGACGCGCTCTGCGTCGACGGGCGCTATTCCGTCTACGTGTGCGTCGACGTGTGGTCGCGGCGGATCGTCATCCAGGTGATGCGGACCGCGTGCTCCGGCGGTGTGGCGCTGCTGATGCGCCGGGCGATCCTGGCCTGGGGCGTTCCGGAGATCGTCAAGACCGACCAGGGGTCGGATTTTCTCGCCAAGGCCACCCAGCGGCTGATCGCCGCGCTCAGGATCGAGCCGGATGTCTGCGCGGCGTTCTCCCCCGAGCAGAAGCCCCATGTCGAGCGCGCCATCGGCACGATGCAGCGCGGCCTGATGCCGCTGCTCCCCGGATTCATCGGCCACAACGTGAAGGACAGAAAGCGAATCGAGGAGCGCCGGGCCTTCGCCGCCCGGCTCGGGCAGGACGACGCCCACGCCTTCGCCGTGCAGATGACGGCGCGCGAGCTTCAGGGCCGGTGCGACCAGTGGGCGGCGGGCGTTTACGCGCATCACCGGCACAGCAATATCGGTTTCATCACCCCCGCGGCCAAGGCCGCGTCGTGGACGGGCAAGGTCCGCCGGGTCGAGAACGTCCGGGCGCTCGACCTCCTGCTCGCGCCGATCGCCGGCTCGGACGGCATGCGCACCGTCACCAAGACGGGCCTGCGGATCGACAATTCCCACTACCTGTTCGCCGCGGCCCTGCCGGGAACGCAGGTGTTCGTGCGGATGGACCCGCTCGACATGGGCCGCGCCTACGTGTTCGAGGCCGGCGGCGAGACCTTTCTCGGCGAGGCGATCTGCCCGGAGCTGGCGGGCGTCGACCCGGCGGCGGCGGCGGCGATGGCGAAGTTGGCGCAGAAGGCGCTGCTCGCCGAGGGCGAGCGCCGCCTGCGCGCCGGCATGAACGCGATCAAGCCGCGCGACATGGCCAAGTGGGTGCTCGAGCGGCCGGAATACGCGGACGCCGAGGTTGTCGAATTTCCGAAACAGATCGAGGGCTACGCCACGCCCGCGCTCGACGCGGCGGCCGAGGCCGTCGCGCCGCAGACGCCCCTGTCGCTGCCGGCGCCGGCGGCGTCCTCGGCCCGTCCCCCCGCCGGGGACGCCCGCGTCGCGCGGCTGCCGGAGACTCCGCACCAGCGGTTCCGGCGGGCGCTCGATCATGAGGCGGAGGTGGCTGCAGGCGTCGCGATCGCCACGGCGGATGCGCTGTGGTTGGGCGGCTATCGCACCGGCTCGGAATATCGCGCGATGCGCGAACTCTGCGACGACTTCGGGGAGGAGGCGCTGGGCATCTGACGGCCGCCGCCCATGGCCGGGTCCCATAGAAAATTGGCCGCCTTCGGCAAAAGGCGGCCGGATACTCGAATGAACAGGTGTTGAAGTGTCAGAAACCGTCGAAAAAGTCAAACCGGGTTCCCTCGCGCTGCTCAAGAACGTCGCGGGGTTCATGATTTTGGTTAAAAAACTGCAAGAGCGGGGGCCGCATCTGCCCAATCTCGGCGTGATGTACGGCCCCTCGGGGTACGGCAAGACCTACGCCAGCATCTACGCCCAGAACAAGACGCGCGCGGTTCGCGTCGAGGTCGGCGAGTCCTGGGCGAGAAAAAACTTCGTCCGGGCGATCCTGCTCGAGTGCGGTGTCGCCGATCCTCGCGGCAGCACGGCAGACCTCGTCGCGCAGGCGATCGGCATCCTCGGCGACGAGCCGAGCCGGCCGCTGATCGTCGACGAGGCCGACAAATTGGTCGACAAGGGCCTGATCGAGACCGTCCGCGAGATCAGCGAGGCGAGCCAGGTCCCCGTGCTGATGATCGGGGAGGAGGCGCTGCCCGACAAGCTCGCGCGGGTCGAGCGCGTCCACAACCGGGTGCTCGACTGGTATCCGGCCGAGCCCTGCGACCTGCAGGACGCCAAGGCGCTGGCCAGGATCTTCCTGCCCGGCGTCGAGATCGCCGACGATCTGCTGGAGACCGTGCGCCTCAAGGGCGGCGGGAGAGCGCGCCGCATCGTCGTCACTCTCTCGGGCATGGCGGACTGGGCGCGCAACGCGGGCGCCGGGAGCCTCGATTCGAAGAGCTACTCCGGCGGCATTTTTACCGGCGAGGCGCCCAAGCGCGGCGCGCGCGTAGCCTCGCTCGACAAGCTCGGGAGGGCGGGGAAATGACGCGGGTCAACGTCTCCGTCCGGCTGCTGCGCGGCCCGGACCATTACTGGACCGTCGCCCAGGAATGCGGCGACGAGGGGTTCACGATCACCGAGCTGTGGAAGCTCACCAACGGCGTCAAACGGTCTGCGGTCGTGAAGTGGGTCGACGCCATGGTCGCCTCCGGCGCCCTCCGAACGATCGGGAGCCGGCCCGGGACGCCGCAGGCCGCCGTCGTCTACGCGGTCACCCGCAGGACGCCGCCCGCGCGGCCGGAAGGCGGCCGGGGCGACGTGCGTCTCAACCTGTGGACGGCCATGCGGAGCCTGCCGCAGTTCACTGTGACGGAGCTCGCCGCCGCCGCCGCGACCGACGTCGTTCCGGTCAAGCGGGAGACAGCGCTCGAATTCGTGCGCCAGCTCGCCAGCCTCGGCGTGCTCGTCACGGTCAGGCCGGCGACCCGGCACGTGCTCGACTCCGGCGTCTACCGCCTCAAGCCCAGCCACAACACCGGGCCGCGTCCGCCGCGGTGGGTCAAAGCCTCGTTCCTCTACGACCCGAACGTCAACAGGTCGATCGGCGACGGCGACGGGGAGTCCGCGGCATGAACGAGACCGATTTCCTGGCCAACGCCCGCGAGGGCTGGGGCGAGACCCCGCCGGACTGGATCGTCCGGCTGGCGGAGGAGTGCAGGGCCGCCAGCGCGTCGGTCGTCGCCAAGCGGCTCGACTACTCGGTCGCCGTGATCAGCGGCGCGGTTCGCAACACCTACAAGGGTGCGATGCCGAAGCTGGAGGCGAAGGTGCGCGGCGCGTTCATGGGCGCGGTCGTCGACTGCCCCGTGCTGGGCGAGGTCGAGCGCGACCGCTGCGAGCAGGAGCAGGGCCGGCGGTTCTACGGCACCTCGGCCAACCGGGCGCGGCTCTACCGCGCCTGCCGGGCGGGTTGCCCGCAGTCCCGGCTCAAGGGAGGGAACGATGGCTGAGCGCGTCACCTATCGGATCTGCGGCGACAGCCTCGGCGACCAGATCGCCGGGTTCCGCAGGGGGTGGACACAGTGCTGCGGCGAGTCCGGGGTCACGCTCCGGCCGCAGGCGGTCGAGGCGCTCGACGCCATCTTCGCCTCTTTCGAGGCGCAGGCCCGCCGGCTCGAGCGCGGCGAGCCCGAGATCGCGGCCGAGGAC
>CAIZGR010000481.1 GCA_903932535.1 uncultured Hyphomicrobiales bacterium | reverse complement strand
TGACCGGCGTCGGTCTCCTGTACCAGAACGGCTACTTCCGCCAGGCAATCGACAAGGATGGCGCGCAGATCGCTTACTATCCCGCCAATAATATCTCGGAGCTGCCGATTGTGCCGGCGCGGGGCAATGATGGCAGGCGGCTGCGGTTCGAATTGGCGCTGCCCGGGCGCTCGATGTACGTGCGTGTCTGGCAGGCCAAGGTTGGTCTCATCACGCTGCTGTTGCTCGATACCAACGACCCGGCCAATAACCCGGTCGACCGCTGCATTACCACCGAGCTTTACGGCTACGGCGACGAACTGCGGTTGCGCCAGGAAATCCTGCTCGGCATCGGCGGCTATCGAGTCTTGCTGGCGCTCGGCGGGAAGCCGCAGGTGCTGCATCTCAACGAAGGCCACGCCGCCTTTGCCGTGCTCGAACGGGCCCGCCACTTCATGTCCGAGCGCGCAGCCAACTTCGAGATGGCGCTGACTATCACGCGCGCCGGCAATCTGTTCACCACCCACACCCCGGTGGAAGCCGGTTTCGACCGCTTCGACCCGGCGCTCGTCCGGCAGTACCTGCGCGGTTATGCAGAGGGGGTCACGGGCCGCGGTGACGAAGGCTGTTTGAATACGTCGTTCGACAGACTCCTGGCGCTGGGCCGCCGCGATCCCAACGACGCCAGCGAACCGTTCAACATGGCCTATCTCGCCGTCAGGGGAAGCAACGCGGTCAATGCAGTGAGCCGGCTGCACGGCGAAGTGAGCCGGCGCATTTTCGCGCCGCTGTTCCCCGGCTGGCCGATCGCCGAAGTTCCCGTCGGACACGTCACCAATGGCGTGCACGTGCCGACCTGGGATAGCGCCGCCTCTGACGCCCTGTGGACCAAGGCGATCGGCAAGCAGGGCTGGATGGGCGACCTGGACGGCATGTCCGAACGCATCGGCCAGATTCCCGATGAAGAGGTCTGGCAGCTTCGGGCCGACAACCGCGCCGCGCTGGTCAAATACGTACGCGAGAACTACGCTCGCCAGTTGCGGCGCGACGGCGCTTCCGGCGACGAGGCCGTGGAACAGTCGCGCCATCTGTTCGACCCCAACGTGCTGACCCTCGGTTTCGCCCGCCGCTTCGCGACATACAAGCGTCCCACTCTGCTGCTCGCCGACCCCGAGCGCTTCGCCCGCATTCTCACTGATCCGCAGCGGCCGGTGCAGATGGTCTTGGCTGGCAAGGCGCACCCGGCCGATGAACCGGGCAGGGCAATGGTCAGGCAATGGCTGCAGTTCATGGAACGCCCCGATGTGCGACCGCATCTCGTCTTCGTGCCCGACTACAACATCAACGTGGCTGAGCAGCTCACCCAAGGCGTCGACGTGTGGATCAACAATCCGCGCCGGCCGTTTGAGGCGAGCGGAACTTCCGGCATGAAGGTATTGGTCAACGGCGGCCTCAACCTGTCGGAGCTCGACGGCTGGTGGGCCGAGGCCTACGAGCCCGGCCTCGGCTGGGCGATCGGCGACGGCCAGGAGCACGACAGCGACCCCGCATGGGATCGTCACGAGGCCGAGCAGGTCTATGACCTCTTGGAGAACGAGATCGTCCCGACCTTCTATCACCGCAACGAGCGTGGCATTCCGGAGACTTGGACCGGCATGGTCCGGTCGAGCATGGCGAAGCTGACGCCGTACTTCTCCACCAACCGCATGGTGCGCGAGTACGTCGAGACCTACTATCGCCCCCTGGCCGAGTCATTCGAGGAGCGCGTCGCGCGCGATGGCGCGGTCGGCGCGCAGGTCTTCGGCTGGCGCTACAACCTGAAGACCTTCTGGAATACAGTGCACATTGGCGACGCCCATATCGAGGTACGCGACGACCATTATCTGATCAGGGTGTCGCTGCTTCTCGGCGAAGTCCCTCCCGAGGACGTGCGCGTCGAGGTGTATGCCGAGCCCGAAGACGCCACGAAGGCGGCGTTCTGCACGGCGATGCAGCGTCACGGAGAGCTCATCGGCGCAGCCAACGGTTTCATCTTCGCCGCCACGGCGCCGAACGACCGGCCGCTGCGCGACTATTCAATCCGCGTCATTCCGAGCAACCCCATTGTCGCCGTGCCGCTCGAAGCGCGGCAGATCCTTTGGAAGAACTGCGGCTGAGAGCTCGCTGCCGATCTCGCAGGCGTCCTGGATCTCGAGGCCGAAGAGGACGAACCCGAGGAGGATGCGGCCTAAGGCCTGTTCCCGAGAGACGAGGACGACCGGACTGCGGCGATCTCCGGGAAGCGGTCGCGGCGTCGCTGGCGCACGGCCGCATAGGCCGCGAGCAAAGCGGGCGAGGACGCCTTCGGGGCCGCCGGCATCTTTTCGACGCGCCGCTTTTGGCTGGCGTCGCCCTCGGTCACGGCGGCGAGCAGGCGATCGATGTCACGGGCCAGCCCAGGCAGGGCGCAGGCGCGATCGGACGTCGGGAGCGCCGTCAACGCCGCCACTCTCAGAGGATCGCGCTTCGCCGGCAGAGCCAGGATGGCGTCGACGACGGCCGCGTTGGCATCCCGGGCGCCATCGCGCCACCGCAGGCGGGACATCGGTCCAGCAAGCCGCAGCCGTGCCTGAAGCATGAAATCCGCGAGGCGAGTCGCCAGGACCGGCGAAAGTAGGGAGCCCAATTCTCAGCAAGGCACAAAGCGCAACACCAAAGCCAATTGGAACGGCCCCGACGTGTCGTCTCGCGCAACTGCAGCAGTAGCGGCTCCAACGCCCGATCCAACATCGCCATCGCCGATATCGCTTCGGGCGCAACGCCAATCCGAACGCCGAGGCAGTCGCGCTCAAATGCATAAAAACGAACGATAACCACAGAACAATGAATTTTTTCGATGGCAAACGATCCGCTAGACGAGGGTCAACCAGCGTCTGGAAAGGAGTCCGCCGTTGCCGCTCGCCGTCTTTCCTGTCCTCGCCCCGATGGCCCTGTTCGCCGCCGCCGTGTTCGGGTTTGCGAACCCGGGTCGCAGGCCGAGGCTATTGCCTGCCGTCGCCCAGATCCTGGCGCTCGCCGCCCTCGCGGTCTCGCTCGGCTCGACGATCGTCCTGATGGCGGCCGGGCCGGCGGACAGTCCCCTCATCGGCGGGGGCGGTTTCGGCCTCCGGCTCCGCCTCGACGCGGTCAGCGCGACGATGCTCCTGCTCGTCTCGTTCATCGGCTGGGTGGTCGTGCGCTATTCGGCCGCCTACCTCGACGGAGAGGCGCGCGAGGGCGCCTTCACGGGCTGGCTTTGCCTGACGCTCGCCTCAGTGATGTTGCTGGTCACGGCGGGGAGCCTCGTCCAGCTCGGTATCGCCTGGATCGCGACGAGCCTCGTCCTGCATCGCCTGCTGCTCTTCTATCCGGACCGAGTTCAAGCGCGGCGGGCGGCGCGCAAGAAGTTCGTGACGGCACGGCTCGGCGACCTCGCTCTCGTCGGCGCCGCGGCGCTGCTCGCCGAGGCCTACGGCTCGACCGACATTTCCGCCATCTCGAGCGCGGCGCGCGCCGGAGAAGGCGGCGGCTTCGCCGTCGCGGCCGCCCTCCTGCTCGCGGTCGCGGCGATGCTGAAGTCGGCGCAGTTTCCGACCCACGGCTGGCTCCTCGAGGTCATGGAGACGCCCACGCCCGTGTCGGCGCTCCTGCACGCGGGCGTCATCAACGCCGGCGGCTTCCTCCTCGTCCGCTTCGCCGACGTGATGCTGCTCGCGCCGAACGTGCTCGCGGTCGGCGCGATGGTCGGCGGCTTCACGGCGCTCTTCGGCGGCATGGCCATGCTGACACAGCCCACGGTGAAGACGTCGCTCGCCTGGTCGACGGTCGCCCAGATGGGCTTCATGCTGCTCGAGTGCGGGCTGTCGCTGTTTCCACTCGCGCTCCTGCATATCGTCGCGCACTCGCTTTACAAGGCGCATTCCTTCCTCGCCTCGGGCGGCGCGGTCGAGCGGGTTGCGGCGATTCGCAGGCCGGGTCCCGTCGCGATTCCCTCGGTCGCCGACGTGGCCCGCGCCTTCCTCCTGGCGCTCGTCCTCTACGCCGTGATCGCCTGGGCGTTCGGCTTCATCGTCCACAAGTCGCCGCAGGCGATCGCGCTCGGGGCGATACTCATCTTCGGCGTGGCCTACCTGCTGGCGCAGGGCTTCGCTGACGCCGCTCCTGAGGCGCTGGCGCGGATGACGGCGGCTTACGCGGCGGCGACCTCGGTCAGCTACTTCGCGCTGCAGACCCTGGCGATCTGGCTGACCTCGGGGACGCTGCCCCCGGCGCCGACGCCGGGCCCGCTCGAATGGGCGCTCATCGTTCTTGCGACGGTCAGCTTCGGCTTCGTCGCAATCGTCCAGGCGATGTTCCCGCTCTGGGCGAACCACCCGGCCGCGGCTGGCCTTCGGGTGCACCTCGCGAACGGCCTCTACGCCAACGCCCTCTTCGACCGGCTCGTGAAGGGCTGGTCGATCCGCAGCGCATCCTGATCCTGGCCTCAACTCCGGAACCGACCCATGACCTCCTGCCCCGCGACGGCCCCGCTCGACGCCGAAATCCTGCGCTTGGCCGCCGATCGCGCCCAGCGCGCCATTCCTCCGGCCTGGCCGCTCGCCTCGAGCGTCGCGGTCAACCCCTTCCTCGGCCAGACGGGGGAGACCCTCGCAGCCGCGGGGGCGCGGCTCGCCCGAGTCGGGGGCATCCCCGTGGCCATGCCACGGAGCTGGTATCAAGAAAGGATCGCGTCGGGAGAGATTTCCAACGCCGACCTGTCGGCGGCGCTCGCGAACGCGCCGGCAGACCTTCGGCCCGCCGATCTCGCGGCGCTCAAGGCGGCGGCGCGGAGACCGGGGCCGACCCTGTCGGCTGCGCCGACCGTCGCCGATCTCGCCGCCGAGGTTTCCGAAATCGACTGGCCGGGCTTCATCTCCGAGCGCTTCGGCGC
>CAIZGR010000480.1 GCA_903932535.1 uncultured Hyphomicrobiales bacterium | reverse complement strand
GCCGAAGGTGAAGCCGGTGACCGTCCCGACCGCGGAGGCGTCCCACCAGGGGGCGCCGAGGCCGCCGAACGCCGGCACGACGCAGACGCCGCGCGTGTCCGGCGCGGTCGCCGCGAGCCGCGCGAGTTCCTGGGTGTCGACGCCGAGCAGTTCGGCCGCCCAGATCAGGGTCGATCCGGCCGAGCGGATGTTGCCCTCGAAAGCGAGCACCGGCTCCGCGATCCGCCACGCGAGGGTGAGACAGACGCCCGGGCCGAGCGTTTGGCCGTCGCGGGTCGCCGCGCGGTCGAGCAGGCCCATGATCGACGATCCCGTCCCGTGGGTCGCCTTGACCGGGCCGGCTGAGAAGGCGCCGTGGGCGAACAGCGCGGAATGGGAATCCGCCATCACCGCCCCGACCGGGACGCCGTCGGGCAGCGGCGGCAATCCCCGCACCGAAGGGAAGGGGCCGGTCGACGCGACGACCCTCGGCATCGCCGCCAGCGGAAGGCCGAAGAGCGACAGAAGCTCGTCGTCCCACGCGGCCGTGGCGACGTTGAAGACCTGGGTCCGCGAGGCGTTGCCGGCTTCGACGACCGGCTCGCCGCCGAAGCGCGAGAGCAGAAACGAATCGATCGTGCCGACGCAGAGATCGCCGGCCTCGGCGCGAGCCTGGCCCGCGGGCAGACGGTCGAGGAGCCACCGCGCCTTGGCGGCGGAGAACATCGGGTCGAGCGGCAGGCCGCTCTTGCGGCGGATCACGTCGCCGTGGCCCGCGTCGCGCAGCCGCTGGCAGACGCCTTCGGTGCGCTGATCCTGCCATGAGAGCACCGGCGTCAGCGCCTCTCCGGTCTTGCGATCCCAGACGACGCAGGATTCTCGCTGGGTGCTCAATCCCACCGAAACGACGCGCCGGCCCGTGTCCGCGTTCAGCGCGTCCTGCACGGCGAGGCGGACGCTTCCCCAGATCGCGCCGGCGCTCTGCTCTACCCAGCCCGGCTCCGGCGTCGCGACCGCGACCGGCGCCTGCCCGCGCGCGACGATTTCGCCTTTTCCATCGACGAGCAGGCACTTCGTCGAGCTGGTGCCCTGGTCGATCGCGAGCAGAAGCGGTCCGGACACGTCAGGACCCTTTGAGTTCGAGGGCGGCGGCGACGATCCCGTCGCGGTTCAGGCCGAAGTGGTCGAGCAGGAAGGTCGCGCTGCCGGTCGGGGCGAAACCCTTCACGCCGAGAATCCGCATCGGCGCGGGCGCGTGGCGAACGACGACCGCGGCGACCGCAGCGCCCAGTCCGCCTTCGGTCATGGCTTCCTCGGCCGTGACGATCGCGCCGGTTTCGCGCGCCGCGGCGACGATCGCCGCCTCGTCGAGCGGCTTGATGGTCGAGATGTTGAGGACCCGCGCCTCGATCCCCCGCCCGGCCAGAACTTCGGCGGCCTCGAGCGCCCGGCTGACCAGGATTCCGGTCGCGACGATCGTCAGCGCCGAGCCCTGGCGCAGCACGTTCGCCTGCCCGAACGCGAAGGCGTTCGAGTCGTCGGCGGTGACGGAGGGCGCCTTCGTCCGCCCGATCCGCAGATAGGACGGAACGCCGGAGCCTGCCGCCCAACGGACCGCGGCCCGGGTCTGGGCAGGATCGGCCGGCACGACAATCGCGAGCCCGTCGATCGCGCGCAGCCAGCTCAGGTCTTCGATCGAGTGATGGGTCGGGCCGAGCTCGCCGTAGGCCATTCCCGGACTCATGCCGCAAAGCACGATCGGAAGAGCGTTGTAAGCCGCGTCCACCTTGATCTGCTCGAGCGCGCGCCCGGTCAGGAACGGCGCGGCGCCGCAAACGAAAGGAATGAAGCCGCCATTGGCGAGGCCGGCGGAGACGCCCACCATGTCCTGCTCGGCGATCCCGACGTTGACGAGCCGCTCGGGGAAAAGCTTCTGGAACGCGCTGAGGTTGCTCGAGCCGACGCTGTCGTTGCAGACCGCGACAATGCGGGGGTCCGACTGCGCGATCTCGACGAGCGTCTCCGCGAAAGCCTGACGGCAGTCGAACGTTTCGATCTTCGCTGTGGCCGGCGCGGTCATCGGGCGAGCTCCTTAAGCGCGCGTTCAACCTGTTCGGGAGACGGCACCTTGTGGTGCCACTCGACCCGATCCTCGATGAAGGAGACGCCCTTGCCCTTTATCGAGTTGGCGATGACGCAGACCGGCTTGCCGGATCGCGGCGCGGTGAAGGCTTCGAAAAGGGCCTGATGGTCGTGGCCGTCGCATTCGACGGCGTCCCAGCCGAAAGCGCGCCACTTGTCCGCGAGCGGGTCGAGACGATTGGTGTCCTCCGTGCGCGCGCCTTGCTGCAGGCGATTGCGGTCGACGATCGCGGTCAGGCTGTCGAGCGCGCGGTGGCCGGCGCACATCGCGGCTTCCCAGTTCGAGCCTTCCTGAAGCTCGCCGTCGCCGAGGACGACGAAGGTTCTCCAATCGGCGCCCGAGAGCTTCGCGGCGATCGCGCTTCCGACCCCGATCGGGAGGCCGTGGCCGAGCGGCCCGGTGTTGGCCTCGACGCCCGGGACCTTGCGCCGGTTCGGATGGCCGTTCAGCGCCGAAAGGGGCTGCATGAACGTCGCGAGGTCCCCGGTCGGGAAAAACCCACGCAGGGAGAGGGTCGAGTAGAGCGCTGCGGAACAATGGCCCTTGCTGAGGATCAAGCGGTCGCGATTCGGGTCGGTCGGCGCGCCGGGATCGACCTTCAGCACGGCGAAGAACAGGGTCGCCAGCGTATCCGTCGCCGACAGATCCCCGCCGATGTGACCGAGACGCGCCCGACCGATCATTTCCACGACGCTCCGGCGGATCTCGGTGGCGATTTTCCCCAATCGATCCCGGCGCTCGGCGGCGTCGACGGCCGCCGGCAGCGGGTCGAGGATCGTTCCGCCGCTGGCGGGTGCTGATGAGGCTGGCAACCGGTCCTCCCGCTTTGAATAAATATTCCGACTTGCATTGACTTGCGAGAGTATGCATCATCGAGGCCGCGCGTCAAGCGCGTGCGGGCGAAAAGAGGGGGTGCGCTTGGGCGGCTGGCTTGCGCGAGAGGTCTTCCCGAGCGTCGTGAATATTTATTCACGCCTTTCCGGTCGGACGATTCGAGCAATGAGGCGTCGATCATGAGTCGAACGGACGAGCTTCGCATGATCGCCCGGGTCGCCCAGCTCTATTACGAGGACCGGCTGAAGCAGGCGCAGATCTCGGACCGCCTGCATGTTTCGCAGGCGACCGTATCGCGGCTTCTGAAGAGGGCCGAAATCGAAGGCGTCGTGCGCGTGTCGATTGTCGCGCCGCGCGGCACCTATCCGGAGTTCGAGCAGGCCCTGCGGCAGCGCTTCGCCCTCAACGAGGCGATCGTGGCGGAATGTTTCGAGGATCGCGAGGAAGCGATCCTCTCGGCCATCGGCTCCGCCGCCGCGCACTATTTCGAGACGACGATGCACGAAGGCGACGTCATCGGCATCTCGTCCTGGAGTTCCTCGCTGCTGCGCATGGTCGACGCCATCCATCCCATGAAGCGCCCGCGCGCGGAGCGCGTGGTGCAAATCCTCGGCGGGCTCGGCGATCCGTCCGTGCAAAGTCACGCGACCCAACTCACGACCCGGCTGGCCGCGCTCACCGGGGCCGAGGCCCAGTTGCTCCCGGCCCAGGGGATCGTGAGTTCCGCGGCGGCGCGCCTCGTGATGCTCGGCGACGTCTATGTGCGCGCCGCGATGGATCAGTTCCGCCGGATGACGATCGCCCTCGTCGGCATCGGCGCGATGCAGCCCTCCGTCATACTCGCCAATTCCGGCAACGCGTTCACCAAGGAAGAACTGCAGGACCTCGCCAAACGCGGCGCGGTCGGCGACATTTCCCTGCAATTCTTCGATCGCGACGGCGCGCCGGTGCATGGACCCCACGACGAGCGGGTCATCGCCGTAACGCTCGAGGCGTTGAAAAAGACGCCGCGCGTCATCGGCGTCGCCGGCGGCGACCGCAAGGTCGAGGCGATCCGCGCCTGCCTGAAGGGCGGCTTCGTCAACGTGCTCGTCACCGACAAGTTCACGGCGGAGAAACTTTTGCAGCCCCCATCGAACGCATAGCCAACGCGAGGAGAAAGAGATGCGATTTGCAGGCAAGACCGTCGTCGTCACCGGAGCGAGCCGCGGCATCGGCGCCGCCGTCGCGCGGCGCTTCGCCGGCGAAGGGGCGACCGTCGTCGTCGCGGCCAACGAGCCGGCCGCCGAAACCGTGGCCGCCGGCATCGTCGCGTCGGGGGGAAAGGCGATCGCCCAGATCGCCGACGTGACGAACAAGGCCGACGTCGTCGCGCTCTACGACGCCGCCGAGCGCGCCTTCGGCGGGGTCGACGTCTCGATCCAGAACGCCGGCGTCATCACCATCGCCCCGATCGAAGCCATGACCGAGGCCGAATGGGCCAAGGTCCTGGCGGTGAACACCAAGGGCGTGTTCCTGTGCTGTCAGGAGGCGATCGCCCGGATGCGCAAGCACAAGCGCGGCGGCAGGCTGATCAACACCGCCTCCGGTCAGGCGCGGCAGGGCTTCATCTACACGCCCCATTACGCCGCCTCGAAATTCGGCGTCGTCGGGATCACGCAGAGCCTCGCCAAGGAGGTCGCGAAGGAAGGCATCACCGTCAACGCCTTCTGTCCCGGGATCATCGACACCGACATGTGGGCTTATAACGACGAAGTCTGGGGCAAGCTTCTGGGAACCTACCAGCCCGGCGAACTGATGGCCGAATGGGTTCGCGGCATTCCGATGGGCCGCGCCGGAACGGGAGACGACGTCGCCGGCCTCGTGACGTTCCTGGCGAGCGACGACGCCGCCTACATCACCGGGCAGACGATCAACGTCGACGGCGGCCTGATCATGTCGTGAGCTGCGCGGGGCGGATTTCCGGGCGCCGGCGCGTTTGTCGCCGCGCTCGCCGAGCGCGGTCGCGAGACCTGTGCGGCCGGCGACGCGAACGCCGTTCCGTTCCGTCGACCCTCGTGAAGGGATGCCGGCCTCAAGGCCGCGCCGGCCTCCTGCGATCTCGACGCTGACCGGCGCCGGCGCCGGTCCGCATCCGCGCGGGCCTCGAAAGCGAAGGACAGCACTTGCTCGACGAGACGAGGTTGGACGCCGCCCCCGAGTTCGCCGCGCGCGGCGCCCTCGTTCCCGCGCGTGTCGGCGTGACCGCCATCTTCTTCGCCAACGGTCTCGCAATCGGCGCATGGGCGGTCGCCATTCCTCAGATCAAGACACTGTTTTCGCTGTCCGACGGAGGCCTTTCCCTGATCCTGCTCGCCGCGGGCGCGGGCGCGATCGCGGCCATGCCGATTGCGGGCCTGCTCCCGGCGCGGATCGGCGGCACGGGGCGAACGCTGCGAATCTCGGGTCCGTTCTCGGCCGTCATGCTCGCGGCTCTGCCCGCAATGAGCGTCCTGCCTCTGCCGGCCGCGGCGCTCGCCGCCTGCGCCTTCCTGTTCGGCGTCTCGAACATCCTCGTCGACGTGCCCATGAACGCCCACGCCAGCGTCATCGAGCGGGGCTGGGGACGGGCGATCATGTCGTCCTTTCACGCGGCCTGGAGCGCGGGCGGCCTGATCGGAGGGGCGATCGGCGGGCTCCTGATTTCGGCGGGCGCTTCGCCGATGCTCCAACTGGGCGTCGAAGCGACGTTGTGCTTCCTTGTTGCCGGGGTCGGGAGCCTGCGGATCGGCGTCGGCGACAAGCACGCCATCGGGACGGCCTTCGCGCTTCCGCATGGCCGGCTGATCACGCTCGCGACGATCGCGCTGCTCGCCGTGTTTGCGGAGATGTCGGTCACCGACTGGAGCGCGCTCTATCTCAGGAGCGAGCTCGGGGCGAGCGCGGGCGTGGCCTCGGCCGGCTACTCCGCCTACGCCTTCATGATGTTCCTGGGCCGGGCGCTCGGCGACTCGTTCGTGCGCCGCCATGGGGGCGGGTTCGTCATCGTCTCCGGCGCGCTGGCGATCCTCGCCGGCGCGGGAGTAGCCGTCGGCGTCGCCGCGCCGGCCGCAGCCATTTTCGGCTTCTGCCTGATCGGCCTCGGCGTCGCCAACATGGTTCCCGCGGTGTTCAGCGCGAGCGCGAACGCCGCGCCGTCGCCCTCGATCGGCGTCGCGACCGCCGCGTCGATGGCCTATACCGCCGGCCTCGTCAGCCCTCCGCTGTTCGGCGCCGTCGCATCGGCCTCGAGCCTCCGCGCGGCGTTCGCGATGGTGATCGCCGCCGCGCTCGCGATCGTCCTTCTCGCACGGCTCAGGATCGAACCTGCCTGATACGCGGCGCTTTGTCGGGCTCCGCGTCGAGGTCGGGATCGACGGCCTTCGCGCTTCTTTCGCGGCGCCGGGAGGCCCGGAAAGCGGAGAGCGCCGCGCGAAGCGAGGAACCCTCCGGAACGAAAATGCGCTCAGATATGGTACATCTGCGCGAGTTCGGGCGGGTTCGTCATGGCGCGCAACTCCGCCAGCGTGCGGTTGTCGAGGACGTTGGCGATGGCGTTGCGCGCCTCGACCATGATCTGCCGCACCGCGCAGGTCCGCAGGTCGCCGCAGTCGTCGCAGGGCCGGAAGGCCGTGACCGAGGCGCAGGGGATCGGCGCCAGCGGCCCGTCCAGGACCCTGACGATCGCGCCGACCCTGATTTCCCCCGGAGGCTTCGCGAGCGCGTAGCCGCCGCCCTTGCCCTTCTTGGAATAGACCAGCCCGGCATGGCGGAGCTCGGTCAGGATGTGGTCGAGGAACTTCTTGGAGATAGAATTGGTTTCGGCGATGTCCGCGACTTGAGCGAGCGCGCCCGGCTCGATCCCGGCGAGATGGACCATGGCCTTGAGGCCGTATTTGCCCTTGTTCGTCAGCACTTTTCGCCCTCGGAGTCTGTCTCGCCCGATTCGCACGATCTGACAACCGGTAAACTGCAGCAGATTGCGCCGGCAGGCGCAAATTCGCCACAAGGTTCGATCGACAGCTTCTCACGGCCCCGCGACGACCGGCACGAACGGAAATCGTCGCGAGCAAATATATAGTCTTTATCGGGTAAATCAACCGTTCGACGCGTCCAAGACCTCATCCGCGCCCATGCGCATGAAATGGGACCCGAGGCGGGACGGTGGGGCGCGCAGGAGGGAAACGGTCAGTCCAATCCAGGCCCCATTCCGAATCGAGGAAAAAACAAGCTGAAAGGCAAAAGTCCAGACCGCGGAGACCGCAAAAGGCCTCGCTCCGGTTCTCGGGCGACGGCGCCACAGCTACATCCCTGAAACCGGAACGCGCTCCAGCGACGAAACCGCTCATCCGTACGGCAGTCGAGGCTGACCCGCCTCGACTGCCCCGAAGCGCCCGCGGCGGGCGCAATCACGCTCCGGCTTGCGCCGCGAGATCTCGGTCGTTCCCGGATTCGATCCGCCGTAGCAGGAGATCGATGACGGTGGACGAGACGGCGCCGTCGATCTTCGCGTGGGCGGACGTCTGGCTCAACACATCCCGGCAGGCCCATACGAAGGCCGAGTTTTGCACGCTCGCTTCGCCGCCGCGCGCCGCCAGAACCCGGGCGATCGCGATCGAAGCCCGCAACGTCGGATAGTGCGGATCTCGGCTTTCCGAACGGCACAGCCTGATCAGATCGACGACCCGCGTGGCGCGATCGCGATCGATGCCGGATTTGGCCGTGGTGATCGCGATTTCCGTTTCGCGATCGTAGTGGCTCAATCGCAACGTGATCATGCGATCGAGCAAGGCGTCCTGGGTCTTGTACACGCCCGAATATTCGACCGGGTTCGAGGTGAAGATCGCCCGGAAGTTCGGATGCACGTTGACGTAGCCTTCGCCGCGGCCGTGCAGGCCCGGGACGTTCAGGACGCCTTCCGACAGGATGCTCAGAAACGGG
>CAIZGR010000479.1 GCA_903932535.1 uncultured Hyphomicrobiales bacterium | reverse complement strand
CTCAGGGGGACTTGAAACCGCCGCCCGCCATCGCCGCCTTCCGCTCGGGGCTTCGCCCCTCCCTTCAGGCGGCGATCGCGGACGCCCCAACCGGCCAAGATAATTGTCGGTGAACCGGCCAACTTAATTGTCGCCGCGCAGGCCGCCGGCAATCCGCTGCTCGGCAGGCTGGTGGACACGTATGTCGAAGTCGTCCGCAACACGCCGCTGGTGCTGCAACTGTTCTTCTGGATTGCGCTGACGCGCATGGCTCCGCCGGTTCGGCAGGCGCTCGAGCCGCTGCCTTTCGCCTATCTCTCGGTGCGCGGCGTCTTCCTTCCCTGGATCACGGTCGAGGGCGGCGCGATCTGGCCGGTCGTCGCGTTTCTCGCCCTGCTCGCGCTGGTCGTTCACGAAATCCACAAACGCCTGGGCCGGCCGCTGTCGTCGCGCGAATGGCTCGGCGTCCTCCTTGCGGCCGTCGTCGCCCCGGCGGCCTGGATCCTCGGCGACGGCGTCCGGCTGGCGGTGGACCTGCCGGTCCTCAAGGGCTTCAACATCGTCGGCGGCGTGAGCCTGACGCCGGAATTCGCCGCGATGCTGGCCGGCCTTGCGGTCTACTACGCCGCCAACATCGCCGAGATCGTGCGCAGCGGGTTGCAGTCCGTCACCCGCGGACAATGGGAGGCGGGGCGCGCCCTCGGGCTGTATCGCGCGCGCATCCTGCAACTCGTCGTCCTGCCGCAGGCGATGCGGGTGATCACGCCGCTGATGACCTCGACCTGGCTCGACCTGACCAAGGACACGACGCTCGGCGTCCTTATCGGATTCACCGAGGTGACCGCGGTCATCAAGACGAGCGCCAACAACACCGGCAACGCGGTCGAGACGATCCTCGTGCTGGTCGTCGTCTTTCTCTCGATCAGCCTGCCGGTATCGGCGGCGATCAACGCCTACAACCGGATGCTGGCGCGCCGCGGAGTGGTCACGTCATGACGATCCTGCTCGAGGGCGCGCAACTGACGCAGCCAAGGTCGGAGCGGTTGCGGATGGCCGCGACCGACCTCTTCTCCTCACCCGTCAACGCCGCGGTGACCGTCGTCGTCGCCGGATTGATCGCCGTCGCGCTGTGGCAGTTCGCCCGCTGGGCCATTCTCGACGCGGCCTGGTCGGGCGGCGCCGAGGCCTGCCGTCAGCGCAGCGGCGCCTGCTGGCCGTTCGTCCGGAGCAACGCCCAGCTGATGGTGTTCGGGGTCTACCCCCAGGACCTGTTGTGGCGGCCGGCCGTCAGCCTCGTGCTGATGGCCGGGGTGATCGTGGCGAGCATGTTCCCGCGGCTGTGGAGTGCTTCGCTGACGCTCGCGTGGGGTCTGGTCCCGGCGGCGGTCTGCGTCCTGCTTTCCGGCGCGCTCTTCGGTCGCCCCGTGTCGACCAACGAATGGGGCGGCCTGCCGCTGACCCTGCTCGTCTGGATGATCGCCTTCGCCGGCGCCTTCGTCGTCGCCATCCCGCTCGCTCTGGCGCGGCGGTCGACAATGGGCGGTCTGCGCACCGCGGCGATCGCCCTGATCGAGCTCGTGCGCGGGGTGCCGATGCTGGTGGCGCTCTACGTCAGCCGCTTCATCGTGCCGATGACCGCGCCCGGCCTCGAGATCAACCTGTTCGTCAGCGTCGAGACGGCGCTGATCCTGTTCGTCGCCTCCTACCTCGCCGAGATTCTTCGCGCCGGCCTCCAGGCGCTGCCGCGCGGCCAGACGGAGGCGGCGAACGCGCTCGGCCTCGGCTACTGGCGCACGATGCAGTTGATCCTGCTGCCGCAGGCGCTGAAAGCGGTGATCCCGGCGCTGGTCAATCTCGGCATCGGCGTACTGCTCTCGACGCCGCTCGTCGCGGTGATCGGCATGACCGATTTCCTCAGCGCGGTGCGCGAGGCGGCGAGCCACGAGCAGGACTGGCCGGGCTGCTACACGACCGCCTATTTCGTCGCCGGGCTCGTG
>CAIZGR010000478.1 GCA_903932535.1 uncultured Hyphomicrobiales bacterium | reverse complement strand
CCAGGTGCTGTTCAACCTGCTGTCGAACGCGATCAACTATTCGGAGTCCGGCCAGACGGTGACGCTGGCGGCGATGCGGCGCCTCGGCGAGATCGTCTTCAAAGTCAGCGACCGCGGTCGCGGCATCCCGCCGGAAATGATCGATCGCGTGTTCGACCGGTTCGAGACCTTCCCCAACGGCTCGCGCCATCGCGGGCCGGGCCTCGGGCTGTCGATCGTCAAAGCGATGGTCGAATTGCACGGGGGGCGAGTGCTGATTGACACAGCCCCGAGCGAGGGCACCACCATCACCTGCATTTTTCCCGTGGACCCCGCCGTGACCGCGGCGGAGGCCGAGGGCAGCCCCGGCGACGCCCCGGCGCAGCCGAGGATGGCGCGATAGAGCGGGATGACGAACGATGGTTCTGAACGCCGATGCCTGAGCGCGCAAAGGACGACATGGAGCCGAAGGTCTGGCGCTTCGACGCGGCCGGCGAGCAGGCGACGCTGGCGCTCGCCGCCGCGCAGGCCGCGTGGCTCGAACCCGGCGACTTCGTCGCGCTGTCGGGCGACCTCGGCGCGGGCAAGACCCTGTTCGCCCGCGGACTTGTTCGCGCCCTGGTCGAGGACCCGTCGCTCGAAGCGCCGAGCCCCACCTTCACCCTCATGCAAGTCTACGATTCGCCGCGCGCGCCGGTGGTTCACGCGGACTTCTATCGCCTGCGCGGCGTTCGCGAGCTCGACAATCTCGGCTGGGACGAGGCGATCGACGACGCCATCACGATCGTCGAATGGCCCGAGCGCATTCCCGAGGCGCTTCCGGCCGACCGGCTCGAGGTCAGCCTCCAATTCGATTCGTCGCATGGGCCCGACTTCCGGCTGCTCGAAATGCGCGGCCACGGCCGGGTGGGGCGGCGCCTTGCGCGCGCGCTCAGCGTCGGAACGCTCCTCCACCGCGCCGGCTGGATCGAGGCGCGGCGCGAGTTCGTTCAGGGCGACGCGTCGGTGCGCCTCTACGAGCGCCTGACCAAGGCCGACGGGACGACGGCCATTCTCATGGTGGCGCCCCCGAGGCCGGAGGGGCCTATCGTCCGCTTCGGTAAGCCCTATGCGGCGATCGCGAAACTCTCGCCGGACATCCGCGCCTTCCTCGCCATGGCCGACGGCCTGAGAGGCCTCGGCTACTCGACCCCGAAAATCCTCGCCGCCAGCGTCGAGGACGGGCTCGCGCTGATCGAGGACTTCGGCGCCGAGACGGTGATCGACGCTGGCGCGCCGAACCCATTCCGCTACGCCGAGGCGGTGGCGCTGATCGCCGACCTGCATGGGCGCGACCTGCCCGACAGCCTGCCGGTCGGCGACGAACTCTATCGGCTGCCGACCTACGACGTCGAGGCGATGCTGATCGAGGTCGAGCTGGTCATCGACTGGTACGCGACGGCGGTGGCGCGCATAGCCGTTCCTTCAGGCGCCCGCATGCAGTTTCTCGGCCTCTGGCGCGACATCCTCGGGCCGATCCTCGCCGAGCCGACGACCTGGACGCTCCGGGACTTCCACTCGCCGAACCTGCACTGGCTCGCCGAACGCGCGGGGATCGCCCGGATCGGCCTGATCGATTTCCAGGACGCGGTCATCGGGCCGCCGGCCTACGATGTCGCCTCGCTCCTGCAAGACGCGCGCATCGACGTGGCCGGCGACCTCGAGATGCGGCTGATGGCGCTCTACGTGCGCCGGCGCGCCGCCGCGGCCCCGGCCTTCGACGCCGAGCGTTTCACGGCGGCCTACGCCGCCATGGCCGCCCAGCGCGCGACCAAGATTCTCGGCATCTTCGCCCGTCTCGACAAGCGCGACGGCAAGCCGCAATACCTTCGACACCTGCCGCGGATCGAGCGTTACCTCGCGAGGAACCTGGCGCATCCGTTGCTCCGGCCGCTCGCGCTCTGGTATCAGAACCACCTGCCGCAGGCGCTCGGCCCAGAGCCCGGGCCGCCGGAAGTCTGAGCCGGCGATCAGGAACGAAAAGACGATGAGCGCGCCGATTCCGAAAACGGCCATGGTGTTCGCCGCGGGCCTCGGCACGCGCATGCGCCCGATCACCGAGACGCTGCCCAAGCCCCTGGTCAAGGTGCGCGGACGGACGCTCATCGACCATTGCCTCGACCGGCTGGAGCAGAACGGCGTCGAGACCACGATCGTCAACGTCCATTGGCTCGCCGATCAGATCGAGGCGCATCTCGCCGGCCGCGCGAGGCCGCGCATCGTCGTTTCCGACGAGCGCGCAAAAATCCTCGACCAGGGCGGCGGCATCAAGCGCGCGTTGCCTTGGATCGGCAAGGAGCCGTTTCTCGTCTGCAACACCGACGCCTTCTGGATCGAGGGGCCGCGCTCGAACATCGCCCGGCTCGCCGAGGCGTTCGATCCGGCGACGATGGACATTGCGCTGCTCATGGCGGCGAGCGCCGGCGCCGTCGGCGTCGACTGGCCGGGCGACTTCACGATGACGCGCAAGGGGCGGCTCGAGTCGCGCGTGGATCGCTTCGTCGCGCCCTTCGTCTACACCGGGGTCGGGATCATGAAGCCGGAACTGTTCGCCGACGCGCCCGGCGAGGTGTTCCGCCTCGCTCCTTACTTCCACGCCGCCGCCGCCAAGGGGCGGCTCTACGGCGTCCGGCTCGACGGCCTGTGGCTGCACGTCGGCCGGCCCGAGACGATCGCCGAGGCGGAAGAGGCGATCGAGCGGTCGATCCTGTGAGCGCGTCGCTTCCTGCCGTTCGCGCAACGATCAGGCGCCGCACAGGCCGCTCCCTGTAGCCGCGCTCGTTGAGCGCGCCGCCGCCGGGTCAGCGAAGTCCTTCCGACGGTCGCCGAGCGGCGCCCTCGGCAGGCAATCGGGATGCGGGATCAGGACACATGGGAAATCCCGCCGTCCAGGACCACGACCGTCTTCGTCGTCTCCGCCTTCGCCGGCGTTGCGCCGAAGGACGCGAGGAAGACAAGGCACAGCAGGAAACGGGACGGCATCTCGGACCTCGCAGGGTGAGGGGGTTCCGGCGTGAAAAAGCGTGCTCAGGCGTCCCTGCGCGCCTTCCCCGGCAGGGGGAAGAGAGACGGGGTCCCCGACATCGCGCGCCCTAGGCGGGAGGACGTTCTCCCGCGGCGTCGTGACGCCCCGCTTCAGCCGATCGCCCCGAAGGGACGGCTTCCTATCGCCCGCCATTGGTGAACGAAGCCTCAACGACTTCCCGGACGCGCCGCAGCATCAAGCGGCCGGGAAAATCGCCGCTCCCTCGTCCGCCGCGCCGACCTGGCCGCGGAACGCGGCGAACAGCTCGCGCCCCATGCCGGCATGGGAGCCCGTGAGATCGGCTTCGGCGTGTCCGCGCCGGGCCCAGACCTCGCCGTCGACGAGGACGTCGAGACGCCCCGCGCGCGCGTCGAGCCGCACCACGTCGCCGTTGCGGATCTTTCCGATCGCGCCGCCGGCCGCCGCCTCCGGCGTCACGTGGATGGCCGAGGGCACCTTGCCCGACGCGCCGGAGAGCCGCCCGTCGGTGACCAGCGCCACCTTGTGGCCGCGATCCTGCAGGACGCCGAGCGGCGGCATCAGCTTGTGCAATTCCGGCATGCCGATCGCCTTCGGCCCCTGGAACCGCACCACCGCGACGAAGTCGCGGTCGAGCTCGCCGGCGCGGAAGGCCGCATGCAGCGCCTCCTGGCTGTGGAACACGCGCGCCGGCGCCTCGATCACATGGCGTTCGGGCGCGACGGCGGAGGTCTTGATCACGGCCCGCCCGAGCGGTCCGTCGAGCACGCGCAAGCCGCCGGTCGGCTGGAACGGTTCGGCCGCGCCCCGCAGCACGCTCGGGTCGCCCGACGTCTCGGGCGCCGGGCGCCAGACAACCTCGCCAGCGTGGTCGAGATGCGGCTCGGCCGCGTAATCGGCGAGCCGCTCGCCCCACACCGTGCGGGCGTCGGCGTGCAGGAGCCCCGCTCCGGCGAGCTCGCGGATGAGGAGGCCCATGCCGCCCGCGGCGTGGAAATGGTTCACGTCGGCCTTGCCGTTGGGATAGATGCGGGCGAGGAGCGGCGTCACCTCGGCGAGATCGGCGAAATCCTCCCAGGTGAGCGCGATGCCCGCCGCCGCCGCCATGGCGATGAGGTGGATGGTCAGATTGGTCGAGCCGCCGGTCGCGTGCAGGCCGACCACGCCGTTGACGACCGCGCGCTCGTCGATCACCCGGCCGATCGGGGTGAAGGCGGCGCCGAGCGCCGTCAGCTCCAGCGCCCGCTTCACGCCCAGCATGGTCAGCGCGTTCCGGAGCGGGGTGTCGGGATTGACGAACGAGGCGCCGGGCAGGTGAAGACCCATGACCTCCATCAGCATCTGATTGGTGTTGGCGGTGCCGTAGAACGTGCAGGTGCCGGGCGCGTGATAGGCCTTGGCCTCGGCTTCGAGCAGGTCGGCGCGGCTGGCCTTGCCCTCGGCGTAGAGCTGGCGAATCTGCGACTTCTCGTCGTTGGGAAGCCCGGAGGGCATCGGCCCGGCCGGCAGGAAGACCGCCGGCAGGTGGCCGAACGACAGCGCGCCGATCAGCAGCCCCGGCACGATCTTGTCGCACACCCCGAGATAGACCGCTGCGTCGAACATGTCGTGCGACAGCGCGACCGCGGTCGAAAGCGCAATCACGTCGCGGGAAAAGAGGGACAGCTCCATGCCCGCCTCGCCTTGGGTGACGCCGTCGCACATCGCCGGAACCCCGCCCGCGACCTGCGCCGATCCGCCGGCCGCGCGCGCCGCCTGCTTGATGAGTTCGGGAAAGCGGGCGAACGGCTGATGAGCCGAGAGCATATCGTTATAGGCGGTGACGATCGCCAGATTGGGGCCTTCGCCGTCGCGCAGCGCCTCCTTGTCGCCAGCAGCGCAGGCGGCGAATCCATGGGCGAAGTTGGCGCAGCCGAGCCGCTTGCGCGCCGGCTTTTTCGCGGCGGCGGCGTCGATCCGGTCGAGATAGGCGCGCCGCGAGGCGCGGCTGCGCTCGGCGATCCGTTCTGTCACCTCGCCGACGCGGGCGTTGAGGTCTGTCATGCGCGACTCCTGTTCCCGACAGGCCGGGCGAGGACGCAGCGCGGCCGCCCGTCCGACCCGGCCACGCCCCCCAGACCTAATTTCCGATCGTGCCGCGAACGATGCGGGTGAAACGGCTGCGCTCGTCCGGCGTCAGATTTGCGGTCGCCACGTCGAGGCCCTGATCCTCGAGGCCGCCGGCCTTGGCGAAGGCGTTCCAAGCCGCGGCCCAGGCGAGGTCCCGGCCGACCGCCACGCCGTCGACGTAGAGATGCGCGAGGCGGTTCTGGGCGATCGGATTGCCCTTGGCCGCCGCGATGCGGAGAATGGCCGCCGCCTTGGCTTCGTCTTTTGGCGCCCCCTCGCCGTTAAACAGCATGATGGCGTATTCCACCTGGCCCGCGATGACGCCCGCGTCGGCGGCGCGCTGGAGCCAGCGCGCGCTCTCGGCGACGTTCTGCGGCACGCCTTTGCCCTCGCGCAGCATGACGCCGTAGGAATAGGCGCCGTCGTCGTTGCCCGCGTTGGCGGACCTGAGGAAATATTGCGCCGCGGCGGCGAAATCCGGTTTGCGGCCATCCGAGGCGTCGAGCGCCATAACGCCGAGATTGTAGAGGGCAGCCGGCTGATTCTGAGCCGCCGCGCGCTCGAACTGCGCCTTGGCAGCATCCCTGTCCTTGGGCACGCCGCTCGCGCCCCCGAGAAGCAGGGCGCCGAGCTCGTAGGCCGCCTGAGGGTCGCCGAGGTTGCTCGCGAGCCGGAACCAGCGCGACGCCTCGAGATCGTTTTTTCCTTCCGCCGCGCCGTCGCGATAAATCACCCCGATCAGGGTCATCGCCGCCGCGTCGCGGGAATTCTGGTCCAGGCGCCGCTCGGCTTCCCTGAGTGCGATCAGGAAGTTGCCGCGTTGATAGGCGCCGAAGGCCATATCCGGCGGCTTGCCGTCGGCGCGCGGGGGAAGCGGCGGCATCGGCGCCCGGAGGGCGGCGGGCGCAACGGCCGGCGCCGCCGCTGGGCTCGGAGCGGCCTTTTCGGCCGAAGCCCCGCCGCCGATCGTCAGGGCCGCCGCGAGAAGAAGAAAGAGCCGCTTCCGCTTCATGTCGCCTCCGCCGCGGCGGCGGCGAGCGCCGCCTCGAGGGCGCGGACGGAGGCATTGTTTTGCGCGGCCAGGGTTTTCAGCCGGGCGGCTTCGCGATCCGAGGCGGCGGCGTTGGCTTTGGCCGTG
>CAIZGR010000477.1 GCA_903932535.1 uncultured Hyphomicrobiales bacterium | reverse complement strand
GGCGGCGCGGGCGTAGGCGCGGGCGGTCTCGACCAGGGGCTCGAGCGTCGCCGGGAGGGGGGCTCCGCCCGGGCGTTCGCCCTCCGGCAGGGCGGGGGGTTGGCTTCCGGTCACGGGCGTGGGTCCGTCACGGGCTCGATCCGATCGGCCCGCGAGCGGCCTGTCCGCCGGTCGCCGGAGCGGAGGCGGTTACCGGAGGCCGTTTTCGACGCCGTCTCGAGAGCGGACGGGTAGCGCGGTGGGGGCGTGGCGACCTCCCGCGCGCGGGCCGAGCGGCGCCGCCGGGCCGCGGAGACGGCCGCGCCGGCGTCACCGATCGGTGAGAAGCGGGCCGTCAGGCGCGTTCCGGCGTTCGAATTGGCGGTCAAGACGGGTCTCCGGGGGCCGGAATCGGCGATTCCTCCTATAATGACGATCATGTCCGATAAGGCAAGGTTATCGGACATCGAATTCGCACGACAGGTGGGGCGCTTTCGTGCGCGTCCGATGGCCAGAAGCGCCGCCGTCGGGTAGGCTTGGGACGATGATTCGCCTCGACCCCGTTCCCCTCCCGCCGGCCCGCGCCCCGTCCTGGGCCCGGCCAAGCGGGTCGTTACGCGACCTTTCCGAGGCTGAGGCGCTGTTTTTCGCCGGCGCGGCGCTGTCCGCGCTCGATTCCGTCGCCAAGTCCGAGCCGCCGTGGGCCGGGGCCTGGCGCGCCCGCCTCGCCCTGAAATCCGCCGCCGCGGTCGCGCAAAACCTGCTCAACCGGCGGGAGGACGAGGCGGCGCTGCGCGACGCGGTCTCCCTCGCCAAACCCGGACAGGATCTCGGCCCCGCGGGAAAAGTCTACGCGGCGTTCCGGACGCTCTGCGGTCCCGGCGATCCCTTCCGCCGCACGCGCCTGGCCGCCATCGCCGCCGACCTGCAGGCGCCGCTCGATCGGGACAAGGCGGAGGAGCTCGCCGCCGCTGTCCGCGAGACGATCACCGGCGATCGGCCGGCCCCGGTCGTCGCGGCCGCAGCCGCAGCGGCGGTTGTGGCGGTGCGCGCCGCCGGCGAGCCGCTCGCGCTTCTCTGCGCGGACGCCGCGCTGGCCAAAACCCTCGGCTGGCCAACGCCGCTGCCGCTCCTCGCCAGCGAGCTGTTTCAGCGACGCGCCACGGGGGAGGGGCGGCGGCCGCGCCCGGGGGAAACCGGCTGGGGGAAGCTCGTCGCGCTCGCTTACGCCCGCGCGGCGCTCGCCGCCCTCGACCTCGCCCACGACCTGTCGCTCCGCGCTGGCAGGCTCGCCGACGCCGCGCCAAAACTGCGCGCCAAGGGCAAGACGGGCGCGCTCGCGGCGCTACTCGCCGACGACGCCGTCTCCGCCGCGGCGCCCCTCCCCGGGTTGAGCGATCGCGCCCGCCGGCGGCTGTTCGAGCGTCTGGTCGTTCTCGGCGCGGCCCGCGAGCTCACCGGCCGCGCGACATTTCGACTCTACGGGCTGTGAGACGATGGCGCGGCGGCCGAACCAGGAGCCCCACTTCGACCGCGATCTCGCCGACCTGCCGCCGGAATTGCGCTGGCGCGAATGGAAGGCGCGGGTCGAGGCGGTGCTGTTCGCCGCGGCGAAGCCGGTCACGCGAGAGGTTCTCGCGCGCGTGGTCGGTCGAGCCTGCGCGCTCGATCTCCTGCTCGACGACCTCAAGGAAGACCTGCGCGGGCG
>CAIZGR010000476.1 GCA_903932535.1 uncultured Hyphomicrobiales bacterium | reverse complement strand
ATTCCTGGCCCGTCGTCTCGCGTGTGGTGATCGCCGGCGACGACATTCGGGATTGTCACGACCTTCTGCCGGTCAACCCGCGCGGGCTCCTGACGTTCGCCGATGGCGTGCTGCTCGACCGGCTTTGCATGGCGATCGACCGCATCGCGCCGATGCTCGCCGAGGCGCCCTGATGTCCCGCGCGACGATAATTTCCGACGCCAGTTTCGATCATCGCGCCTCTGTCGCCGCGTGGGCCGGATGGGTTCGCGCTGACGGTCGCTCGGCTCGCATGTTCTCGGCGCCGATCAAACGAAAACTCGCCACTTCATCTCATGCCGAAATTTGCGCGATAGCGAACACGTTGGCGGCGGCGAATGCGGCCGGCCTGATTGACGACGGAATGGAAGTGATGCTCCAGTCCGATTGCACGGTTGCGCTGGGCTGGGTTTTGAAACTGGTCCCTGGCGTCACCGAGCGGCGACACGCCGATAGCGTCGCCATCACGAAGGTCCGCAAGCAGAAGGGCATGATCGGCGTTCCGACTGAAGCCGCCGCCGTCATCGCCAAGATCGCCGCCGCGCGCGGGCTCATCATCACCGTTCGCCACGTTCGAGGCCACAAGGCTGGCGACGGGCGCCAGTACGTCAATCGGCTCGTCGACAAGGCCGCGAGGAAGCACGTCAGGACTGAGCGCGCAAAGCCAAAGATCAATCCTGTTTCAACCACGGAGTCGTGACATGCGTACAGTGACGGTTATTCTCAACGATCTCGGCGAACTGCCTCGCGCCAAATATGCCGCGCTTCCTGCGCCTGTCTATCGCGTCGCTTTCAATGACGGCGCGGGTCGGCCCCGCGCCGTGACGCGCATCTGGCCCGGCACGCGAAAGTGGAAGGGCATCGCCATCACGTCGCCAGAAGCGCGCGCCGCGATCGCCGCCGCGCTCGCCCAGATCGCGACGCCCGCTCCGATCAAGCCCCGCGATCCTGCGGCGGAGGACAAGCCCTATGCCGCGCTGGAAAGGCTGGCGCGGATTCAACCTCACAAGGAAACTGCCTGATGGACAACCAGATCGAACCGGACGAATTTTCGCATTGGCGCGAGGCCGTCAACGCCAAGCGCGGCGTCGAGACGGAACGCGGCAACCCGCGCAGCGGCTATTATCGCAACCGCGATGAGGCCGTCGCGTTCTGGCGGGACGGTGGCGAACTGGTCTGTTGGCGCTCCGGCACATTCCCGGCGCCGACGAAACCCGACGCTATCGACGAATTGTTCGGCTGGTGCGCGCCGCACCCTGTCGCCTACGAGGCTTTCGTCGAATTCCAATCGACGGGCCGATGGCCCGATCAAATTGCGCCTGTCGAGATCGCCGCCGATCTTCCGCCGCACGAGCGCGCCGACGCCGAGTTGACCGCACAGCGCGAGGCGATGGCCACATGGATCAAAGAGGCAGGGGCTATCGACACGCAGGAGAAGGCGACGAAGGCCGGAAATTTCGCCGACGTGTTCGCCAAGCTGGAGAAAGCAAGCTATGATGCCCGCAAGGTCGAGAAAGAGCCCCACCTGCTCGCTTCGCGCGAAGTGGACGCCAAATGGCAACCCATCGTGAAGCGCGCCGCCGAGTTGAAGGCTTGGGCGAAGAAATCGACAGAGCCGTTCCTGATTGCGGAGCGCGCGCGGATCGCCGCCGAGAAAAAGGCCGCCGCAGAGGTGCGCGCCAAGGCCGCGCGCGAGGCCGAAAAAGCCCGTCGCGCCGCCGAGGCTGCCGGAGCCCTGCCACCGCCCGTCGAGGCCGCTCCGCTGCCCCCGCCACCGCCTGTGAAGGCCAAGGCCGGGAAGGTTCATCTGCGCCAAGTCACGAAACACGAGATCGTCAACATGCGCGCCGTGCTGCTTTTCCTCGCCGACATGAACAGCCATTCCGGCGACCTGACGGCGGCAATCCAAATTTCCGTGAACCGGATGCGTTCGGCTGGCGTCGATGTTCCCGGCGTCGAAACCAAGACCGTGGAGGTTGCGGCTTAATGGAAATCGAAGAAGTGCCAACCGTCGTGCTGCGGCTTACCCGCAAGGACGCCGAGCATTTTTCGCACGGTCTGTCCGACATTCTTTGTTGGTGCCGGGGTTTTCGCGCCGCGCTCGGCGAAACCAACCCCAACGATCCTTTGGGCGTCGAGGAAGTCCGCGAACTTAGGATCAAACTAAAACGCGCCTTGGAGGAAAGCAAATGAGCAACGTCGCCGTAATTGACCAAGCGCAGCCCCGGCTCGCGTCGGGCGGCAAGATCGCCGCCATTGTCCCTCAAACGATGGAGGACGCTTATCGCCTCGCCAAAGCCGTGTGCATGGCAGGGATGGCACCGAAGGGCATGGACACGCCCGAGAAGTGCATGATCTCGATTATGCGCGGTTTGGAGGTCGGCCTGACGCCCTTTCAGGCGCTCGACAAGATCGCCGTCGTCAACGGGCGCCCGACTATTTGGGGCGACGGCGCGATGGCGCTGGTGCGCGGTTCGGGCCTTTGCGAGTTCATCCGCGAAACAATTGAGGGCGAAGGCGACGCCGCCGTGGCGATCTGCCGCGCGAAGCGCAAAGGCGAACCGGAGCCGATTGTCGGCATGTTTTCCGTCGCCGACGCGAAGAAGGCGAGCCTGTGGGGCAAGCAAGGGCCGTGGCAGCAATTCCCGAAACGCATGTTGCAGATGCGCGCCCGCGCGTTCGCCCTGCGTGACGGTTTCGCTGACGTTCTCGGCGGCCTCTATTTGAAAGAGGAAATGGACGACGTTGGGGCGGTTCGCGAGCCGCCCGCGCCGCCGCGCGCCGAGCCGGAAGCGCCGCGCGCCGCCTCGCCGACTACGCGCTTGCCGCCGCCCCCGCCGCCGGCTCCCAAAGCGCCTCCCGCGCCCGCCCAGCCCGCGCCGTTCAACTTCGACGCCTTCGCCGAGTCCTTCCGCACCGAACTGGCGGCGGTAGGCCACAGCCTCGACGAGAGCAACGCGGTTTACGCCCGCATGGTCGGGACGCGCACGGACCTGACCGGCGATCATCT
>CAIZGR010000475.1 GCA_903932535.1 uncultured Hyphomicrobiales bacterium | reverse complement strand
CCGAGGAGGTTTCGATGCGCAGGCTCGCAGGAAGAGCATCTGTCGCCGTGATCGCGGCGGTCGGCCTCGCGGCGGCGGTCGCGACGGCGGCGCCGACTCAGGCGGGCTATTACCGTGGCGGCGGCTGGCATGGCGGCGGATGGGGCGGCTGGCATGGCGGAACCTGGGGCGGCGGTCCCTACTGGGGTCCCGGCTGGGGCTGGGCCGGCTGGGGCTATCCGGGCTGGGGCTGGGGCTGGGCCGCGCCGCCGGTGATCGTCGTCGGAGACGTCTATCCTGCGAACGGGGGCGACTGCTTTGTGTACCGCAAGGTCTGGACGCAGCCCGGCGGCCGCGGCCGTTACCTCGGCCGCTATCTGGTGAACGTCTGCCGGTAGGCGCCGGTGCGCGCCGCCATCGGACGGCGCCTCGGGCGAGAGGCTTGGCAGCATTGCGTTGAGAATGTCGAAGCTGAAGCATTATGAACGTCTATTCATGCGGATATCTCGACATCTCTTCATCGCGATCCGGTCTAGACTTCGGAGTGCGGCGTGAATTGTCGCTCCGCCCGCAGTTCGCCGCTTTTCGATCATAATGGCCGCCCATTGCTGCATCATAAGGTGGGATGAAGCGTCGCCGGGACCTTTTGCCGGCGACGCGAGACGTGTTCAGGCCGGACCCGCCTGGGAACGGCCGGCGGAGGGTGAGATGCGGAAAACGGTTTCGAGGGCTATCCTCGCTGGCGTGACGGCGCTCGCGGTCGGCGCGGCGACGATCGGCGCGATCGAGCCCGCGGCGGCCGGCGGCGCAGTCGTCTGGCGCGGCGGCGGCGGCGGGTGGCATGGCGGTTACGCCGGCTGGCGCGGTGGTCCGGGCTTTTACGGTCCCCGGGTTTGGCATCCGGGCTACTGGAACGGCGGCGCTTGGTACGGCGGCTGGTGGGGTCCGGCGGTCGCCGCGGGAGCGCTGGCCGCGGGCGCCCTCGCGATCGGCGCGGCGACCGCGCCGGTTTACGCCTATCCGGACCCGTGCATTCAGGTCCGTCCGCTCTATGCGCCGAACGGCGCCTGGATCGGCAACGGGCCGGTCAACGTGTGCCAGTAAGACGACCCCTGTCATGCCCGCGAAAGCGGGCATGACAGGGCCGTAGAGCGGGACGTCCCGGCGTTCGCGCGGATGGCGGCGCCGGAACCCTATCTGGGCGCCGGCCAGAAAACGCCGCCCGTCATCGGCTCGGGCACGCCGGTCGTGGTCGGGAAGGACAGCGGCAGCCCCCGCCGCGCGCGCACCGCGAGATAGGCGAAGGCTTGCGCCTCGATCGCGTCGCCGTCGAAGCCGATCGCCTCGACCTGCTCGACGGACACGCCGAGCCGCTCAGCGAGCCGGCGCATGAGGACGGCGTTGCGCCGCCCCCCTCCCCCCACCAGCCAGCGCATCGGCGCGGCCGGAACCAGCCGCAGCGCCGCGGCGGTCGCTTCGACCGTGAAGGCAGTCAGGGTCGCCGCGCCGTCGGCGTCGCTCGAGCACTCGATCGCCAGCGCGGCGGCGGCGAAATGGTTGCGGTCGAGCGACTTCGGCGCCGGCCGATCGAAATAGGGGTCGCGCATCATGGCCGCGAGCGCGGCCTCGTCCACCCGGCCGCTCGCGGCGAGACGGACGTCGGCGTCGAAGGCTTCTCCGCGCCGCCTCAGCAGAAAGTCGTCGATCAGCGCGTTGGCGGGGCCGGTGTCGAAGGCGACGATTTCACCCCCCTCCCCCAGCCAGGTGACGTTGCCGACCCCGCCCCAGTTGAGGATCATCAGCGGGCGCTCTCGGCCCGCGGCCATGGCGGCGTGATAGACGGTGGCGAGCGGCGCGCCCTCGCCGCCGGCCGCGACGTCGGCCGAGCGGAAGTCGCAGACGACGTCGATCGCGAGCGCGGCTGCTGCGCGCGCGCCGTCGCAGAGCTGGCGGGTGAGGCGCGCCGCCGGCCGATGCAGGATGGTCTGGCCGTGCAGCCCGACGAGCGCGACCTTTTCGCGCGCCACGGAAAAGCGGGCGAGAAACGCTTCGACGGCGGCGACATGGGCGTCCGTCACCGCCCGTTCCAGTTCCGGCTGCGGCGACTGGGCCTCGCCTGGGTCCGCCACCACCGCGCGAAGCCGCCGCGCCACGGCCTCGGGATAGGGAAAGGTCGCGGCCGGGCCGGTCTCGACGCGCGCCTCGCCGTCGCTCGCGATCAGCGCCACGTCGATCCCGTCCATCGACGTGCCGCTCATCACGCCGACGGCCGTCGTGAGATCGGCGACGCTCACCGGCCTTCCGACTGGTTGGCGCCGGGCGCCCAGAGGACGTCGGCCGCGCCGAAATCGTTGGCCGCCCGCGCCGCGACGAAGAGATAGTCGGACAGGCGGTTGACATAGGCGAGCGCGGCGGGGCTCACGGTCTCGCCTTCGACGCCCGCGAGCGCGACCACGCTGCGCTCGGCGCGCCGGCAGACGGCGCGGGCCAAGTGCAGGGCGGCGGCGGCCGGCGACCCGCCCGGCAGGATGAAGGAGCGCAGCGGCGCGAGATTCTCGTTCAGGGCGTCGATGGCGCGTTCGAGCGCCTCGACCTGCGAGGCCGCGACGCGCAGCGCGGCGCCCGGCGCTTCGCCTTGCGTCTGCGGCATGCAGAGGTCGGCGCCGAGGTCGAAGAGGTCGTTCTGCGCGCGCGCGAGCGTCTCTTCGATCGCGGCGAGGGCCGGAACCTCCGCGTTCTGTGTGTGCAGGCGCGCGAGGCCGACCGCGCAATTGGTTTCGTCCACGTCGCCCATGGCGGCGAACCGCGCGTCGGTCTTGGGGCGCCGGGTCCCGTCGCCGAGACCGCTTTCGCCCATGTCGCCGGTGCGGGTGTAGATGACGTTCAGCCGGACCATGATCCCTCCCGGGGTCGGAAAACGACCATCCTATCCGATTTCCGGCGTCACTGCGCGGTGAGGCCGCCATCGACCATCAGCTCAATTCCGGTAGTGAACGAGGATTCGTCGCTCGCCAGATAGAGGATGGCGTTGGCGACCTCCTCAGGACGCCCCAGACGGCCGAGCGGCGCGGCGCGCATCAGGCCCTCGCGGACGCGCTCCGGATTCTTCGAGCTCGCGATCAGCTCTTGCACCATCGGCGTGTCGGCGAAGGAGGGGTGAACGGAATTCAGCCGGATATTGTAGCCGGCCCGGCCGCAATGGAGCGCGGCCGACTTGGTGAGCAGCCGCACGGCGCCCTTGCTGGCGCAATAGGCCGCCGACTGCGCGTCGCCGACGATCCCTGCGACGGAGGACAGGTTGACGATCGAGCCGCCGCCCGCGCCCTTCATGACCCGGATCGCCTCGCGGCAGCCGAGGAACGTGCCTTCGACGTTGACCGCCTCCGTGCGCCGGAAGTCTTCGAGCGTCGCGGTCTCGATGTTGCCCTTGAGCGCGATGCCGGCGCTGTTGACCAGGATGTCGAGCCGGCCGAAGGCGGCGACGACGCTGTCCACCACCTCGCGCCAGCGCGCCTCGTCGGTCACGTCGTGGGCGAGGACGAGGTCGGCGACGCCCTTCAGCTCGGCGAGGCCCGCCGCGTTGCGGTCGCTCGCTGCGACTTTCGCGCCCTCGGCGTGGAAGAGCGCGACCGCGGCGCGGCCGATGCCCGAGGCGGCGCCGGTGATCAGCGCCGCCTTGCCCGCGAGGCGCCTTTGTCTGCCTTCCATGGCTCACCTCCCTCGATCGCGTTCGCGCCGTCTGTAGGCGGGGTCGATGACCCCGCAAGGCGCGGCCCATAGGGCGTCCGAAAGGACGCCCGTCTGTCGACGGGCTATCGACCGCGCCTACAGCGCCCTCAGCGCGGCGCCATGCGCAGCGCGCCGTCGATTCGGATCGTCTCGCCGTTGATGTAGCCGTTCTCGACGATGTGGACGGCGAGCGCCGCATATTCGGCCGGGCTGCCGAGACGCGAGGGGAACGGCACCGAGGCGCCGAGAGACTGCTGAAAATCCTCGCGCAGGCCCGCGAGCATCGGCGTCATGAAGATGCCGGGGGCGATCGTGTTCACGCGCACGCCGTTGCGCGCCAGCTCGCGCGCGATCGGCAGCGTCATCGCCGCGACGCCGCCCTTGGAGGCGGAATAGGCCGACTGGCCGATCTGCCCCTCGAAGGCCGCGACCGAAGCGGTCGAGACGATCACGCCGCGCTCGCCGTCGATCGGATCGAGCCCGGCCATGCCGGCCGCCGCGAGGCGGATCATGTTGAAGGTGCCGATCAGGTTGACTCGGATCACCTTCTCGAAGTCCCCGAGCGGGGCCGGGGCGCCGTCCTTGCCGACGATGCGGACGGGCGTGCCGATGCCGGCGCAGTTGACGAGGATGCGGGCGGGTCCGTGGGCGGCTGTCGCCTTGGCGAACGCCTCGGTGGCGGACGCGTCGCTGGCGACGTCGCAGACCACCGCGACGCCCCCGAGCGCCTTGGCGGCCTCTTCGGCCGCGGCCGGGTTGAGGTCGACGATGGCGACCTTCGCGCCCCTCGCCGCCAGCGCTTCCGCCGTCGCGCGCCCGAGCCCCGAGCCGCCCCCCGTCACGATCGCCGCCGCTCCGGAAATTTTCATCGCGCCCTCCTGAGATTCTTGCGTCTGTCGGCTGCGCCAATAGCAACAGGCGGCGCGTCCCGCCAGAGGGCGGCCGCCTTTGTCATGCCGGCGAGGGTTTGCCAGGGTCATGTCGGCGATGTATAGGGGCGGCTTCCCGCAACAAAGGCATTTCGAGGAGCCTTCGATGGCCGTTGATCTCAGCGCCGTTCGCCGTATCGCGCATCTGGCGCGCATCGGCGTGAGCGATACGGAGATCCCGCATCTGCAAGGCGAGATCAACGCCATCCTCGCGTTCGTCGAGGCGCTGGGCGAAGTCGACGTCGAAGGCGTCGAGCCGATGACCTCCGTCACACCGATGCGGCTGCCGATGCGCGACGACGTCGTGACCGATGGCGAGATCGTGGGCAAGGTGCTCGCCAACGCCCCCCTGACCGAGGACGGCTTCTTTCTCGTCCCCAAAGTGATCGAGTGACTCGCGGGATCGACCGCCCGCGATCGACCCGCCGCGCGCCGCGCGGCCCCTCTGCCAGGAATCTCCTTTGACCGATCTCACCTCCCTCACGCTCGCCGAGGCCCGCGACCGGCTCGTGTCCCGGGCGATTTCCAGCGTCGCGCTGACGACGGCCCATCTCGACGCGATCGAACGCGCCAAAGGACTCAACGCCTTTGTCGCGATCACCGCCGAAAAGGCGCTCGCGATGGCCGAGGCGAGCGACGCGCGCCTCGCCAGGGGCGAGGGCGGGCCGCTCGAGGGGCTGCCGATCGGGATCAAGGATCTCTACGCCACCGAGGGCGTCCACACCCAGGCCTGCAGCCACATCCTCGACGGCTTCAAGCCGGCCTACGAATCGACCGTCACCGCCAATCTGTGGCGCGACGGCGCGGTCATGCTCGGCAAGCTCAACATGGACGAGTTCGCGATGGGCTCGTCGAACGAGACGTCATACTACGGCCCGGTCGCCTCGCCGTGGCTTCCGCCGAACTGGAGCCGCGAGCAGGCGCGCGCCGCGCTCGCCGACGGCGGCAAGCGCGGACTCCTGGCGCCCGGCGGCTCTTCGGGCGGATCGTCCGCCGCGGTGGCCGCGCATCTCTGCCTCGCAGCCACCGCCAGCGACACCGGCGGCTCGATCCGCCAGCCCGCCGCCTTCACCGGCATCGTCGGCATCAAACCGACCTACGGGCGCTGCTCGCGCTGGGGCATGGTGGCTTTCGCCTCCTCGCTCGATCAGGCCGGGCCGCTCGCCCGCACGGTGCGCGACGCGGCGATCATGCTGCGCGCGATGGCCGGCCCCGACGCGAAGGACTCGACCTGCTCGACCGAGCCCGTGCCGGACTACGAGGCCGCGGTCGGGCGATCGGTGAAGGGCCTGACGATCGGTGTGCCGAAGGAATACCGCCTCGACGGCATGAACCCCGAGATCGAGGCCTTGTGGGCGAAAGGCGCCGAGTGGCTGCGCGCCGCGGGCGCCAAGGTCGTCGACGTGAGCCTGCCCAACACGCGCCATGCGTTGCCGGCCTATTACATCGTCGCGCCGGCGGAAGCCTCGAGCAATCTCGCGCGCTACGACGGCGTCCGCTACGGCCTGCGCGAGCCGTCGTCCGAGATCGTCGACCTCTACGAGAAGACGCGCGCCCGCGGCTTCGGCGCGGAAGTGCGGCGGCGGCTGATGAT
>CAIZGR010000474.1 GCA_903932535.1 uncultured Hyphomicrobiales bacterium | reverse complement strand
CTCCAAGCAGCTCGCGTTCGCCTTTTCAGCCAATCCGGGCCTGAACGGGCTGATTCTCGGGGTGCTTGCGATCGGGTCGCTGTTCACGTTCCGGCAGGTCCTCCGGCTTTTTCGCGAAATCCACTGGGTCAATTCGCTGACCAGCGCCTATGACGGGCGCAAGGTCAAGCAGCCGGTGCTGCTCGCCCCGATGGCCGCGATGCTCGACGCCGGGGCGGGCGCGAGCGGCCTTTCCACGCTGACCACGCGCGCGATCCTCGATTCGATCGCCACCCGCCTCGACGAGGGGCGGGAGCTGAGCCGCTACCTGATCGGCCTTCTGGTGTTCCTCGGCCTCCTCGGCACCTTCTGGGGGCTGCTCGAGACCGTTCATTCGATCAGCGGCGTGATCGACAGCATGAAGACGGGCTCGGACACGGCGTCGATGTTCGAGGACCTCAAGGGCGGCTTGTCCGCGCCGATCGCGGGCATGAGCGTGTCGTTCACCTCGTCGCTCTTCGGCCTCGCGAGCTCCCTCATCCTCGGTTTTCTCGATCTTCAGGCGGGACAGGCGCAGAACCGCTTCTATTCGGAGTTCGAGGAGTTCCTGGCGAGCCACGTGCGCACGACGCCGGCGGTCGAGCCGGAGGCGCAGCCGGTCGCCTTCTCCCAGCCGCAGGCCGATCATCAGAAGAACGCCGCGGCGATCGCGACGCTCGCCGACGGCATCCAGGCGCTCGTCGGCCACATGCGCACCGAGCAGCAGCAGATCCGCAACTGGGTCGACGTCCAGGCCCAGCAGCAGGAGGACATCGGCAAGCTGCTGCGGCGGCTGCTCGACGAGCTGACGACGCGCTGAGCCCTTCTCCCCGTTCACCGGGAGAAGGCGCCCGCGAAGCGGCCGGATGACCGGCCTGCGCGGGTCTTTCCGGAAAGGTCGACCGCCCCTCGCCCCGACCTTCTCCCCCCAGGCGGGGAGAGCGGGCAGAGGCGGCGAAAAAGGAGCATGGCATGGCGCTGTCGCGGAATCGTCGTTACGAGCCGGTCAATTATTGGCCGGGGTTCGTCGACGCGCTTTCGACGATGCTGCTCGTGATCATCTTCCTCCTCTCCGTGTTCATGCTGGCGCAGTTCTTCCTGTCGCGCGAGGTGACCGGCAAGGACGAGGCGCTGGCGCGGCTCAACCGGCAGATCGAGGAGCTGACCAACCTCCTGGCGCTCGAGCGCACCGAAAAGAGCGCCGACCAGTCCAAGATCGCGACCCTCTCGGCCACGCTCGATTCCGCGGAGCGCGAGCAGAAGCGGCTGAAGGACGCGGCGGCCGCGGGCGCCGCGTCTGCCGGCCTCGCCGGACGCGCCGCCGCGACGGCCAGCGCCCTCGACGCCGAGAAGCAGATCTCCGCGCGCGCGCTCGCCGAGGTCGACGTCCTGAACCAGCAGATCGCGGCGCTGCGCAAGCAGCTCGCCGCGATCGAGGACGCGCTCTCGGCTTCCGAGGCCGCCAACCGGGAGTCCCAGTCGAAGATCGCCGACCTCGGCCAGCGGCTCAATGTCGCGCTCGCCCAGAAGGTGCAGGAGCTCAACCGCTACCGATCCGACTTCTTCGTCCGCCTGCGGCAGATTCTCGGCTCGCGGCCGGACATCCGGGTGGTCGGCGACCGTTTCGTGTTCGAATCCTCGGTGCTGTTCGACGTCGGCAGGGCCGACATCAGCCCGCGGGGCCGGCAGTCGCTCGATTCGCTCGCCAGCGCCGTGCTCGACCTCGAGCGCGAGATTCCGCCCGACATCCCCTGGATCCTCAGGGTCGACGGACACACCGACGCCCAGCCGGTCACGGGAAGCGGACAGTTCAAGTCCAACTGGGAGCTTTCCGCCGCCCGCGCCGTCGCGGTGGTGCAGTATCTCGTCGCCAGGGGCGTGGAGGCGGACCGGCTCGCCGCGGCGGGGTTCGGCCAGTTCCAACCGATCGACACGGGGACCGACGACGCCTCCATGGCGCGCAACCGGCGGATCGAGCTGAAGCTGACCGAGCGATGAGCGTCTCCGTTCAGGTCTTGCGCGGCTTTGAAGAGGGCGACTTTCCGGCGCTCGCCGACCTCTGGGTCGCCGTCTGGCGCGAAAGCGGGTTCGCCATCGATTTCGAGGCGCGCCGGCCGTGGCTCGCCGGCCGGCTCGCAGGCCATCGCGCCTCGGGCGGCGCCATCGTCGTCGGCCTCGACGGCGAAGGCCGGCCCGCGGGCTTCGTCACCATCGATCCGGCGAGCGGCTATCTCGACCAGATCTGCGTCGCGCCGGCCGAGCGCGGCTCGGGGCTCGCCCGCATTCTCCTCGACGAGGCGAAAAGGCTCTCCCCGGACGGGATCGAACTCGACGTCAACGAGGCGAACGAACGGGCGCGCCGATTTTACGCGCGCGAGGGCTTCGTCTTCGTGACGATGGGGGCGAGCGCCCAGTCGGGCCTGCCGACGCTGCGCCTGCGGTGGGCGCGGAGCTGATCGGCGTATTTTCCGAGGTTGCCACGACGGCGCTTCTTGGCTAGGCCTTGCCGCCGCGAGGGAGACGCCGCCGCGCTCCGTGGCGAGCCAAAAGGTCGCTCTCGTCCCCGGGAGAATCCACTCATGCGCAAAATTCTCATTCTGTCGCTGGCGGGCGTCGCCCTCTCGGCGTTTGCGACGCCTTCGTTCGCGGACGACCTCGCCATCGCCGTCGCCGGCCCGATGACCGGCCCGCTCGCCTCGATCGGCGACCAGATGAAGCGGGGCGCGGAAGCCGCCGCCGCCGCCGTCAACCAGGCCGGCGGCGTCGCCGGACGCAAGATCAAGATCGTGGTGCAGGACGACGCCTGCGATCCCAAGCAGGCGGTCGCGGTGGCGAACCTGGTCGTCGGCCAGCAGATCAAGTTCGTCGACGGTCACGCTTGCTCGGGCTCGTCGATCCCGGCTTCCGAGGTCTACGCCGAGAACAACGTGCTGATGATGAGCCCGGCCTCGTCGAACCCGACGCTGACGGAGAAAGGCCATGCGACCATCCTCCGGCTTTATCCGCGCGACGACGCTCAGGGCGCCTTCGCCGCCCCGTGGATCGCCGAGCACTTCAAGGGCAAGAAGATCGCGATCGTGCACGACAAGTCGGCCTACGGCAAAGGCCTCGCGACCGTGGTGAAGGACAAGCTCAACGCGGCCGGCGTCAAGGAGGTGCTGTTCGAGGGCCTCAATCCCGGCGAGAAGGACTACAGCGCGATCGTCTCCAAGCTGAAGGAGGCGGGCGCCGACTTCATCTATTTCGGCGGCTATCACCCCGAGGCGGGCCTCATTCTGCGTCAGGCGGCCGACCAGAACTACAAGCCGCAACTCATGAGCGCCGACGCCCTCGCCACCTCGGAGTTCTGGCAGATCTCCGGGCCGGCCGGGGAGGGGGCGCTGTTCACCTTCCCATCCGATCCGCGCCGTTCGCCGGCCGCCGCCCAGGCGCTCGAACAGTTCAAGGCGCAGGGCTTCAACCCGGAAGGCTTCACGCTGATCAGCTACGGCGTCGTTCAGGCGATCGCCGACGGCGTCAGGAAGGCCGGCTCGGACGATCCCAAGGCGGTCGCCAAGGCGCTGAAGAGCGGCGAGCCATTCGAGACGGTGCTCGGCGCGATCACCCTCGACGCCAAGGGCGATATGAAGAACCCGCGCTTCGACATCAACGTTTGGAAGGACGGCAAGTACGCCGCAATCGTGAAGTAGCGCTTTCGCCCGTTGCCTGAAATCCCGCGGCTCGATCGGGCCGCGGGGAAAGCAATCTTTTCGCGAGGGGCGCCGCATGCACATCCTGGTGACCGGCGCGGCCGGCATGCTCGGCCGCAAGCTGACCGAAAGCTTCTCCAGAATCGGCGGGCCGGGCGGGCGCCCGATCGACGCGCTGACGCTGGTCGACGCGGTCGAGCCGCAGGCGCCGCCCGGCCTCGCCGGCCGAACGGTCGCCCGCGCAGCCGACATCGCCGCCGCGGGCGTCGCCGAGGCGATGATCGCCGGCCGGCCGGACCTCGTCGTTCATTTGGCCGCGATCGTCTCGGGCGAGGCCGAGGCGGACTTCGACAAGGGCTACCGGATCAACCTCGACGCGACGCGCGCGCTGTTCGATGCGATCCGCGCCGCCAACTCTGCCGACGGCTACCGGCCGCGGCTCGTGTTCGCCTCGTCCATCGCCGTGTTCGGCGCGCCGTTTCCCGACAAGATCGGCGACGAATTCTTCACCACGCCGCTGACGAGCTACGGAACGCAAAAAGCGATCGTCGAGCTTCTGCTCGCCGACTATTCGCGGCGCGGAGTCTTCGACGGGATCGGGCTGCGCCTGCCCACGATCTGCGTGAGGCCCGGCAAGCCCAACAAGGCGGCGTCCGGCTTTTTCTCCAGCATCGTTCGCGAGCCGCTGGCCGGGCTCGAGGCGGTGCTGCCGGTCGGCGAGGACGTGCGGCACTGGCACGCGAGCCCGCGCTCGGCGGTCGGGTTCCTTCACCACGCGGCGGCGATGGACCTTTCCGCGCTCGGCGCCCGGCGCAATCTGACCATGCCGGGCTGCTCGGCCACCGTCGGCGACGAGATCGCGGCGCTCGAACGCGTCGCCGGCCCCAAGGCGTCTGCGCTCATCCGGCGCGAGCCGGACCCGGCGATCGCGCGGATCGTCGCGGGCTGGCCCTGCGACTTCGACGCGCGCCGCGCGCTCGCGCTCGGCTTTCGCGCCGAGACATCGTTCGACGCGATCGTGCGCGCGCACGTCGAGGACGAGCTGGGCGGACGAATTTAGCGGCGCGCCCCCGCGACCATGCTAGGCATGACGCCCCGCTTCACGTGGGAGAGGCGCGCCTCCTCCACCATTCGGCGCATGGTCCTCCCCTGTGAAGCGCAAGCGGAACGGGGGAGGGGACCACCCGAATGGTGGTGGTGGGGCAACGCTCGCCGTCCCTTCCTGAAGGATAAAGCCATGAGACGCCTGCCGCGACAAAGCGCCTGGATTGGCAACCGCCGCGCCTTCCTCCTGGGACTGGCTGTGGCGATGTCGGCGGACCCCGTCCGGGCGCTGCCCGAGGGCCAACTCGCCAGGGCCGCGGAATGGCTCACGGCGCTGGAGCGGACCGCTCGCGGGCGGCTCGGCGTGGCGGTGCTCGACCCGAAAAGCGGCGCAACGCTCCTCCATCGCGCCGACGAACGCTTTCCGATGTGCAGCACGTTCAAGCTCCTCGCCGCCGCCGCCGTCCTGAAACGGGTGGACGCCGGGCAGGAGGTCCTCGAACGGTTCGTCCCTTACGGGAAGGGCGACCTGCTCGACTACGCGCCCGTGACCAAGGCGCATGTCGCCGCCGGCGGCATGACGCTCGGAGACCTCTGCGCCGCGGCGATCGAGTGGAGCGACAACACCGCCGCCAATCTCATCCTGACCGCGATCGGCGGCCCCGAAGGCTTCACCGCCTTCGTGCGCTCGCTCGGCGACACGGTCACGCGGCTCGACCGCAACGAGCCGGCGCTCAATACGGCTGTTCCCGGCGATCCGCGCGACACGACGAGCCCGCTCGCCATGGCGCGCAACCTCGATGCGGTCCTCCTCGGCGCCGTGCTCACGCAAGCCTCGAAGGCGCAGCTCGAAGCCTGGCTGATCGCAGACAAGGTCGGCGACGCGCGCCTGCGCGCCGGCCTGCCGCGCGACTGGGGGATCGGCGACAAGACCGGCACGGGCGACCACGGCACGGCGAACGCCATCGCCATTCTTCGCCCGCCCGGCCGCGCCCCGCTGCTCGCCGCCGTCTATTACACCGAGGCGCCGGACTCGCGGAACGCGGGCGACGTGGTCATCCGCAAGGTCGGGGCGATCATCGCGGCGACCTTCTAGCGTGTTTTACGGGGCGGCGTGTGTAGAGACGCGGTCGCTGACCGCATCGCCGCGCTCAGCGGGCGCGGCTACAAATGGGCGCCTTCATCCAAGCGCAATCTGCTGCACGGATCGCCCCGCGCTCTGTCGGACGGCGCTTTGCGCGCCCGGGGCGAATGGTCGGACTTGCGCAACGTACGCAGCCGCGTACAATGCATCATGCGCATAGCCTCCTATTCCGACTTTCGGCGCAACCTCGCCGCGGCCATCGACCGGGTGAATGCGGACCATGAGCCGCTCGTCATCACCCGCGACCGGGGGAAGCCGATGGCCGTGCTGATGTCGCTCGAGGATTTCGCCTCTTTGGAAGAGACCCGCCATCTGCTGCGGAGCGCCGAGAACGCTGAACGCCTGCTGGAGTCGATCGGCGAGCTCGAGCGCGGCGGCGGGACGGAGCGGACGATCGACGCGTGAAGCTCGTCTTCAGCGAGCGCGCCTGGGAAGACTATCTCTATTGGCAGGCGAACGATCCGAAGCTGCTCGTGCGCCTGAACGGGCTCATCAAGGAATGCGCGCGCACGCCGTTCTCCGGGACAGGGAAGCCCGAGCCTTTGCGCGGGTCCTTGTCGGGCTGGTGGTCGCGGCGTCTGACCGTGGAGCACCGGCTCGTTCACCGGGTTGCAGAGGACGCGATCCTCATTGCGCAGTGCCGGTATCATTATTGAGCGGGCTGGCTGCGCCGTTCCGCCGGGGTCGGGAAAATCATCGCGCCTGCGGTCTGACCACGGCGACCTCGAGATTGCCCGCCGTGGCCGCCGCCTCCATCGCTCCGGGAAGCGCCGCAAGCGCAAGAACGCGCGGCGGGATGGCGCCGCCGCCGGCGCGCCCGCGCGGCCCTTGAACCCGCCCCCCGGCTCGTGACAGTTTGGCCGCCCGAGACAACGCGAGGACCCTATGGATCAGGCGGCGGACAAGGCCCTCGAAGGCCGCAACCGGCCCCGAAATCCCGGCGTTCGGCTCGATCCCTCCTGGTTCGAGAGCGTCGGGGTCAATACGAGCGCGGTCGAGCGCCGCGCCGCGACCCTGACGACGCGCCGTTCGGTCAAGAAGGAATACCAAGCGGCGTGGCTGGTGAAGGCTCTGACCTGCATCGACCTCACGACCCTCGCCGGCGACGACACGCCCGAGCGGGTGCGGCGCCTCTGCGCCAAGGCGCGGCGGCCCTTGAGCGACGACCTCCTCGCCGCGCTCGGGCTCGAGGACGCGCCCCCGACCGTCGCCGCCGTCTGCGTCTACCCGACCATGGTTCCCCCCGCTGTCCGGGCGCTCGAAGGCTCCGGGATTCCGGTCGCCTCGGTCGCGACCGGCTTTCCGGCCGGCCTCATGCCGCTCAGGCTCAGGCTCGAGGAGATCCGTTGGGCGGCCGGCGAGGGCGCGGCGGAGATCGACATCGTCATCACCCGCGCCCATGTGCTGGGACGCGACTGGACCGCGCTCTACGACGAGATCGCGGCGATGCGCGAGGCCTGCGGGCGCGCCCATCTGAAAACCATCCTCGGCACGGGCGACCTCAAGACCCTGCGCAACGTCTACGCGGCGAGCTTGGTCGCGATGCAGGCGGGGGCGGATTTCATCAAGACCTCCACCGGCAAGGAGGACGTCAACGCCACCCTGCCGGTGAGCCTCGTCATGGCGCGCGCTTTGCGCGACTACCGCGAGCGCGCCGGCGTCGACATAGGCTTCAAGCCGGCGGGCGGCCTGCGCGCGGCCAAGGACGCGCTCGCGTGGCTCATCCTGATGAGGGAGGAGCTCGGTCTGCCCTGGATGCAGCCGGAACTCTTCCGCATCGGCGCGAGCGGGCTGCTCACCGACATCGAGCGGCAGCTCGACCATTACGCAACCGGCCGCTATTCGGCCGCCCACCGCCACGCGATGGCGTGAGGACCATGATGGCGCTCGTCAAGGACATCCTTCGCACCATGGACTACGGCCCCTCGCCCGAGAGCAGCGACCACGTCCGCGCCTGGCTTGGCCGGCACGAAGACGGCTTCGGTCATTTCATCGCCGGGCGGTTCGGCGAGCCCGGCGGCCTGTTCGACGTGTTCGATCCGGCGACGGGCGAGCGCATCGCCCGCGCGAGCCGGGGCGCGCCCGCCGAGGTCGACGCCGCGGTTGCAGCCGCGCGCGAGGCGGCGCCGAAATGGGCGGCCCTTTCCGGGCACGAGCGGGCGCGGTTTCTCTATGCGCTCGCCCGGCACGTGCAGAAGCGCGAGCGGTTTCTTGCGGTGCTCGAGACGATCGACGCCGGCAAGCCGATCCGCGAATCGCGCGACGTCGACGTTCCCCTCGTCGCCCGCCACTTTTATCACCACGCCGGCTGGGCCTCGCTGATCGAGAGCGCGTTTCCGGATACGCGCGCCGCCGGCGTCTGCGGACAGATCCTTCCGTGGAATTCTCCGCTGCTGATGCTCGCCTGGAAGGTCGCCCCCGCGCTCGCCGCCGGCTGCACGGTCGTGCTGAAGCCTGCCGAATATACGCCCCTGACGGCGCTGGCCTTCGCCGAAATCTGCGTCGAGGCGGGCCTGCCGGCCGGCGTCGTCAACATCGTCACCGGGGACGGCGACACGGGCGCGGCGCTCGTCGCCCATGACGGGGTCGACGCAATCGCCTTCACCGGCTCGACCGCCGCCGGACGCGCCATCCGCAAGGCGACGGCGGGAACGGGCAAGACGCTGACCCTCGATCTCGGCGGCAAGTCGCCGTTCGTCGTGTTCGACGACGCCGACCTCGACAGCGCGGTCGAGGGCGTGGTGGACGCGATGGGGTGCGACCAGGGGCACGTCTCCCGCCTGCTCGCGGCCGAGGGGATCGCCGACGCGCTGCACGCCAAGCTGCGGGCGCGGATGGCGAACCTGAGGGTTGGCGATCCGCTCGACAAGTCGACCGATCTCGGCGCGATCGTGGCGCCGGACCTGCTCGATCGGATCGAACGGCTGATGCGCGCCGGCGCCGAGGAGGGGCTCGACATCTGGCGCGCCGGCGATTCGGTTCCGGCGCGGGGCTGGTTCTATCCGCCGACGCTGGTCACCGGCGTCGCGCCGGCCTCTCTCCTCATGCGGGAGGAGATTTTCGGGCCTGTCCTGGTGACGACGACCTTCCGCACCCCCGACGAGGCGATCGCGCTCGCCAACAACACCCGCGCCGGCCTCGCCGCCTCGATCTGGACCGAGAACGCCGGTCGCGCCTTCGAGGTCGCGGCGCGGCTCGAGGCGGGCGTCGTCTGGATCAATTCGGTGAACCTGTTCGACGCCGCCTCCAGCTTCGGCGGCTGGCGCGAAAGCGGCTTCGGCCGCGAAGGCGGCAAGGAGGGGCTGTTCGCGTACCGGGTCACCGACGCGCCAAGCGGCAAGCCCTATCCGGCGAAGGCGCCGGCGCTCGCAGCTCTGCCCGGGACCCTGCCTGCGGGCGAGGGCGCGGCCGGGATCGACCGCACGGCGAAGCTCTTCGTCGGGGGAAGGCAGGCGCGGCCCGATTCCGGCGCGAGCTATGGCGTGCTCGATCCGCAGGGGCGCGAGGTCGGTCTCGCGGCCTCGGGGAGCCGCAAGGACATCCGCAACGCCGTCGAGGCGGCGGCCAAGGCGGCGGCCTGGGCTTCCGCCACGGCGCACAACCGGGCGCAGGTGCTCTATTACGTCGCCGAAAACCTAAGCGCCCGCGCGGAGGAATTCGCCGCCCGGCTGACCGCGATGACCGGCGCTTCCGCTGGCGCCGCCGCGGCCGAGGTCGACGCCTCGATCCGGCGGATCTTTTTCTACGCGGGTTTCGCCGACAAGCTCGACGGCGCCGTTCCCGCGACCCGCGCGAAATGCCTGACGCTGGCGGTGAACGAGCCTTGGGGCGTCATGGGGATCGTCTGCCCGGACGAGGCGCCGCTGCTCGGCTTCGTCTCGCTCGTGATGCCGGCGATCGCCATGGGCAATTGCATCGTCGCGGTTCCCTCGGCGCGGCATCCGCTCGGCGCCACCGATTTCTATTCGGTGCTCGACACCTCAGACGTCCCGGCCGGCGCGGTCAACATCGTGACAGGAGAGGCGAACGGGCTGGCCCTGACGCTCGCCGAGCACGACGGGGTCGACGCGGTCTGGTACGTCGGCGGCGCCGCGGGCGCGGCCAAGGTCGAAGCCGCCTCGGCCGGCAACCTCAAGGCGACCTGGACGCAAACGACGCAAGTGGACTGGCCGCGCGCCGAGGGGCGGGAATTCCTGCGCCGCGCAACCCGGGTCAAGGCCATCTGGACGCCCTACGGCGAGTGAGGCGTCGCCAGACCTTCGTTACCGAATAGCCTTGGTTGCGGAGGCGCTCGACGAGGCCGTCCTTGCCGGCGAGGTGCAGCGCGCCGACGGCGAAGAGCGCGCCTCGAGGCGGCCGTCCGGACCGTTCTCATCTACAGCTTGCGCAGCGCCACTTCCTCGATCCGATGGCTTGCGCCCTTGGTCAGCTGGAGGTCGGCGCGCGCGCGGGTCGGCAGGATGTTTTCGTGCAGGTTGACCAGGTTGATGCGCATCCAGATCGAGCGCGCCGTCGCCTCCGCCTCGTCGTCGTCGAGATCGGCGTATTGCCGGAAATAGCTGCGCGGATCGCGGAAGGCGGTGTCGCGCAGGCGCATGAACCGCTCGATGTACCAATGCTCGAGCAGCGCGTCCTCGGCGTGGAGGAAGATCGAGAAGTCGAAGAAGTCCGAAACGAACGGGACCTCCTTGCCGTCGCGCGGCAGGCGGTTGGGCGCGAGCACGTTGATGCCCTCGACGATGAGGATGTCGGGCCGGTCGACCAGGACCCGCTCGTCCGGCACGATGTCGTAGGTGAGATGCGAATAGACGGGCGCCCCGACATTGTGCGTGCCCGCCTTGACCGCGGACAGGAAGCGGATGAGGGCCGTGCCGTCATAGCTTTCCGGGAAGCCCTTGCGGTCCATGATGCCCTGACGGATCAGCTCGGCGTTCGGGAGCAGGAAACCGTCGGTCGTCACCAACTGGACCTTCGGCGTGTTCGGCCAACGCGTCAGCAGGGCCTGCAGGACGCGGGCGGTGGTGGACTTGCCGGCCGAGACCGACCCGGCGATTCCGATGATGTAGGGCACCTTGCCGTCGGTCGCGCCGAGAAACCGCTGCGTCGCCTTGAACAGCCCCTGGGTCGCCGCGACATAGAGCGCGAGCAGGCGCGACAGCGGCAGGTAGATGGCCACCACCTCGTCGAGCGAGATCGGGTCGTGGGTCGATTGCAGCTTGCGCAGGTCGTCGATCGTGAGCGTAAGCTGGGTGTCGGCGCGTAGCCGCGCCCAGTCGTCCCGGCTGAATCGACGGTACGGCGATTCGACCTTCGGGCGATTGACGACCTGATCCATGCCGATCCCTTGTTTTTCCGTCCCTGTCGTCAGGCCTTTCGGGAGGCCTTTTCATCGTGACCGCTTCGCCGCGTCCGGCTTTCGAGCTCGTCGACGACCGACCCGAAAGCCACGCCGCGCGCGCGCAGGAGCACGAGCAGATGATAGAGCACGTCGGCGGCTTCCGCGCGCACCGCGGCCTCGTCCAGCGCCGCCGCCGCGACCGTCAGCTCGATCGCCTCTTCGCCGAACTTGCGCGCGCAATGGGCGGCGCCCTTGTCCAGCAGGCTGCGCGTGTAGGATTGTTCCGCCGACGCGTCGGCGCGTCGGTCGACGATCTCGGCGAGGGTCTCGAGACTGAACATGATTTCGCCCTACGCCGATTTCGCGCCGGCCGAAAGAGGGACCAAAGGCGAGGGCGCTTTCCGGCCCCGGTCAGCGCCAGCCGACGACGGCCTTCAGCTCGAGAAAGTCGTCGATGCCGAAGCCGGCGTATTCGCGTCCGTTGCCCGACTGCTTGAAGCCGCCGAACGGCGCATGAACGTCCCAAGCCGGATAGTTGAGGTTCACCGTGCCGGCGCGCAGCCGCGCCGCCACCGCGCGGGCGTGGTCGAGATCGGTCGACGACACGTAGGCGGCGAGGCCGTAGGGCGTGTCGTTGGCGATGCGCACCGCCTCGTCCTCGTCCCGGTAGCTCAGGATCGACAGGACGGGGCCGAAAATCTCCTCGCGCGCGATCGTCATGTCCGGCGTCACGTCGCCGAACACCGTCGGGCGGACGTAACAGCCGCGGTCGAGGCCCGGCGGCCGGCCCGGGCCGCCGGCCGCGAGCCGCGCCCCCTCGCGGACGCCGGCCTCGATCAGGCGCTGGATCTTGTCGAACTGCGTCCGGCTCACCACCGGCCCGAGGTCGACCCCGGGCTCGCGCGGATCGCCCACCTTCAGGCCGTTTGCGACGGCCGCCGCGATCTCCCGCGCCTCGTCCCGGCGCTCGGCGGGCACGAGCATGCGGGTCGGGGCGTCGCAGGACTGGCCGCTGTTGGAAAAGCAGGCGGCGGCGCCTTCGCGCACGGCGTTCGCGAAATCCGCGTCGCGCAGGATGATGTTGGGCGACTTGCCGCCGAGTTCCTGCGCCACGCGCTTGACCGTGTCCGCCGCCGCCTTGGCGACCAGGATTCCGGCCCGCGTCGAGCCGGTGAACGAGACCATGTCGACGCCCGGATGCGCCGCCATCGCCTGCCCGACGTCCGGCCCCGTCCCGTTGACGAGGTTGAAGACGCCCGGCGGGGCGCCGGCCGCCTCCACGATCTCGGCGAAGATCAGGCCGCTCAACGGAGCGATTTCGCTCGGCTTCAGGACGACGGCGCAGCCCGCGGCGAGGGCCGGGGCGACCTTGCACACGATCTGGTTCAGCGGCCAGTTCCACGGCGTGATCAGCGCCGCGACCCCGATCGGCTCCTTGACGATCAGGGACGAGCCGCTGAGGCGGCTGAATTCGTAAGATTCCAGCGCTTCGATCGTCGCCTCGAGATGCACTCGCCCCGCCCACAGCTGCGCGTCGCGGGCGAAGGCCAGCGGCGCGCCCATCTCGCGCGACACCGCCTCGACGAGGTCGCCGGCGCGGCCGTTGTAGGCCTCGAGGATTCGCCGCAGCAGCGCGACGCGCTCCTCGCGGGCGGTTTGGCTGAAGCCCTCGAAGGCCGCGCGGGCGGCGGCGACCGCGCGGTCGACGTCGGCCGCCGATCCGGCGGCGATCCGGGTGAAGGGCTCGTCCGTCGAGGGGTCGACGACGTCCAGCGTCGCCGGGCGGACCGGCTCGACCCATCGGCCGCCGATGTAGAAAAGCGCGTGACGGTCCATCCTTCGACGTCTCCCTCTCCCGAAGCAGGAGATCCCATCTATCCCGCAGGCGAAACGGGGACGCAACCGGGCCGGTCCCCGGCCGTCTCCCGATCCGCATTCCGGAATCGAGCCTTTTCAGGGCTTTGCGGCGTGATTTGCGATCGCCTCGGGCGTGACGATCGCCGCGAAACGGCTGCGGATCGGGAGCGGGGTCGAACAGGCGGCGTTTTCTTCGCCGGGACCGGCGATTGTCGCAAGACCAAAGTTATTCGGAGTCGCATGTCGGCGATTTTGCGGTTATACTGTACAATAAAATAACTGCCGACCAGTGTGGATGGTTGGTGACGGCGGATGTGCCATGCCTCTCGAGAACGGCAGCCTCGCCCACTTCATTGCTCGGGCGCCGCGAGCCGTGGCGATGTTCGACCGTGAGATGCGGTATGTATCGGCGAGCGCGAAATGGCTGGGCGTTTACGGACGCGCGCAGACCCCGGCCGGCCTCTGCTATTACGAAGAGGATCTCGAAATCAGCGACGCCTGGAAAGGGGCGCATCAGCGCTGCCTCGCCGGCGCCACCGAAGAAAACGGAGAAGGCGAACGGCTGGAGCGCGCAGACGGCGGAGTCGTGTGGGTCACATGGCAGGCGTGTCCCTGGACCGACAGCGGCGGCGCCATCGGCGGGATCGTGATCGACCTCGACGACATCACAGTCCGCGTCGAGGCGCAGCGGGAAGCCACCGCCCTGGCGCGGCGGCTCGGCGCGCTCATAGAGCGGCACGAGGATGTCGCACGCCGTGCGCAGGCGGCCGAGCAGCGCCTGAAGGACGCCGTGGAAGCGATCCCGGAAGGGTTTGCGATCTTCGATCCGAACGATCAACTCGTCGTCTGCAACAAAGCCACGCGGGACCTGTACCCGGCCTTCGCCGACGCGTTTCGTCCCGGCGCGACGTTCGAGCGCCTGGTGCGTCTCGCCTGCGACCGCGGAAGCTATGAGCACGTCCTGGCGGACAAGGAGCGGTGGGTCCGGGAGGCGATGGAGCGGCGCCGCCAGCCGGACGGGGCCGTGGAGCGGTTGACGAGCGGCGGGCGCTGGCTGCGCGTCGAGGAGCGCCCGATGCCGGACGGCGGCGTCGTGGCGCTCCGCACCGACATCACCGACTTCAAATCCCGCGAGCGGGATCTCGCCCTGAAGGATGCGCTCCTCGAAGCGACGCTGAACGCCATCGGCGAGGGGATTCTCGTTTGCGACGCAAGCCGCAACCTGCTGGTCGCCAACGTGTTTGCTGCGCGGCTGCTCGATCTGCCGCCGGAACTGTGCCGGCCCGGAGTCTCGTTCGACGACCTCGTCCGCTTTCGCGGCGCGCGCGGAGATTATGGCGGCGTCGACGACGTCGAAGCGCTCGTCGCGGACCGCGCGGCTTGGTTCCACGCTGGAACGCCCTTCGCCCACACGCGGCGCCAGCGCAATGGCCGGATGATCGACAGCCGCTTCAATCCCATGCCGGACGGCGGCGGCGTGTTCGTATTCCGCGACGTCACCGAACGCGCCGACAGCGAAGCGAAGCTGGCCGAGAAAACCGCGCTTCTCGAGGCCACGCTCGAAAACATGGGCGAGGGGATCGCCGTCTACGACGCGGACCGCAAGCTGTTGATCGCCAACGAATCCCGCCTGAAGCTGCTCGATCTGCCGCCGGAACTGCGTCGACCGGGAACCTCGTTCGACGACGTCACCCGCTTTCGCGCCCGGCGCGGCGACCACGGTCCGGCCGGCGACGTCGAGGCGCTCGTCGCGGAACGGGCGAACTGGTTCCGCGCTGGAAGGATCTTCACTCGGACCCGGCGCGTCGACGACGGCCGCACGATCGACGTCCGGTTCAATCCCACGCCCGGCGGCGGCGGCGTGTTCGTGTTCCGCGACGTCACAGAGCGCGCCGAAAACGAAGCGAAGCTGACCGAGGCGCTCGCCAAGGCCGAGCTGGCGAGCCGGGCCAAGTCCGAATTCCTGGCGATGGCGAGCCACGAGCTGCGCACCCCGATGAACGCCATCATCGGCCTGTCGAGCCTGCTGCGCGAGCGCGATCTGGCGCCGGCGGAACGCGGCTACGCCGCTGCGATCGAGGCGGCGGGCGACGGCCTCCTCGTCATCATCAATGAGCTTCTGGAATTCGCCAGTCTCGACGCGGGAAGGGCGGCGCTCGACATCGCGGCGTTCGACGTCGGCGCCCTCGCCGCATCCGTGATCGACATTGCGCGCGTCTTGCCGCGAGCCGCCGGCCTGTCGATCGTCGCCGACGTCGCGCCCACCGTTCCGGCCGCGCTCCTGGGCGACCGCGGCCGGATTCAGCGGATTCTGGTCAATCTCCTCGACAACGCCGTCAAGCACACCGCGAAGGGGACGGTGACGGTGCACGCGCGGGCCGCGCCCGCCGGCGAGGCGGAACGCGTGGCGCTGTACATCGAGGTCGAGGACACCGGGTCGGGCTTTCCGCCATCGGAGGCCGCTCGCCTCTTTCAGCCGTTCGAACGGGGGGCGGCGGCCGACCGGAGGCGCGAGCCCGGACTGGGTCTCGGCCTTGCGATCTCCAAGCGGCTCGTCGATCTGATGGGCGGGACCATCGGCGCCGGAAGCACGCCCGGCTTCGGCAGCCGGTTCTGGTTCGAGATCCCCCTGCGCGTCGCGACGCCGCCGAGCGGAGCGGCGGCGCCGCAGGCGCCGGACGCGCGCCGCCCGCTCAAAATCCTGGTCGCCGAAGACATCGAGGCCAACCGCGCAGTCATGGCCGCGATGCTGGAAAAGCTCGGCCACGAGGCGCATTTCGCCGAGGACGGCGCTCAGGCGATCGAGGCGGTGGGGAAGGACGATTACGACGTCATTTTGATGGACATCCAGATGCCGAACGTCGACGGCCTGGCGGCGACGCGGGCCATCCGCGGAATCGGCGGCCGCTGGGCGAACCTGCCCGTCATCGCGGTTTCGGCCTATTCCCAGCAAGCCGACAAGGACGCGGCCTTCGGCGCCGGGGTGTCGGACTTCCTGACCAAGCCGGTCCGCCGATCCGTTTTGGATGCGGCGCTCCGGTCGTCGACGGAGTCCCTCGCGCACGTCCGCTGATGCGGACGCCTCGCCGAAGCCCGCAGACTCGGGTTTGCTCGATGGGAAGCACGCGGAGGCGCCGTCCGCCTCCTTTCTCGGAAACGATCGCGGACCCCCCTTGTCGGTCCACAGGCTGAGCGGTCGCCGGACCGGCGGCCGTCGCAAATGCAACATAAAACCCTATTACAATGTAATTTATACGTCACAATCAAAGGGTTGACCGCGTCGAAAGCAACAAGGCGTCGCTTGCGGCAGTTCTCGTATCTGGACTACAGAACAAAACGCGCTGTCGATGGCCACAAGCACTCAGAAAACCGGATTTTTCATGCCTCTTGAGACTGTCGACTTCGCTCGGTTCGTTGCAGAGTCGCCGCGAGCCATGGCGATGTTCGATCGCGACATGCGATATATCGCGGCAAGTCCGAAGTGGCTGGGCGTTTACGGTCGCAAGGAGACTCCGGTCGGCCTCGGCTATTACGAAGATTTTCCCCAAATCAGCGCCGCCTGGAAGGCGGCCCATCAGCGCTGCCTCGCCGGCGCCACCGAAGAAAACGCCGAGGGCGAGCGGCTGGCGCGCGCCGACGGCGCCGTGATGTGGGTCACTTGGGAGACGCGCCCGTGGCGCGACAGCGGCGGCGCCATCGGCGGGATCGTGATCGCCGGAGACGACGTCACGGCCCGGGTCGAAGCGGAGAAGAAAGCCGAAGACTTCGCGCGCCGGCTCGCCGCCTCCGTGGCGCAACTGGAGGGCGCGGCGCGCCGCGCCCAAGCGGCGGAGCAGCGCCTGAGCGACGCGGTGGAGGCGATTCCGGTGGGCTTTGCGATCTTCGATCCGGACGACCGGCTCGTGGTCTGCAACAAGGCCACCCGCGATATGCACCCGTCCGCCGCCGACGCGTTTCGGCCCGGCGCGACGTTCGAGCATCTGCTGAGGGCCACCTATGAGCGCAAGAGCGATGACGGCGCCGTGGCGGACGAGGAGACCTGGGTGCGGAACGGCATGGAACGGCGCCGCAATCCCGGCGGGGCCGTCGACCAGTTGACCGGAGCGGGGCGCTGGCTGCGCATCGAGGAGCGCCCGATGCCGGACGGGGGCGTCGTGGCGCTCTGGACCGACGTCACCGGCCTCGAGGCCCGCGAACGGGATCTCGCCCTGAAGACCGCGCTTCTCGAGGCGACGCTGCATCACATGGGCGAGGGGATTCATGTCTTCGACGCGGGCCGCAGATTGCAGGTCGGCAACGAGTCGGCCGCGCGGCTGCTCGATCTGCCGCCGGAACTGTGTCGGCCCGGAGGCTCGCTCGACGAGATGGCCCGCTTTCGCGCCCGGCGCGACGGCCTGGGCGAATTCGACATCGAGGCGCTCGTCGAAGAGCGGGCGGCCTGGTTCCGCGCGGGAAGGCCGTTCGCCCGGACGATGCGCCTCCCCGATGGCCGCACGATCGACGCCCGGTTCAGTCCCATGCCCGGCGGCGGCGGCGTTTTCATGTTCCGCGACGTCACCGAACGCGCCGACTACGAAGCGAAGCTGGCCGAGAAGAATGCGCTGCTCGAGGCCACGCTGCACAACATGGGCGAAGGAATCGCCGTCTTCGACGCGAGCCGCAGGTTTCTGGTCGCCAATGAAATCGCCATCCGGCAGTTCGGCGGTCCGCCGGAATTGTGCCAGCCCGGCGCCTTGTACGACGACAGCGCCCGCTACCGCGCCGAGCGCGGCGACTACGGCGACGGTGACGTCGAGGCCCTCGTCGCGGAGCGCGTGGCTGTTTTCCACGAGCGAAAGCTATGGAATCGTGCGCAACGCTTCCTGGACGGCCGCACGATCGAGACCCGCTTCAATCCCATGCCCGGCGGCGGCGGCGTCTTCGTGTTCCGCGACGTCAGCGAACTGGCCGACAAGCAGGCGGCTCTGACCGAGGCGCTCGCCAAGGCCGAGCAGGGGAGCCGGGCCAAGTCCGAGTTCCTGGCGATGGCCAGCCACGAATTGCGCACCCCGATGAACGCCATCATCGGCATGGCGGTCGTGCTGCGCGAAGCCGACCTGAAGCCGGCGGAACGGCTCCGCGCCGCGACGATCGAGGCGGCGGGCGAGAGCCTGCTCGTCATCATCAACGACCTTCTCGAATTCGCCAGCCTCGATGCTGGGCGGGTGACTCTCGAAACGGCGCCGTTCGACGTCGGCGGACTCGCCGCCTCCGCGATCGACATCGCCCGCAACCTGCCGCAAGCCGCGGGTCTCACGATCGCCGCGGACGTCGACCCCGCCGTTCCGGCCGGGCTCCTGGGCGACGGCGGCCGGATTCGGAGGATTCTCGTCAATCTGCTCGACAACGCCGTCAAGCATACGGGCGACGGGTCGGTGACGTTGCGTGCGCGGATCGCTTCGGCGGCCGGGGCGGCGAGCGTCACGCTGCGCATCGAGATCGAGGACACCGGCGCGGGCTTTCCTCCGTCGGAAGCGCCGCGGTTCTTCCAGCCGTTCGAACGGGGGGCGTTGGCCGACCGGACGCGCGATCCCGGTCTGGGCCTCGGCCTCGCGATCTCCAAGCGGCTCGTCGACCTGATGGGCGGGACCATCGGCGCCGAGAGCGCGCCGGGCGCCGGCAGCCGGTTCTGGTTCGAGATTCCCGTGGGCGTCGCGCCGCAGCCGAGCCGAACGGCGGCGCCGCAGGCCGGGGACGGGCGCCGCCCGCTCAAGATCCTGGTCGCCGAAGACATCGAGGCGAACCGCGAGGTCATGCGCGCGATGCTGCAAAAACTCGGCCACGAGGCGCATTTCGCCGAGGACGGCGCCGAGGCCATCGAGGCCGTGGGCAAGGACGATTACGACGTCATCCTGATGGACATTCAGATGCCGAACGTCGACGGCCTCGAGGCGACGCAGGCTATCCGCGGATTCGGCGGCCGGTTCGCGAGCCTCCCCATCATCGCGGTCTCGGCCTATTCCCAGCAGGGCGACAAGGACGCGGCCTACGCCGCCGGAATGTCGGAGTTCCTGACCAAACCTGTCCGAAGGTCCGTGCTGGACGCCGCGCTCAGGGCGTACACGGAAACGCGCGACAACCCGCAGGTCCTCCATTGAGGACGCTTCGACCCGCCGAACGAGCCGGGTCCGCGCGTCGAGAAGCCGCAAGCGGAAGCCGCCGGACTTGTCGCGGATCTTCGTGGAAAAGCGGCGGAAATCGCGGCGCCCCGGCCGCGCACGCCCGTACGGCAAGGCGTTCGACACGTGCGGGCGCGCCACTTCGATAGACTCGGGCTATGAACGCAGGAGAAGCGTGCGCTCGACGTTCCGGGACGCCGCTGTCCATTCGGATCGATTGGTCCGGCGCGACCGGCTGTCGTGTGGAACAAGGGTTTCGCTGCGCATTGTCCTCGTCGCAGCGTTTCGACCGTTGCGCCTCTATAAAGACGGTCGAATTCGTGTGCGAACGCCCGTGTTCACGTCGTCCCGCCGAACCGGGACGGAATCGGTCGGGCGAGCACGCTCTCCGGCGGCGATCTTCGCCGGAACGACCGCGGCCCGGCGGCCGCGCGCGGTACACCTCTGTACGCGCATAGAAATATTGGACTTATTGGCGATTTTTGTTAGAAAGAGGAAATCGTGGTCCGTGTTCTTGATGATGACGTTACTGTCTGGCGGTCTCAAAAAATTCGTCGCCGAAGCGCCCAATGACATGGCGATGTTCGACCGAGAAATGCGGTATATCGCCGCCAGTCCAGGATGGCTTGCCGTCGCCGGCAGGAAACAGACTCCCGTCGGCCGCAATCTCTACGAGGATATTCCCGGGATCAGCGACGCCTGGAAGGCGGCGCATCAGCGCTGCCTCGCCGGCGCGACGGAAACCTCCAAGGGCGAGCGATTCGAACGCCCCGGCGGCGGCGCCTTGTGGCTTCGATGGGAAGCGCGCCCCTGGCGCGAGGGGAACGGAGCGATCGGCGGGATCGTCATCACCGGGGAGGACATCACCGCCAACGTCGAAGCCGAAAAGCAAGCGGAGGGCCTCGCGCGCCGCGCGCAGGAGGCGGAGCAGCGCCTGAGCGACGCCTTGGAAGCGAGTCCGGAAGGGTTCGCGATCTACGATGCGGACGACCGGCTCGTCGTCTGCAACGAGGCCACGCGCGCCGCCTATCCCGATGTCGCCGACGTGATGCGTCCCGGCATTCCTTTCGAACAGGTGCTTCGCCTCGCCCTGGCCCGCCGGCCAAACGGCGAACGCGCGCCGAACAACGAGACTTGGCTGCGCGAGCGCATGAAACGCCATCGCAACCCCACCGGCGCGTTCGAGCAGCAGACCGACGCGGGGCGCTGGCTGCGGATTGCGGAACGCCGGCTGCCGGACGGGAGCGTCGTGACGATCCGGACGGACATCACCGACCTCAAGCGCGGCAAACAGGAGCTCGCGCTGAAGAACGCGGTTCTCGAGGCCACTTTTCAGAACATGGGCGAGGGGATCCTCGTCTACGACGCGGAGGCGAGGCTGCTCGCCGCCAACGACCTCGCCGCGCAACTGCTCCATGCGCCGCTCGCGCTGTTCCAGCCGGGCGCCGCGCTCGCCGACCTCGTCCGCTTTCGCGCCGAGAACGGCGCCTATGGCGAAATCGACCCCGGCGAAGCCGTTCGCGAACGGGTCGCAATGTTCCACGCGTCGCAGTCGTGGAGCCGCACGCGGCGCCACCGCAGCGGCCGGGTGATCGAAATGCGCTTCAATCCGCTGCCCGGCGGCGGCGGCATCTACGTGTTCCGAGACGTCACCGAGCGCGCCGGCGACGAAGCCAAGCTGGTCCGGGAGACGGCGCTTCTCCAGGCTACGCTGCACAATATGGGCGAGGGCATCCTCGTCTACGACGCCGGCCGCAGGTTGCTGGTCGTCAACGAGAAGGCCGCGCAGCTGCTCGAAGCGCCGGCCGTGCTGTTCGAACCCGGAGCCTCGCACGACGCCCTCAACCGCTTTCGCGCCGAGCGCGGCGACTTCGGCGAAGAGGACCCCGACGAAGCCGTTCGGGAGCGGATCGCCCTGTTCGAGGCGCGACAGCCCTGGAGCCGCAAGCAGCGCCATCGCAACGGCCGCGGAATCGAGATTCGGTTCAGCCCGCTGCCCGACGGCGGCGGCGTCTTCGTCCTGCTCGACGTCACCGCAGCCGCGGAGCGCGAAGCCAAGCTCGCCGAGAAGACCGCGGTTCTCGAGGCCACGCTGCACAACATGGGCGAAGGGATCGCCGTCTACGACGCCGGCCGCAGGTTGCTGGCCTGCAACGAATTCACGGCGCGGGTGCTGGACGTGCCGGTCGCGCTGCTGAAGCCGGGAATCGCCTACGGCGACATCAGCCGGCTTCGCGCCGGGCGCGGCGACTACGGCGACGTCGACATCGAAGCCTACGTTCGCGAAAGCGAAATCCGGTTCGGCGCCACGGAACCATGGACCCGGACTCGGCGCCTGCGCGACGGCCGCGTGATCGAGACGCGGCTCAATCCCATGCAGGGCGGCGGCGCCATCTTCATCTTTCGCGATGTCACCGAACGCGCCGACTACGAGGCGAAGCGGGCGGAGGAGACCGCGGTCCTCGAGGCCACGTTCAAGAACATGGGCGAGGGCATCCTCTTCTACGATTCGGACGCGAAGCTGATCGTCAGCAACGATCTCGCGGCGCAGTTGCTCCACGCGCCGCGCGCGCTGCTCGAGCACGGCGCCGCGCTCGCCGACCTGCTCCGCTATCGGGCCGAACGCGGCGACTATGGCGAGGTCGACGCCGACGAGGCGGTACGCGGGCGAATGGCCGAATTTCATTTGCGAAGCTGGCGCAGGACGTTGCGCAATCCTGACGGCCGCGTGATCGAATCCCGGGTCAATCCGATGCCCGACTACGGCGGCGGCATCTTCGTGCTGCGCGACGTCACAGAGCGCGCCGACCACGAAGCGAAGCTGACCGAGGCGCTCGGCAAGGCCGAGCGGGCGAGCCAGGCCAAGTCCGAATTCCTGGCGATGGTCAGCCATGAGCTGCGCACGCCGATGAACGCGATCATCGGCCTTTCAGGCCTCTTGCGCGAGCGCGATCTCGCGCCCACCGAGCGAGGCTACGCCGCCACGATCGAGACGGCGGGCGAGAGCCTTCTCGTCATCATCAAGGATCTGCTGGAATTTTCTAGTCTCGAATCGGGAAAAGCGGTTCTCGACGAGGCGCCATTCGAGGCCGGCGCCCTCGCCGCGTCCGCGATCGAGGTTGCGCGCGTCCTGCCCCAGGCCGCGGGCCTGACGTTCCGCACGGATATCGATCCCGTCCTGCCCTCGGCGCTCGTCGGCGACGGCGGGCGGGTTCGCCGGATTCTCGTCAACCTCCTCGACAACGCAGTCAAGCACACGGCCGAGGGGACGGTGACCATCCGGGCGCGCTCGAGGCCGGCGGAAGCCGCGGAGACTTTGACGCTGCGCGTCGAGGTCGAAGACACCGGCGCAGGGTTTCCCCCGGCGGAGACGGAGCGGCTGTTTCAGCCGTTCGAACGGGGCGCGCCGGATCGCGCGCGGGCCGCGGGACTGGGCCTCGGACTGGCGATCTGCCGCAATCTCGTCGATCTGATGAGCGGGACCATCGGCGCCGACAGCACGCCCGGCGCCGGCAGCCGCTTCTGGTTCGAGATCCCCGTCCGCGTCCCGGCGCCGCCTCCGGCGCTTCCGCAGGCGTCGGACGCGCGCCGTCCGCTCAAGGTTCTGGTCGCCGAGGACGTCGAGGCCAACCGCGCGGTCATGGCCGCGATGCCGGAAAAGCTCCGGCACGAGGCGGATTTCGCCGAAGACGGGGCCGAGGCGGTCGAAGCGGCGGGGAAAGGCGATTACGACGTGATCCTGATGGACATCCAGATGCCGAACATGGACGGACTGGAGGCGACGCGAAGCATTCGCGGCTTCGGCGGCCGCTTCGAGTCCATTCCCATCATCGCCGTCTCCGCCTTTTCCCTTCCCGCCGACAGGGATGCGGCCTTCCGCGCCGGCGCGTCCGGCTTCCTGACCAAGCCGGTCCGAAGGTCGGCTCTGGACGACGCGCTTCGGTCGTTGACGGCGCCGGCCGGCTGACCAAACGCGACGAATCTTGCGCAAATGCGGGGGGTGGGCGCGATCAGAGCGCGTCGTCGTCGGCCTCGCCGGTGCGGATGCGTACGGCGTGATCGATCGACGTGACGAAAATCTTGCCGTCGCCGGTCACCCCGGTGCGCGCGGTGCGTTCGATGGCGTCGACGACGTCGTCGGCCCGGCTGTCGGGAACCGCGATCTCGATTCGCACCTTCGGCAGGAATTTCACCACGTACTCGGCGCCGCGATAAATCTCGGTGTGGCCCTTCTGGCGGCCGTAGCCCTGGACCTCGGTCGCGGTCATCCCGTGAACGCCGATGCGTTCGAGCGCGTCGCGCACGTCCTCGAGCTTGAACGGCTTGATGACCGCAATGACCATTTTCATGCCGCGTATCCCGACCCTTCGCGCAAGGCCGCCGGCGCCGGCTCGCGCCTCGGGCTGGCCAGGAGCAATGCGCCCGACAGCCAAACGTCATGCACAAAAGCTCCACAAAAGCAAGCGCCGCGACGCCATTATAGCAATTCTAAAGTGGTGAATTAAATTTGGATTCGGCAATTCTAACGGTAGGCCAGAAGGGTATTTTCCGGATTCGCAAATCAGCGGAAACATGATCCACGCTGGTGATGAATATCTTGGCGTCGCTTCTGTCTTGCCTGAAGGCGGTTTGCGCCGCGTTCCCGGACCCTCGCAAGGGGCGGCGTCGCCGGCGAGGACGCGGCTCGAGAATTCATCAACAAAATAAAATCGCTCCTTCGGCGCGCGCGGCGATCCCCCAGATGGCCGACTCTGCATTCAGCCGCGCCCGAAATCCAAAAATCAGGCTTTTTCAAGTCTCGGAAAAATGTGAGGGGATTCATGAGGCGCAACGCAGCTCTGCGGCTCCTGAGAAACAGGTGAGACTGCCTCGGGCGCCGCCCGCCGGGCGTGGTAGGGCGCAGTCGCCGGGACTGCCAAAACCCGGCCGTCGATCCCCACCGCGCCTGGACAAGGCTCCTCGGTCTGGAGTGGGCGCAAAGAAACGCCATCGCTGGCGCTTCACTCTCACCGCCCATCGCTCTCCCTCCGCACGCCGAGCCAGATCACGTGCCTCGGCCCGCCGTGGACGCCGCCGGCGCGCACGCGTTTCTCCTCGACCGAAAAGCCCGCCTTCTCGAACCGCTTCACGAAGGGGGCGTCCGGCCCTTGCGACCACACCGCGAGCACCCCGCCGGGGCGCAGCGCCGTGTGCGCCGTCGCCAGTCCCTTCGGCGCGTAGAGCTTGTCGTTCACCGCCTGCGTCATGCCTTCCGGGCCGTTGTCGACGTCGAGCAGGATCGCGTCGTAGCCCGTCTTGGGCGTGCGGATCAGCGTGGCGACGTCGGCCTCGACGATGGTCACGCCCGGGCGGTCGAGCGAGCGCCCGAAGAGATCCGCCATCGGCCCCCGCGCCCAGCGCACGACGGCCGGCACGAGCTCGGCGACGATGATCTGAGCCCCCACGGCGAACGCGCCCTGCGCCGCCCGCAGGGTGAACCCCATGCCGAGCCCGCCGATCAGGACGCGGGGCTTCGTTCGGCCGCCGAGCTTCTCCGCCGCCAGCGTCGCCAGCGCCTCCTCCGAGGCCGAGAGCCGCGAGGTCATGAGTTCGGCGACGCCGAGCTTGATGACGTACTCGCGCCCCCGGCGCATCAACCGCAATTCGCCTCCGGCCGGCAGGGCGGTGCGGTCGAGTTCTATCCAGGGGATCATGGGAGGGTCCGGTCGTGCAGAGGATGCCGGCGCGCCGAACGGCGCCGCCGCGCCAGGAAAACCTTGGCGAAACCCGGTCGGAACGGAAACCGGCCGAGACAGAGTTTACCTGGATTCCCGCCGCTGTCACCCGGGGCGCCGCATCGACAGACTCCTCAAAACCCTCGCCTTCAAGGTCCCCTCGCCGCTGCCTTCTTGAACTCGCGGAAAAATGAGAATTGCTGGTCGCGCGCCAAAGCCTGGCGACCACCGCCGCAGCGGCCGGCGGCAGGGCGGCCGAGTCGAAAAGATCGAGCAGCCAAGCAAGGCCCTCGCGCCACGCTGGGGCGCGCCGCCGGCCGTCGACCGTCATCGACCTGATGCGTTCGGTCCCATCGGCCTTGCAGACGATCGCGCCGCACGACGAGCGCGCCATCTCCCCCGAGGCAGCGGCTCTGCGGGGATTGGTCGCGGATCTTGGCGCCAAGCGGCTGATTCTCATGAGATTCGTCAGACCGCGCCGCGTCGCGCCGATCGGTTCGGCCACGCGCCGCCCGCTGGACAGGGAGAGAAGGTCGGATCATTCTGCGAAGCAGCGGGATTTCGTGAACGGCTGCGTCGCGTCAGCGCCCGCGGGGCTGGACGGGTCGGCGGGGACGGTTCCGGAGCGTTCGCGACCCAGACCGTCCGCCGCGGCGCTCCGCGGGGCTCGACGGCTACGGACACAACAAAGGGACGTGGGGCATGGCGCGCCTCGGGTTGGAAACCCATCTGATCGATCGCGACGTCTACCAGCGGACGCTGGCGCGGTTCCGCGAGGCGGGCGTCGTGCTGCCGACCTTCGCGGAACTCGAGGAGCCGTCGACCATTCCGGCGCCCATCCTGCGCCGCCTCGAAGACGTCGACCCGGACGCGCCCCATCCCCTGAACCTCTTTCGCGTCCACTGGTTCAACGACGCGTCACGCCGCGGCCGGGCGGCGACGCCGGGCGCGATCGAGCTTCCGTCCGAGCTGACCGGCTCCCCGGCGCGCATTGTGCTCGCGCTCGGCGAACGATTCCCGATGATCCACGCCCACAAGGTGCTCGCCGCCTACGGCTGCCTTGCGCCGCGCGTCGTCACCGGCCAGTTCGATCCGACGCGTCACCGCGCGATCTGGCCCTCCACCGGCAACTACTGCCGCGGGGGCGTCGCCATCTCCCGCATCCTCGGCTGCCGGGGGGTCGCGGTGCTGCCCGAGAACATGAGCCGGGAGCGCTTCGACTGGCTCGAACGCTGGGTCGCCGAGCCCTCCGACATCATCCGCACGCCGGGCTCCGAGAGCAACGTCAAGGAAATCTACGACGCCTGCGCGGCGCTGGACCGCGATCCGGCGAACATCGTCTTCAACCAGTTCTGCGAATACGGCAACTACCTCGTCCACCGCCTGTGCACCGGGGCGGCGCTCGAGCGCGTCTTCCATGCGGTCGCCAAGGATCGGCCGCGGGCGCGGCTCGCGGCCTTCGTCTCGGCGACCGGCTCTGCCGGCACGATCGCGGCGGGCGACCACCTCAAGAGCGCGTTCGGGGCGCGGATCGCCGCGGTCGAGGCGGTCGAATGCCCGACCCTGCTCTACAACGGCTTCGGCGAGCACAATATCCAGGGCATCGGCGACAAGCACGTGCCGTTGATCCACAACGTGATGAACACCGACGCCGTCATCGGCGTCAGCGACCACGCCACCGACACGCTGCTCACGCTGTTCAACACCGACGAAGGCCGAAAATATCTGGTCGAGCGGCGCAGCGTCGATCCGGCGCTGGTCGCCGAGCTCGGCGCCTTCGGCATTTCGAGCATCGGGAACATCGTCGCCGCGGTGAAGTACGCCAAATATTTCGATCTCGGCCCGGACGACGTCGTGCTGACCGTCGCGACCGACAGCGCCCAAATGTACGGCAGTGAGGTGGTGAAGGCGACGAGGCGCTGGTTCGGCAACCGCTTCGACGCCGTCAGCGCCGGGGAGACCTGGGGGCGATATCTGGGCGGGGCGGGCGTCGACCACGTGCTCGAGCTTTCCCATGTCGATCGCAAGCGGATCTTCAACCTCGGCTACTTCACCTGGGTCGAGCAGCAGGGCGTGTCGCTCGAGGATTTCTCGGCGCGCGCGAAGCAGTCGTTCTGGGACGGGCTCCTCGATCTCGCCCCCGCCTGGGACGCGATGATCGACCGCTTCAACGCGGAGAGCGGCGTCGCCGCGGGGCTGTCGTGACCGCGGACACGCAAACGCTGCCGCTTTTCGTCTGCCACGGCTGCGGCGCCGTCGTCGATCCGGCCCGCGCCTTCCCCTTCGCCTGCCCCGACGCGCGCGCGGGCGACGACGTCGACCACGTGCTCGTGGCGCCGGGACCGGGGCAAGATGGGACAGGGTCGCGCCAGCGGACCCTCACCCCGCGGCCTTCGGCCGCGTCCCTCTCCCTGAGGGAGAGGGGCTCCCCTTCCCCCTCGGGGGGAAGGTGGCCCGAAGGGCCGGATGAGGGGCCGCCGCGCCATGCGAATCCCGATTTTGCCGACGCCGCCGACGAAAACCCCCTCCTGCGCTATCGCCGCTGGCTCTCCCCCTATCGCCTCGCCCGCGCCGCAAAACTCTCCGACGCGGCCTGGACGGAATGCGTCGGCGCGCTCGACGCTCGGCTGCAAGCGCTCGACGGCCGAGGCTTCCGCCGCACGCCGTTCGTCCGCGCGCCTGCGCTCGCCGCCGCGCTCGGGATCGCCGGTCCCTTGTGGCTCAAGGACGAGACGCGGAACGTCTCGGGTTCGCACAAGGCGCGCCACCTGATGGGCGCGATGCTCTATCTGCGGGTGCTGGAGATTTCCGGCCTTCCGCTCGGCGAAGGGCTTCGCGCGCGCCGCCTCGCGATCGCCTCCTGCGGCAACGCCGCGCTCGCCGCGGCGGTGATCGCGCGCGCGGCGGACTGGCCGCTCGACGTGTTCATTCCCCCCGACGCCGAACCGGCCGTCGTGCGGCGCCTCAAAGACCTCGGCGCGACCGTCGTCGTCTGCCAACGCCGGCCGGGCGAGGCGGGCGATCCTTGCAGATCGGAAGCGTCGTGTAGGGAAAGAGTGTGTCAGTACGTGTAGATCTCGGTGGTCGCCG
>CAIZGR010000473.1 GCA_903932535.1 uncultured Hyphomicrobiales bacterium | reverse complement strand
GCTCTTCGTCGGTCGGGATGACGAAGACGGCGGCCGGGGAGGACTTGGCGCTGATGATCTGCGCGTTGGCGCTGTTGGCCTCATCGTCGATCACGATCCCCATCCACTCCATGCCGGTGAGCACGGCCTTGCGGATGCGCGCGGAATGCTCGCCGATGCCGCCGGTGAACACGATCCCCTCGACGCCGTCGACGGTCGCGGCGAGGCCCGCGAGCTCGCGCCGGATGCGGCGCACGAAATAGTCGATGGCGTCGCGCGCCGCCGGGCTGTCCGATGCCTCGAGCTCCCGCATGTCCTGGGAGAGGCCCGACATGCCCTTGAGGCCGGAATCCTTGTAGAGAAGGTCCGAGATCTCGCTCGCGGTCATTTTCTTTTCGGCCATCAGATAGAGCACCACGCCCGGGTCGAGCTGGCCGCAGCGGGTGCCCATCGGCAGGCCGTCGAGCGCGGTGAAGCCCATGGTCGAGGCCATCGAGCGCCCGTTCTTGCAGGCGCACATCGAGGCGCCGTTGCCGAGATGGGCGACGATGACGTCCTCGCGCGCGATCTGCGGCGCCATCTTCTTCAGCGTCCGCATGATGTATTCGTAGGACAGTCCGTGGAATCCGTAGCGCCGCACGCCCTCGTCGTAATAGGAGCGCGGCAGGGCGAAGGTGTCCGACACGAACGGATGGCTGCGGTGGAACGCCGTGTCGAAGCAGGCGACCTGCGGCTTTCCGGGAAAGGCGCGGATCGCCGCCTCGATCCCGGCGAGGTTGTGCGGCTGGTGCAGCGGCGCGAGCGGGATGAGCTTTCTGAGCTTGGCGAGCGCGGCGTCGTCGATCAGCATCGGCTCGACGAGGTCCGGGCCGCCGTGCACGACGCGGTGGCCGACCGCGACGATGCCGGGGGCGTAGCCGATGTTCGTGAGCCACGCGAGAATGACGCTCATCGCCGAAACGTGGCCGAGCTTGCCGGCGCCGGGGTCGAAGGCGAATTCGGTCGTCTCGCCGGTCGCCCGCTTGACCGAGCCTTTCGGGATCGCGCCGATGCCCTCGACCTGGCCGGCGGCGAGGTGGTTGAGGACGCCGTTGTCGGCGCCGAAGGCGGCGAACTTCAGCGAGGAAGAGCCGGCGTTGAAAGTGAGAACAATTCTGCTCAAAGGGAGGCTCCGCGATGGCGTTCAGTCACTCGGCCGCCCTGGCGACCGGCGGCTCGCCGCCGAACGCCCGGCCTTCGCGGCGATAATACTGATAAAGCTGGGCGAGCGCGCAGGAGGCGAGACGCGCGCGGTCGTTGTCGGCGCGGCTCGTCAGCATGACGGGCGCCTTGGCGCCGAGCACCAGCCCCGCCGCTTCCGCCCGCGCGACGAAGGTGAGCTCCTTGGCGAGCATGTTGCCGGATTCGAGGTTGGGCACGATCAGCACGTTGGCGCGGCCCGCGACCAGCGAGGCGATCCCCTTGGTGCGGGCGGCCTCGACGTCGATGGCGTTGTCCATCGCCAGCGGCCCGTCGACGATCGCGCCGCGGATCTGGCCGCGCTCGGCCATCTTCGACAGGATCGCGGCGTCGAGGGTCGAGGCGATCGCCGGATTGATGGTCTCGACCGCCGAAAGGATGCCGACGCGCGGCTGGTCGAGGCCGCAGGCGCGGGCGAGGTCGACCGCGTTCTGCACGATGTCGACCTTGGTCATGAGGTCGGGCGCGATGTTGATCGCGGCGTCGGAGATGTAGAGGATCTCGTCGAGCGTCGGGACGTCGAGGGCGAAGACGTGGCTGATGCGCCGCTGCGTGCGCAGGCCGCCGTCCTTCTTGACCACCTCGCCGAGCAGAATGTCCGAATGAAGGTCGCCCTTCATCACCGCATTGGCCCGGCCTTCGTGGATCATCGCGACGGCGCGGGCGGCGGCCTGATGCGGGTCCACGACCGCCTCGATCGCGAAGCGCGATATGTCGGCGTCGAGCGCTTTCGCCGCGGCCTTGATCCGCTCCGGATCGCCGATCAGGATCGGCTCGATGAGGCCGCGCCCGGCCGACAGGATCGCGCCGCCCAGCGAATTGTGGTCCACCGGGCAGACGACGGCGGTTTTGAGCGGCGGCAGCTTGGCGGCGAGCGCAACGAGCCGGCCGAAATGGTCGACGGAATCGACGATGAGCGCGGGCAGGTGGCGCGCCTCGGTGATCTGGGTGACGGTCGGCGCGTCGACCTCGGCGGTTCCCTCGCAGACGATCTCGCCTCTGGCGTTCACGATCTTCGTGTCGAACACGGCGACCGGTTCGGCGCGCTTCTCGCGGCACGCGACCGTGACCGTGACCTTGTCGCCGACATGGACGCGGCCGAGGAAGCGCAGGTCCTGCGCCCGGTAGAGCGTGCCGGGGCCCGGGAGAATGTTGCCGAGCACGGCCGAAACCAGCGAGCCGACCCACATCGACGGCGCGACCGGGTCCGTCGTCTGCGCGGCGCCCTCGGCCGAGGGCAGCATCAGCGGGTTCAGGTTGCCCGAGACATGCGCGAACAGGACGAGGTCCTGCACCGAGCAGGTCCGCTCGATGCTGGCGGCGGCGCCGGCCTCGAGCTCTGCCCAGGTGGTGTTGCGGACGGTGGATTTTGCGCTCATGTCGGCCCCTCGCGCTGACCCTGCGCGGACGACGGTCCGGCGCCCCGCGCTTCCCGCGGAGCCGCCGGCCGATCGTCGTCGTTCGCGCGGGGCGGTCGTTTGTGCAGCGCAGCATCTAGCGCCCGAGCGTGACGGTTCAGTGAACTCAGGCGCGCCGTCCGGGTCGTGAGGGGCCGTGTCCGCGCCGCGAATGGACCAAGTCCGGCGCAAACAAACCGTCCGGCGCCGCTGCGAGACGGCCTCTCGGACAAACGTCTTGATTCTGTCTCCCGCATCCTGTCTTAGCTTTCCGGCCGAAGGCGCGCGCAGCCTCCCGGCCGCCTCGGGACCGAAAGAAAATGAACTTTTTCCAGCGATTCACCTTCCTTTTCTCCGCGCCGGTGTTCGACGCAGACGATCTCGAGGGGCTCAGGGTCAGCCAGATCATCGGCGCGATCGAGCGGATGGGCTTCCAGGTGATCAAGGCGCGCCGGGTCGAGGACGCGGAAATCGCCGTCCAGACCGACGCCGCCATCGGCCTCCTGGTCGTCGACTGGGGCAAGAAGGGCATCGAGGGCAAGGCCGCCTCGCTCATCAACCTGATGCGCCGCCGCGGCCTCGACATGCCGATCGTCATCCTGGTGAGACGCAAGCGCTTCGAGGACATTCCGGTCGAGGTGCTCGACTATATCGACGGCTACGTGTTCCTCGCCGAGGAGACGCCGGAGTTCATCGCCAAGAACCTCGTGTCGCGCCTCAAGCAATACGCCGAGACGCTGAAGACGCCGTTCTTCGGCGCCCTCGTCGACTACGCCGAGGAGGGCAACCAGCTCTGGACCTGCCCGGGACACAACGGCGGCATCTTCTACAGCCGCAGCCCGATCGGCCGGATCTTCATGGAGCACCTCGGCGAGGCGGTGTTCCGCGACGACCTCGACAATTCGATCCTCGAGCTCGGCGACCTGCTCACCCACGAAGGGCCGGCGCTCCAGGCGCAGAAGGAAGCCGCCGCCATCTTCGGGGCGGAAAAGACCTATTTCGTGCTCAACGGCACCTCGTCGTCGAACAAGATCGTGCTGAACGCGCTGGTCGCCGAGGGCGACCTCGTCCTCTTCGACCGCAACAACCACAAGGCCGCCCACCAGGGCGCGCTGATGATGGCGGGCGGCATCCCGGTCTACCTCTCGACCGACCGCAACGCCTACGGCCTGATCGGCCCGATCCGGCCGGACGAGCTGGACGAAAAGGCGATCCGCGAGCGCATCCGCGTCCATCCGCTGGTCGAGGACCCGGACGCCTGGAAGCGGGAGCGGCCGTTCCGCGTCGCGGTCATCGAGCAGTGCACCTACGACGGCACCATCTACGACGCCCAGCGCATCCTGGAGCGGATCGGCCCTTTGTGCGACTACATCATGTTCGACGAGGCCTGGGCGGGCTTCATGAAGTTCCATCCGATCTACGAAAGCCGCTTCGCCATGGGGCTCAAGGGCCTCGACGAGACGTCGCCGGGGATCGTGGCGACCCAGTCGACCCACAAGCAGCTCGCGAGCTTCTCGCAGGCCTCGCAGATTCATCGGCGCGACAGCCACATCAAGGGCCAGCGGCGGCGCGTCGAGCACCGGCGTTTCAACGAAAGCTTCATGCAATACGCCTCGACCTCGCCGTTCTACCCGCTGTTCGCCTCGCTCGACGTCGGCGCGCAGATGATGAAGGGCCGCTCGGGCGAGGTGCTGTGGGACGACACCATCCGGCTCGGCATCGAGCTGCGCAAGAAGCTTCGCGCCGTCCGGCGCGAGTTCGAGGAGAAGGAGCGCGATCCGGCGCGGCGCTGGTTCTTCGATCCCTTCGTCCCCGACCGCGTGTCGATCCGCGACGCCGCCTTCGAGGGCGGCGCGCATGACGTGCCGTGGGAGAGCGTGTCGACCGACCTGCTCGCGCGCGACCCGCGGTACTGGGCGCTCGCGCCGGGGCAGGCGTGGCACGGCTTCCGCAGCGTCGAGGAAGGCTTCGCGATCACCGATCCCGCCAAGCTCACGCTGCTCACGCCCGGCTTCGACCGCAAGACCGGCGACTACGAGGCGCACGGGATTCCGGCGCCGGTGGTCGTGCAGTACCTGCGGGAAAACCGGGTGGTGGCGGAAAAGAACGACCTCAACTCGATGCTGTTCCTGCTCACCCCCGGGGTCGAGGCGAGCAAGGCCGGCACGCTGGTTTCGTCCCTCGTCGCGTTCAAGCGGCTGCACGACGACAACGCGGCTCTGGACGACGTGATGCCGGAATTCGTGGCCAAGCGCTCCAAACGCTACCGCGGCAAGCGGCTGCGCGACCTCTGCGGCGAGATGCACGCCTTCTATCGCGCCCACGACATCAGCCGGTTGCAGAAGGCGCAGTTCGCCGCCGAGCACATCCCGACCATGGCGATCACGCCGCGCGAGGCCCAGCTCCATCTCACCCGCAACAACGTCGACTACGTGCCGCTCGACGAGCTCGAGGGCCGCATCGCGACGACGCTGTTCGTCGTCTATCCGCCCGGCATCGCCACGGTTGTGCCGGGCGAGCGGCTCGACGCGCGGTCGCGGCCGATGGTCGACTATCTGAAGATGTTCGAGAAGGGCGCGAACGTGTTTCCGGGCTTCGAGTCGGAAATCCAGGGCCTTTATCGCGAAGTCGATGAATCCGGCGCCGTTCGCTTCTATACCTATGTCGCCAGGGAGTGATTCGAAACGACGATGGACGACAAACGGAATTCGGAAGCCGCAGCCCAGCCGCAGCCGGCGGAGCCGCGGCGGATCGTCGTGCGCGACTCGCGCGACGGCGACGTGCCGGCGATGCTGGCGATCTACCTGCACCACATCCGGCGGGGGGTCGAGCCCGGCGTCGACCCGGGCGAGTTCGAGACCCCCGACACCGAGGACATCAAGCGCCGCCGCAAGAACATGCAGAAGCGCAAGATGCCGCACATCGTGGCCGAGGAGGCCGGAATGGTGCTCGGCTACGCCTACGCCGTGCCGTTCCGCAAGCGCCCCGCCTACCGCTACGCGGTCAAGCACTCGATCTACGTCCACAACGACCATCTCCAGCGCGGCGTCGGCCGGATGCTGATGAGCGCGCTGATCGACTCCTGCGCCGCGGCCGGCTTCCGCCAGGTGATCGGCTACATCGACGCCGCCAACCGCGCCTCGCTCGCGCTGCACGAGCGCTTCGGCTTCCGCCAAGTCGGCTACCTGCCCTCGATCGGCTACAAGTTCGGCCACTGGACCGACACGGTGATGGTCCAGCGCTCGCTCGGGCCGGGGGGGACGGAGCCGCCGCAGGGGTAGAGGAGCGGGCGGGGGAGCGTTGACGGCCGGCGAAGAAAGCTGCCCTGCCGGCGGCGCTCGGCGATCGACGGAACGTCCGGAATCGACGTGAAGCGGGTGTTGCAGCCGGGAAGCCGGCAATGGCGTTGAACAGGAGGGCGTGAGGCGCCGGCGGGGATGGCCGGGTCTAGCCCGGCCGTGACCCGAGGACAGGCCATGACGGGGTTGGGGATTTCAAGGCAAGCCGCGCTCGCCGATGGACGGCCCTCCGTGTCGATAAGAACCGCCATTCTCGGGACGCCCAATGGCGGCTCGCGATGATGGCGAGACGAAGCCGCCGTCACTCCCGCTTCATCAGCCGCTCGAGGTAGTCGCGCTCGCCGGCGGGGCGGTTCGGGTCGGCGAGGCGGCGGCGGAGCTCCTCCATCACCTTGCGCGCGCGCTCCGACACGCTGCCCATCTCGCGCAGGCCCCCCGGCTCGCGGCCCATGTCGCCTTCGCGCCGCCGGCCCAGGGGATCGTCGCCCTGCTGCTCGCCGGGGCGCATGCGGCGCGCCTGATAGCGGCCCCGTCCTTTGCCGCCCTGGCCGTTCATCTGCTGTTGCAGGCCCTGCGCGCCCTCGCGCAAAGCCTGAAGCGCGCGTCCCTGCGCGTCGACCGCGGCGCCCTTGCCCGGCCGGCCGAACGGACCCTGCGGGCCGCTCGGGTCCCGGCTCTCACCCGGCGCGTCCTTCAGGTCGCCTTCCGCCTCCTTCATGTCGCCCTCGGCGTCGTCGAAGCCCTTGTGGCCCTTCGCCCCGAGGCTCTTCAGCATGCGCTGCATCTCGGCCAACCGTTCGCTGAGCGCCTTCTGGCGGTCGCCGAGTTTTTGGCCGTCCGCGTCGGCGCCTTCCTGGTCGGACTCCGGGGCTTTGTCGCCCTCTCCGGCCTCGGGCTGGCCGCCGTCGCCGGGTTGGACCAGATCGGGATTGTCCTGCGACGGGCGCCGGCCGCCCCGCCGCCGCTCCTGGTCGCGCTGGTCGCTGCGGAACGTGTCGTCGCGCAGCGCCTGCTGGTCGCGCATCAGCTTGCCGAGATCGTCGATCTGCTTCTGCAACGCGCGCTCGGCCGGACTCTCCTCGGCGTTCTCGGCGCTCTCCATGTTCTCGAACATGTTCTGCATCTGATCGAGCATCGCCTCGGCGTCCTCGCGCGCGCCGTTGCGGGCGGTCTGCTCCAGGCGGTCCATGAGCTGGTCGAGGCTCTGCGCCTGCTGGTTCGAGTCCTGCGGGGTCTGGTCGCCGTTCTTCTCCGCCTTCGTCGCCATCTCGGCGGCGAAGCGCACAGCCGCCTCGCGCAGGTTCTGCATCAGCTTGCGGATTTCCTCGTCGCTCGCGCCGCGTCTCAGCGCCTCGCGCAGCGCGTCCTCGGCCGCGCGCAGGTCCCGCTGGGCCTTTGTCTGGTCGCCGTCCTCGAGCCCGAGCGCCATGGTCCAGAGGAGCTGGGCCACGTCGAGGAGGTCGGCGTCGCTGCGCGCGCCGTCGAGCGCGTCGCGCGCCTGCCTCAAGCCGAGGTAGACGCCGGCCGGCGTGCCGAACAATTCGGGCGCGACGGCGAAGCCGCCGAGCGCGGGCGCGACGCGCCGGGGCGCCGCGTCCGGCTCGAGGATCAGGTCGCGCCGCTCCTCGACGAGCGCGCGCGCGAGCGGATTGCGGAACGGCCGCTGCGGCAGCGTCACCTCGACCGGCTCGCTCCGGCCCGTCTTGCCTGAGACGCTGGTCGCGCTCAGCGTCATCGTCACCTTGGCGCCGGCCCAGGGGTGCTCGGAGAGGTCGAGGGTGGCCCGGGCCTCGCCCGTCCCGTTGGCGGAAGGCGGCTGCTCGAGGCCCGCCTGCGGCGGCTGAGCGAGGCTCCGCGGCGGCGGCTTCGACGGATCGTGCGGCGCCGCGAACTCGGCGCGCGCGCCGGTCACCCCCCAGCGGTCCTCGATCCGGTAGGCGAGGGTCAGCGAGCCGCTGAGGTTGGCCTCGGGCTCCCCGGTCAGCCTGATCGCCGGCGTTCCCGACGGGGCGACGGAAAAGGCGACGTCCGCGACCTTGCTCCCGCCGCGCCGGATCGTCGCCTTGCCGTCGCCGTGGAGGGTCCAGCGCCGCTCGACCGGCGCGCCCCCGGCCGGTTTCGACGTCTCCTCGACGGCTGCGATCGCGCCTTCGACCGTCGTCTCGACGGCGCCCCGCACCACGAGCGCCGAATCCTCGAACACGGTCAGCGTCTGGGGCGCGCCGGAGGCGAGGTCGACCACCACCGGCGGCCGGCCCGCGTAGGGCGGCGGATCGATCCAGGCGTCGATCCGGCTGCGCGACCCCGCGAGCCCCAGGTCGCCCGCGCCCCACGCGAACGCGCCGGCGAGGCGGCCGTAAAGCTCGGGTCCCGCCGCGACCGCCGCCGCGAAGGCCATCATCGCCACGCCGAAGCGCAGCGCGTAGGGGTCGCGCTCGGCCATGCGCGGCGCTGGCGGGGCGACGCGCAGGGTCTCGACCGAACGGGCGAGCCGCGCCCGATGCGCAGCCCACAGGGCGCGCGCCATCGGGTCGTCATCGTTGGCGAGATGGTCGGAAAGCGCGGTCGCGGGCCGGTGCGACGCGCCCGAATCCCGATCGAGCCGCGCCGCGATGTCGCGCGCCGCCGGCCAGCGCAGCCGGACGAGGGGCGCGAGCGCGGCGAGAAATCCGAGGACGAACAGCGCGACGCCCGCAATGCGCAGGACGCGCGGCGCGAAGATCCAGGCGCCGAGCCAGGAGGCGGCCAGAAACAGGATCGCGACCGCGAGCGCCGCGACGATCGGCGGCCAGGCGCGCTCGACGATCAGCGCGCGGCCCGCCGCCCGCGACAGCGCCTTCAGCCGGTCCGCGGGGCCGCTGGTCCCCGGCTCGTCGCGGGTCGGCTCTTCGTTCTTCGCCACGCTCGATCGTCCTCGTGAAGGACGTCCAGCCTCACGTCAACCAAGGCGGAAGTTTGTCGAGCCCGATCATTTCCTCGTAACTGGGCCGCGGGCGGATCACCGCCCAGTTCGCGCCCTTGACCAGCACCTCGGGAATGAGCAGGCGCGAATTGTAGGTGCCGGCCTGGACCGCGCCGTAGGCGCCCGCCGTCATCACCGCGATCAGGTCGCCCGGCGCGACTTCGGGGAGGTCGCGGTCGAGGGCGAGATAGTCGCCGCTCTCGCACACCGGGCCGACCACGTCGGCGCGGATCGCCGGCGCGTCCGGGGCCGGCTCGCGGACGGGCAGGATGTCGTGATGGGCGTCGTAGAGGGTCGGGCGGATCAGGTCGTTCATGGCCGCGTCGACGATGACGAAGCTCTTGCCCTCGCCCTTCTTGACGAAGATCACCGAGGCGACCAGCACCCCCGCGTTGCCGACGATGAGCCGCCCGGGCTCGAGGATCACCCGGCAGCCGAGGCCGCGCGTATGGCGGGCGACGATCCGCGCATAGGCTTCCGGGAAGGGCGGGGGGTCGTTGTCGGTCTTGTAGGGGACGCCGAGGCCGCCGCCGACGTCGACGTGGTCGATTCGGTGGCCGTCGCCGCGCAGGACCCCGACGAAGCCGGCGAGCAGCGCGAAGGCGTCGTCGAACGGCTGAAGGTCGGTGATCTGCGAGCCGATGTGCATGTCGACGCCGTGGACGGCGAGGCCGGGCAGCGCGCGGGCGCGGGCGAACACCTCGCGGGCGCGCGAGATCGGCACGCCGAACTTGTTCTCCGACTTGCCGGTCGAGATCTTGGCGTGCGTGTGGGCGTCGACGTCCGGGTTGACGCGGATGGCGATCGGCGCGACCGCCCCCCGCGCCGAGGCGACGGCGGAGAGCGCCTCGAGCTCCGGCTCGGATTCGACGTTGAAGCACAGGATGCCTTCGTCGAGGCCGAGGGCCATCGCGGCGCTGGTCTTGCCGACGCCGGAGAAGATGATCCTCTCGCCCGGAACGCCGGCGGCGCGGGCGCGCCTCAGCTCGCCTTCGCTCACCACGTCCATGCCGGCGCCGAGGGCGGCGAGCGTCTTCAGCACCGACTGGTTGGAATTCGCCTTCATCGCATAGGCGACGAGGGCGTCCTCGCCGGCGAAGGCGTCGCGGAACACCCGGAAGTGCCGCTCGATGGTGGCGCTCGAATAGCAATAGAACGGCGTGCCGACCGCGCGGGCGATCTCGGGCAGCGGGACGTCCTCGGCGGAAAGCGCGCCGCAGCGATAGGCAAAGTGTCGCATGCCGCTCTTATTTCAGCAGGAAGTCGAGAAGGAAAGGCTGATTTGGCGCGGCGATCGGCGGGATCTTGGGCTTCATCTGCGGGTTCAGCGTCTCGGCGCTCAGCTCGTTGGGCTTGGGCATGGCGGGCTTCGCCTGCGCGCTCGCGTCCGGCGGCGGCTCGAGCGGCCCGATGCGCCCGCAGCCCGAAAGGACGAGCGCGGCGAGGGCGACCGCCGCCGGCGCGCGACGGGCGGGGTAAGGCGAAGGCTTGGGCAAGACGCGACTCCGAAGACCGCGCCCTTATACAGGATCGGCCGGCGGAGGCGAGGGGCGGCGCGGCTGGGGGGCGCGGGCGGCGGCGTCGCGCCGTTTCCAACTTCGAATCGAGCGATTCCAAGGGACTGCGGCGGGTTTTCCAACCCTGCGCGACGCCCGAGCCGCTTCCGCCCGCGTCTCCGCTCGTCATGCCCGCGCAAGCGGGCATCCAGAGCCGCAGGGCGGAAACGGGCGCCGGGGCGCCTTGGGGCGTGGCGCCGGAATGCAGGACCGCTCGGCGGCTCTGGATCCCCGCTTGCGCGGGATGAAAGGGGGCGGACGTCAGCCGGAGTGAAGAGTTGTAAGCTCACCGTCTCCCCGGCATCGGAATATCGAAACACGACTCGGCCTGTTTGGCAAGAAATTGTCCGTTTTTCACAAATGAGCGACAGCCAATCCCGGCCCCGGCTCGCCCATCCCCTTGCGGACGATGTTTTCCGAGCCGATGATGCGCCATTCCCGTGGGGCCGGCGGCGGTGGCGAAAGTCTTCATCAGTTATACGAGCAGGGACCGGCAATGGGCGTGCTGGATCGCCGAGGCGCTGGAGACGCTCGGCCATGAGCATTTCGTTCACGAATGGGAGCTTCCCCCCGGCGGCGACATCGCCCGATGGATGCGCGAGCGCCTCGACGCGTCGGACCACATGGCCGCGGTCGTCAGCGCGGAATACCTGACCAAGGTCTTTTCGGGCTGGGAGCTGGACGCGGGCCTCTGGGCCGCCGTCGGCGGGCGGACGAACTTCGTCCTGCCGGTCTTCATCGAAGCCTGCGCGCCGCCGAAGCTGCTCGCGCCGCATGCGCTGGCGGTTGCGGGGCGGGCGGACGAGGCGGGCGTCGCCGAGCCGGCGGCGCGGCTGTTCAATCAGCTCGGCGTGCTGTCTGATGCGAAGGCGCGCTGGGCCGAGGCCGAGCCGCTGATGCGCCGCGCGCTCGCCATCGACGAGGCGAGCCTCGGGCCGGATCATCCGTACACGGCGACCGCGCGCGCGAACCTCGCCGCGCTCGCAGCCGCGCGCGACCGCGGCGGGCCGGACGGCGGACACAAGAAAGGCTGGTTCGCCCGGCTGTTCGGCAAGGCCCCCTGAACCCCCGCCCCCCTCCGCCGCCCTCGCGACCCGCCCGCCCGCCGCCCCCCTTCGCCGTTCTCGCGAGGCGCCCGCGCGGCGGCGATCCCGGGGCCGCCTTGCGCATCGCCGTCCTGAGTTTTACTTATGTCGTAACAAGGACATGCCGGAGCCCAATGTGACGGCGCCGAAGCTCGAGCGGATCGGCGGTTCGATCGGGGTCATCATTCCCGAAGAGGCGCTCGCGCGGATGAATCTCGAAGCGGGCGATCGGGTGTTGCTGACCGAGGCGCCGGACGGCTGCCGCCTCACGCCCTGCGAGTCCGATTTCGAGGCGGAGATGGCCGCGGCGCGGCGGATCATGACGCGGCGTCGCGACGCCCTGCGCGAACTGGCCCGGTGATCGGCGCAATCCCCCGGCGCATCCGTTATGGCTCTCGGGCGGTCGATCTGGCGCTGCATGAGGAGCAACGCGCGGAGCACGGCGGCCCCGCGGGCGTTCGTGACGAAGGGCTGCTCGATTCGGCGCTCGCCCGGCCGCGAAATCGTCACCTTTATGCGGGGGCGGACATCGCCGCGCTGGCGGCGGCTTATGCCTTCGGCCTCGTCAAGAACCCTCCGTTCGTCGACGGGAACAAGCGCGTGTCGTTCGTGGTCACCGAACTTTTTCTCGAGCGCAACGGCTGCCGCCTGAATCTCGCGGACCGCGACATCGTCGAAATCTGGTTCGCGCTCGCGGCGGGCGACATCGGCGAAGAGGCGCTGGCCGAGCGGCTGCGAGCGGCGATCGATGCGCGGGAGGCGGACGCGCCGGAGCGTGGCGAATAGGATCGCCGGGCGCGGGAACGCCGCACCGGATTGCGTCGCACGCGTTCGGGGCGTCTCGCGCCTGGCGGCGACGAGCACCGGCTTCGCGCCTCGCGAGGGCGGCGGCGTTCCGCCGCCCGGGGGAGGCGGTCCGGCGGCATCGGCGTCTTCACGACCTCGAAGCGGCTTCGACGAGGGCGCGATCGGACCCGCTGCGCCCGCTCGAGCCGGTCGCGGCGGAGAGGTCAGCGGCTTGCGCCGGGCCGTCGCGCCCCGGCTGGCCTTCGGCGACGTAGTAGGGCGCGTCGCTGCGGGGGAGGGGCGGGCGGCCGCGGATGCGGTCGGCGATCTTCTCGGCCATCATGATCGTGGGCGCGTTGAGGTTGCCGGTGACGATCTGCGGCATGATCGAGGCGTCGACCACCCGGAGGCCGTCGAGGCCGTGGACGCGGCCCTGGCCGTCGACCGCCGCCATCGCGTCCTCGCCCATCCTGCAGGAGCTGGAAGGGTGGAAGGCGGTTTCGGCGTGCGCGCGCACGAAGGCGTCCAGGTCCTGGTCGGTCTGCAACACCGCGCCCGGGCTGATCTCCCGCCCGCGATAGCGGTCGAAAGCCGGTTGCGCGAAAATGTCGCGGGTGATGCGGATGGCGTCGCGGAACTCGCGCCAGTCCTGATCGGTCGACATGTAGTTGAACAGGATGCTCGGATGAACGCGCGGATCGCGCGACGTCAGCCGGACCCGGCCGCGGCTCGGCGAGCGCATCGAGCCGACATGCGCCTGGAAGCCATGCGCCTTCACAGCGTTGCGGCCGTTGTACTTTATCGCCAGCGGCAGGAAATGGTATTGCAGGTTCGGCCACCCGAATTCCGGCCTCGAGCGGATGAAGCCGCCGGCCTCGAACTGGTTGCTGGCGCCGACCCCCGCGCCCAGGAACAGCCATCGCGCGCCGATGACGGCCTGGTTCCAGGGCTTGAGCGCGTAGGCCAGCGACACCGGCTCCCGGCACTCGTGCTGCATGTAGATCTCGAGATGATCCTGAAGGTTCTGGCCGACCCCGGGCAGGTCGAGGACGACGGGGACATCGAGGCTGCGCAGGATGTCGGCCGGGCCGACGCCCGAGCGCTGGAGAAGCTGGGGCGAGGCGATCGCGCCGGAGCACGCCAGCACTTCCCGGCTTGCGCGCGCGAAGACGGCCTCGCGGCTTCCGGGCAGAAAATAGGCGACGCCGCTCGCCCTTTTGCCGTCGAACAGGATGCGGTCGGTCAGCGCGTGCGTGACGATGGTGAGGTTGGGCCGTGCGCGGGCCTGATCGAGGTATCCGCGCGCGGTGCTCGACCGGCGCCCCTTCGGCGTGACGCTCCGGTCCATCGGGCCGAAGCCCTCCTGCCGGTAGCCGTTGAGGTCGGCAGTGCGGGGGTAGCCGGCCTGCACGCCGGCCTCGATCAGGGCGTCGTAGAGGACATTGCGGCCGGGCTTGGCGGTCGTGACGCTGAGCGGTCCGTCGCCGCCATGGTAGGGGTCGGGCCCGATGTCGCGGCTCTCCGCCTTGCGGAAATAGGGCAGGCAGTCGGAATAGGTCCAGTCGCCGAGGCCCGGCGCCTGCGCCCAGCCGTCGTAATCGAGCGCGTTGCCGCGGATGTAGCACATGCCGTTGATGAGCGAGGACCCGCCGAGCCCCTTGCCCCGGCCGCATTCCATGCGCCGGTCGTTCATGTGGGGCTCGGGATCGGTCAGATAGGCCCAGTTGTAGCGACGGCCCTGCAGCGGCCAGGCGAGCGCCGCGGGCATCTGGGTGCGGAAGTCGAGCCGGTAGTCGGGGCCGCCGGCCTCGAGCAGCAGGACGCGGACGCCGGCATCCTCGGTGAGGCGCGTGGCCAGCACGTTCCCCGCCGAGCCCGCGCCCACGATGATGAAGTCATAGACCGGCGGCATGCGCGCGAGGATCGTGTTCGGAAGAAAGGCCGAGGAGCCGAGGGCCGATTTCGAACGGACGACAGGATTGCGTGTCGATCATGCTCAGGCGTCGTGGGGCAGGGATTGAATAACCATTCAATCACATCTCCTCTTCCCTGTCATCCAGGAGTTCCGCGGGAGCGCCAGGACTTTCCCGATCCCTCGCCGGTTCTGGAAGGAGGGCCCGCAGGGTCCACAAGGGTCGTGCTCACGGGCTTCCTCTCCCGCGGGCTGAACGGTCGTTCAATTTGTCCCGCCGGACGTCCGGCCCTATTTTGCCGCCCATGAGCGACGACACGGTCCGGCGACGACAGCTGATTGAAGCGACGATCGAAACGCTCGCAGAGGTCGGCTTTCATGCGGCGTCTCTGAGCGAGATCGCGCGGCGCGCGAAGGTTTCGACGGGACTGTTCGCCCATTACTTCGGCGACAAGGACGGCCTTCTCGAAGCCACGCTCAGGTTCATGGCCGCGCGCCTCGCCCGGTCGACCGCGGCGAGGCTCAGCGCGGCGGCGACCCGGCTCGAGCGTGTGTTCGCCGTCTGCGAAGCCGCCCTGGCAGACGAGGAATTCGACCGGCGCACCGGCGCAGTGTGGCTGGCCTTCTGGGGCCAGATGGCTCATTCGGACCGGTTCCGGCGCGTGCAGCGCGTCTACGAACTACGGATGATCTCGAATCTGCGCCACGCGCTTCACGGCCTCGTTCCCGAGGACCGGGTGGACCCGAGCGCCGTCCTGATCGCGGCCGGGATCGACGGACTGTGGCTCCGCTCGCACGCCGCCGCGCCCGGCGACGGCGCCATCTTCTCCGACGGGCGGTCCGCGCGCGCCTTGATTCGCGTGTTGATCGAGGGCCTCCTGGCCTGCCCCGCGCCGGAGGCGTCCGCCGCCCCCCTCTCGAAGGCCTCGTCGGCGCCCAGCCTTCAGCGCGGGGGACTTGCCGTTCCCGCCGGACCCTGGAACGGGAAGGCGCAGGGGCCGCCGGATTGGGAAGCGCTCGGCGCGGCGGACCGGGCTCGCGTCCTGCGCCGCTGCGCGGATGCGCTCCGGACCGGGCAGGGCGCGCTCGCGCGTCTCGAGGCGCTCGAGACCGGGCGCCCCATTCGGGCGACGGCGGCGGATCTGTCGGAGGCGATCGCGGACTTCGAGGACGCCGCAGGCGCCGCGCTCGACATGCGCAGGGTGCGGATCGAGCTCGCCGGCGGCCGCGTCGAGGAGCGCCGTTCCGCGCGCGGCCGCGTCGTCGCGGCCGCGATTCCCTGGAGCCGTCCGGTTCTGGAAATCGGCGCATGCGCCCGGGCGCCGGCGCGCGGCGACGCGCTCCGGTTCAGCGTCGATCCGCATGCGGCCCGAACGGTCGCCGAGGTCGTGGGTCTGCTCGCGAACGCCGGTCTGCCCGACGGCGTCCTCGCCCCGGCGCCGCGGGAGGCTGGGCGCCGCAAGAACGCAGACTCCAGCTTCGACGATACGGCTCCATTCGGGCGCGCGGGCCCGAAGGCGGCGACCGTCAACCTGCCCGGCGCCGATCTGGACGCGGTCGCCCGTTCCGTTTGTCTCGGCAGCCGCGCCTGGACGGGCTCGACCTTCGCCAGTCAAAGCCTCGTTTGCGTGCACGCGTCGATCCGCCGTCGCTTCGCCGAGGCCTGCGCCGCGGCGGCGGCGGGGCTCGTCACCGGCGATCCGCTCGCGCAGGAGACGGAGGTCGGCCCGTTGCTGTCGCCGGAGCACGGGCAGTGGATTCTGGACCTGCTGGCGGCGGAGGTCGGGGCCGGCGCGTCGCTCGTCGCGGGCGGCCGGACGCTTTCCGCATCGCCCGCCGAGCCGGTCTTCCTCGCGCCGACGATCGTCGAAGGCTGCGGCCCCCGTTCCGCTCTGGCGCGCGCCCATACGTTCGCGCCCGTCGTCGCCCTCCAGTCTTTTGACGACGACGAACAGGTCGCCTTCGCCCTGCTGCGGGAGGATGACGCGGCGCAGGCGATCGGCGTCTTCGCCGGGGATTGGGAGCGCGCCGCGCGTCTCGTCGCCGCATGCGATCGGCCGCTGAGCTTCGTCAACGACGACGGGCTCGGGGAGTCCCTCCACGCCTGGCGGAGACGCCTCGCCGCCGACGCGCCGCCGGTGCGCCGGACGATCATGGCCCGCCCGCCCGGCGGATTCTGAGGCGGCTCGGCGGCGCGAACTGCGTCGCCGTCGGGTCGCCCCCGGCAGGGCGCCTACGCCGCCGCGGCCATCGCGTAGCCGAGGGCCTCCGCGCGCGCGACGAGCGCTTCGCGGAAGCGCTTCGGGACCTGGCGCCACGCCTTGGCGCGGGGATAGGGCAGCTCCACCACCGCCTTGCCTTCGGGATAGAGCGCCTCGAACTCGTCCCAGTTGTCGAAGCCCATCCGGTCGACGTTATCGACGAAGGTTTCGGCAGGCGCGCCTTCCGCCAGGATCAGCGAATGGTCGTCCAGTTCGATATGATAGTAGGTCCAACCCTCGGGCACGTCGGTCTCGCGCACGATCGACGTCCCGTTGACCAGCGCGCCGGCCTGGAACATCGCGCCGTCGATGAACAGCGCGTGGTCGGGCGAGAGCAGCAGGTCATGGCTCGGGACATTGTCGGCGAGCGCGCCGGCCTTCACCCGCACCGGCCAGTTGCGCAGCGGATCGGAAAAGCGGCGCGCCACGCTCTGCCGGCCGACCCAGTTGACCGGCTTCGCCTCGCCCGCGCTGGTCAGCACGAGGTCGCCCGGATTCAAGGTCTCGACCGCGACCTCGCCGGCCGGCGTCGCGATGAGGGTACCTGGCATGAAGCAGATGGTCAGTGTGTCGAGCCCGGTGGAGGAGTTGTAGGCGAGTTGGATGTCGCCCATCGCCGTGCCGTTTGCGAAGGTCAACGTTTCCGTTTGGGCCCCGTTCGAGATCGTCGCGGAATAGCCCGACTTGGAAAGCGTGTCGCCAGCGCCGAAGGCGGTCAGCGCGAACGCGTCTTGTCCCGAGAAGCCGCTGATCTGGCCGAAATGCGCGGCGCCGGCGGTCCAGGCGTATTCGACAGCGCCGTGTTGATCCTGAAAATTGACCAGCGGCGCCGCGCCGGACGATCCGACCGCGTTCAGGAATTCGACCCGGCCATAGTTGATGACGTTGAAGGTCGTCGCCACGCCTGACTGATCGACGGCGCCGTTCATGAACATCGTGCCGTTGTCGGCTGTGATGGTGTCGGCGCCGTTCACTGCGAGGCCGATGTGGCCGAAGCCGGTGAGATGGGCTCCGTCGGCGATCGCGCCCGCCCCTGCCACCGTCCCGTTGACGAGGGCGAGGGTCCCGTCGACCGTCATAACCGCGCCGCTGTCCTCTGTCAGCGTCGAGCCCGTCGACAGCGTCACCAAGCCCTTGATCGTCAGGGTTTGGAGGCCCTGGAGTTCGACGGTGGTCCCGGCTGCGATGGTCATCGCGCCGCCGGGCTGAGAGCCGTCGAAAACGCTCGCCCCGGCCTGGAACCACCCGTCGCTGGCCGACGAGAGCGTTCCGCCGATCACGGTTTCGTTGTAAAAGAAGCTGTTGCTATGGCCGGCGTCGATCCGGCCGCTGTTGGTCGTTCCGCCGACCGTATTGTCGAGTTTGCCATTCTCCAAATCAAGGCCGTATACGCCGGCCGCGTCGCTCGCCTTCATCAGGCCGGCGTTTGCGACATTGTACCTGTTGACCGACAGGATGTAAGTGGTCGCGTTGACGACGCCGGAGGCGTCGTTGGTCAAATTCACGTTGACGAGGCCCACGCCCTCGATCGTGCCGTCGTTGGTCAGGCTGGACCCGGCCGACGCGGCGTTGATAGACGACGTCGAGTTTTGTAGCTCGATCACGCCGGCGTTGACGACCGAGCCCTGGAGGGAGAGGCTGGCGCCGCCCGCGACCGCGACCGTCGCGCCCGCGTCGTTGAACGGGCCGTCGATCGTCAGGGCGCCCCCGGCCGTCAGGGTCGACCCAGCGGCGAGCGTCACCGCGCCTGCAGACTGCGAGCCGTCGAGCGTCCCTCCGGCGCCGATCAACTGCCCTCCGCTCGAAGCCGACAGCGTCCCGCCGACGACGTGGGCGTTCTGGCCGAAGGTGACCGCGGCGCCGGTGGCCTGAAAGCCGCCGGTGATCGTGGCGTTCTCGAACGTCAGGGCGCCGCCGGTCGTCGTGAACCGGGAGCCGGCGAAGGCCCCGCCGTCGATCGTCATGGCGCCGCCGGCGACGACGAACTGCTCCCCCGAGGTCGAGACGTTCGGCCCGACGGTGACGGTTCCACCGTCGGCCTTGATCTGGCCGTCGGTGACCGTGGCGTTCGTGATCGTCACGGCGCCGGCCGTGGCCGTGATCTGGGCGCCGGTGACCGTGGCGCTGTTGTTGATGTTCACGGTTCCGCCGGCGGCCTCGATCTGGCCTCCCGTGATCGCCGCGCCGTGGATCGTCACGGCGCCGCTCGCCGCCGTGATCTCGGCGCCGGTGGTCGACGCGCCCGGCCCGATGTCGACGGTTCCGCCCGCAGCCTTGATCTGGCCGCCGGTGACGGTGACATTCGCGCCAATGTCGACGTCGCCGTGGACGGCCTCGATCAGGCCGCTGTTCGTCGTTCCGCCGACCGTGTTGTCGATCGTCGCGTTCGCGATCGTCAGCGTCGACCAGCCGCCGGAGAAATTCGCCTCGAGGATGCCGGCGTTCTGAACGGCGATGTCGTGGATCGAGAAAATCGTGGAGTCGTTCGCGTTCACGACGCCCGTGACGTCGTTGAGCAGGGAAAGGTCGTTGTTGGAGTAGATCTGGCCCGCGCCCTCGATGACGCCCTTGTTGTCGAGCGTCGAGTTGGCCTGGGTCGAGTAGATCCGGTTGGACAGACTGTTCGAGTTGTAGGCGAGCTCGATTCCGACCGAGCTGACGGTCGCGCCGTTGAAGATCAGGCTGGTGGCGGCGTTGACGCCGTAGACGCCGATCGTCCCGCCGCCGGCAAGAGTCCCCTCAATGGTCACGCTGAGGCCGTCTTGGACCGAAAGGTTCGCTCCCGCAGACAGGGTCACCGCGCCGGCCGACTGCGAGCCGTCGAGCGTCGCATTCGCGGTGAGCGCGAACCCTCCGCCGCCCGACGCCGACAGGGTCGTTCCGACGATCGAATTGACCTGGGAGAATGAGACGGCGGCGCCGTCGGCCTCGATCTTTCCGCCCACGACGGTCGAGTTGTAGAACACGACCGGTTCAAAGGACGCCCAGATTTCGCCGCTGTTCGTCGTTCCGCCGACCGTGTTGTCGATCGTCGCAGACTGGATGACCAGCCCGCCGCCGTTCGATTCGATCAGGCCGGCGTTTTTCAGCGTGACGTTCCGGATCACCATGGCGTCGCCGCTCAGACCAGAGGCGTCGATCACGCCAGCGGCGGCGTTGGTCAGCGTCAGCCCATGGGTCTCGCCGGTGATGGTCCCGGCCCCGGTGATGGTGCCGGTGTTGTTGAGGGTGGAGCCGGACTCGCCGGAAACGATCTGGTTTCCGTAATATTGCGACCCGAGGTCGATCTTGCCGGCGTTGACCGTCGCGCCCTCGAGCACGAGGCTCGTCGTCGCGGTGGAGCCGGCGACCTGGATCGTGGCGCCGGCGTCGTTCAGCGGCCCGGCGATCGTGAGGCTGTGGCCGTTCTCGATATAAACATTCGATCCCGCCGACAGGGTCGCGGCGCCCTGCGCCTGCGAGCCGTCGATGGTGGCGTTTCCGTTGACGACGATGTCATTGCCGATCGACGAAGACAGCGTCGCGCCGACCACGTCGACGGTGTCGCCGAGATAGACGTTGCCGCCGCTCGCCTCGATCCGGCCGCCGAGCACCGTGTCGTTTCCGGTGAACGAGAGGCCTCCGCCCCCGCTGGCCGCCTTGATCACGCCGCTGTTCGTCGTCCCGCCGACCGTGTTGTCGATCGTCGATCCGTAAATGTTCATAAACCGGCCGGTCAATTCGATGACGCCGGCGTTCTCGACGGTCATGTCCTGGATTTGCAGTCCGCCGGTTCCCGACGCGTTGACGACGCCGGTCGTCGCCTCGTTGATCAGCTTGAGGCCGCCGTCCCCGGTGATCGTGCCCGAGCCCGCGATCGCGCCGGAATTGTCGAGCGTGGAGCCGCCCTGGTCGGAAGAGATCCAGTTGGTCGTGACCCCGGCATCCGACAACTGGATCGTGCCGGCGTTGCCGGTCGCGCCCTCGAAAACGAGGTTCGTCGTGTGGCTGGAACCGTTGACCGCGATCGTCGCGCCGGCGTCGTTCACCGTTCCGACGATCGTCAGGGTTGCGCCGTCGTCGACCTTCACCGTCGAGCCCGTCGACAGCGTCACCGCGCCTTCCGTCTGCGAACCGTCGAACTTCGCGGTGTCGAGGACCTCGATCCCGCCGCCCGTATTTGAGTACAGGGTTCCGCCGACAAGGTCAGCGTGGCCCGAAAGGGCCACCGTGCCCCCGTCCGACGCCCCGACCTGACCCGTATTTTCAACCTTGACGCCGTGGAGTGCGATAATGCCGGGATCCGCCTCGATGGTCCCTGCGTTGATCACCGTGCCGCCCGGCGCGAGCGACAGCGTTTGGCCCGCCTGGTCGGCCAGGATCAAGCCGGAAGAGTCGTTCTGGATGGTCAGGTTGGCGTCGCCGATCTGGCCGTAGTCAACGATGGTATTGTCGACGTTTTCGAACGTCGCCGCGGCGGCGGCCGTGATCATGCCGCCGTCGATCGAGACGTATCCCCCCCCGCTCAACGTCAGCCCCGATGCGCCGACGGCGAGCACGCCGTCTTGAATCTCGATACTTCCCCCCAGGTTGTTGGTTATGGCGCCCTGGGCATCGAGGGTAGCGGTAGCGCCGGCCAGCACAATCTGGCCGAAATTGGTCACGCTCCCGGAGCCGTCGAGGGAGAAGGTCCCCGAAATGGTGAGAGAAATGGTAGAATTATCACTCGTTCCGATCGTGAGGCCGGAAGCGGCCTGGTCGGTCGCGGTGACCATGTAATTTCCGGCTGCGGTGATCGCCGCAAAATCGACCGCGCCAGGGACGCCGCCGCCGTCCCAGTTGGCCCCCGTGGCCCAGTCGCCGCCTGACGTATTGATCCAACTATACTGAGCCATAGGTCCCCCCGCTCACGAATCCCATCGAGAGAAGCCGCGATTTGCCGAGCCCGAACGAATCGAACGTGTCGGGCTCGCGTTCATGCCGGCCCAACCGCGGACGTGCCGATCGCAATGCAGCATTCTCAGACGTATAAACTCGCAGAAATTCGTAACAGTGTAAACCCCACCGCCCGTGTAAGTTTTGGCCCCTTCACACCCGTCACGGTCTTGAATTAGGCGCCCGGCCGCCGCTGCTGCAGCAGGGCGCGGTAGATCTCGTCGTCGCCGCAGAGGCCCGCCATGCGGCCGAGCTCGTCCACGAGCACGATCGGATTGCCGGAAAAGCTCCTGAGCGCGATCGCCGAGCGCATCCTGAGGTCGATCGGCGCCACGACGATGTCGACGTCGTCCGGATTGGTCGCCGCGATCTGGCCGGTGGCGCGATCGGCGACGGCGATCGCGCCCGCGCGTCCGTCGAGCGTCACGCCGAGCGGCCGGTCGTCGCCATCGAGCCTGAGCCGGATCCGGCCGCCGCGGTCGAGCAGCATTTCGTCGTCCTTGCGCCTGAGGGCGGTCGCGGGCGTCATCAGCGAGCGCCCGCGCAGCACGTTCAGCGGGTTCATGTGCTTGACGAACTCGGCCACGTACGCGTCGGCCGGCTGAAGCAGGATGTCCTCCGCCGTGCCGCATTGGACGATGCGCCCGCCCTCGAGGATCGCGATCTTGTTGCCGATCTTCATCGCTTCGTCGAGGTCGTGGCTGACGAAGACGATCGTCTTCTTCAGCTCAGATTGCAGCGAGAGCAGCTCGTCCTGCAGCTTGTTGCGGATCAGCGGATCGAGCGCCGAGAACGGCTCGTCCATGAGCAGGATGTCGGCGTCGGTGGCGAAGGCGCGCGCGAGCCCGACCCGCTGCTGCATACCGCCGGACAGCTCGTGGGCGTATTTGCCGGCCCATTGCGTGAGGCCCACCATGGCGAGCTTGTCGGCCACGATCCTGTCGAGCTGCGCTTTCGGGGTCCGCCGCAATTCCAGACCGAAGGCGACGTTCTCCGCGACCGTCCGCCATGGCAGGAGCGCGAACTGCTGGAACACCATCGCCACGCGGCTCGTGCGCAGCATCCGAAGCTCGCCCGCGGAGCAATGCGCGACGTCGATCGCGCCCTCGCCGTGCTTCACCAGCAGCCGGCCGCGCGCGACCTTGTTGAGGCCGTTGACGGCGCGCAGGATCGTCGACTTGCCCGAGCCGGAAAGGCCCATGAGCACGCAGATTTCGCCCCGCTCCACCACGAGGTCGACGCCCGCCGCGCCGAGCACCACGTTGGTCGACTTCAGGATTTCGTCCCGGGTCCCGCCCTTGTCGACGAGGGCGAGCGCCTCCGCCTGCCTTTCGCCGAAAACGATGTCGACGTGGTCGAAGATGACGGCGGACATCAGGCGTTCTTTCGTTCGGGGCTGCGGAACACGCGGTCGAGCACGATCGCGAGCAGCACGATCGACATGCCGGCCTCGATGCCCATCGGGATGTTGACCGTTCCGAGCGCCCGCACCACCGGCGTGCCGAGGCCCGCCGCGCCGACCAGCGCCGCGATCACCACCATCGACAGGCTCAGCATGATGCATTGCGTGACGCCGGCCATGATCGTCGGCATCGCATGGGGCAGCTCGACCTTCCACAGGAGCTGCCGCTTCGTGGCGCCGAAGGCCTCGCCGGCCTCCTTCAGCGTCGCGGGCACGGAGACGACGCCGAGATGGGTGAGCCGGATCGGCGCGGGGATGGCGAAGATCACGGTCGAGATCAGGCCCGGGGCGGACCCGAGATGGAACAGCACCAGCGTCGGGATGAGATAGACGAAGGTCGGCAGCGTCTGCATGAGATCGAGCAGCGGCCGCATGAAGGCATAGAGCCAGGGCCGGTGGGCCGACGCGATGCCGAGCGGCACGCCGACGACGACGCTGGCGAGGGTGGCGAAGCCGACGAGCGAGATCGTCTGCACCGTCGCCTCCCAGTAGCCGAGATTGGCGATGACGAGGAAGGCGACGACGACGAACAGCGCGAGCTTCCAGGAGCGGTGCAGCCACCAGCCGAGCGCCGCGATTCCGAACACGACGATCAGGAACGGGATGTGAAGGAGAAGAGCGGTGAACCCGTCCACCGAGAAGTCGATG
>CAIZGR010000472.1 GCA_903932535.1 uncultured Hyphomicrobiales bacterium | reverse complement strand
TATAGCCTTGGGTGAACTCCGCCGACCATATGCCGAAGCTCTTCTCCAGGCGGAGCGAGAGGAGGGCGTCGTAGCCGTATTCCTTGAGCCCGAGGTCGCCCCCTGCGGCGAGCAGCGTCCGCCGCAGGGCGCCATGCTCGAGCGCGCGGCAGTTGATCTCGTAGCCCAGCTCGCCGGCCACCGAGAGGCGCGAAACCTTGGCCCTGACGAGGCCGACATCGATCGTTCCCGCCGCCATGAACGGCATGGCGGCGTTGGAGACGTCCTGATGGGTGACGCGCTCGAGCAGCGCGCGCGCCTTCGGCCCGGCGATCGAGAAGCCGATCACGTCGTCGGAAATGTCGCGGACGGTCACGCCCGCGCGCATGTGGCCGGCGAACCAGCGCATGTGCCAGGCGCGCAGATAGTAGGAGCCTTCGATCCAGAAGGCGCCGTCGCCCCAGTTGACGACCGTCAGGTCGCCCATGAGCTTGCCGGTCTCCGACAGCATCGGCGCGAGCTTCGCCCGTCCGGGCTTGGGCAGGCGGGCGACGGTCATCGAATCGAGCCAGCGCTCGGCCTCGGGGCCCGTGACCTCGTAGCGCGCGAACGGCGCGATATCGAGGAGCCCCACGCCTTGCCGCACGGCGCGGCATTCGGCCCCGACGATGTCGAAGGCGTTGGATCGCCTGAGCGTCGGCTTCTCCGTGAAGCCCGGCGCGGCGAAATAGAGCGGGGTCTCGAGGCCCCAGGTTTGGCCCCACCGGGCGCCCGCCGCCGTCATCGCGTCGTAGGCCGGCGTCGTCTTCAGCGGCCGGCCGGCGGGCAATTGCTCGTTGGGATAGGTCATCACGAAGCGGCGGGCGTAGAACTCGCCGGTCGTCTGGCGGATATATTCGCGATTGGCCGTGTGCGGCCCGTAGCGGGCGATGTCGAGGGCGAACGCGTCTTCGGCCGGCTCGCCGTAGATCATCCATTCCGCCAGCGTCTTGCCGACGCCGCCGCCCTGGAGGAAGCCGGCCATCACGCCGCAGGCGAGCCAGTAGCCGCGCTTTCCGGCGATCGGGCCGACGAGCGGGTTGCCGTCCGGGGAGAAGGTGAACGCGCCGTTGACCCATTTGCGGATCCCGGCGGTCTCCAGGACCGGATAGCGCCGGTGGACGAGTTCGAGCTCGTCGGAAATCCGGTCGATATTCTCCTGCAGGAGTTCGATCCCATAGTCCCACGGCGCGCCGTCCATGGACCAGTGCTGCGGGTTCGTTTCGTAGATGCCGACCAGCATGCCCTTCTGGTCCTGGCGCATGTAGGTGTAGCCTTCGAGGTCGACGACCATCGGCATTTCGGTCTTCAGCGCTGCGACCTCGGGGATCGTCTCGGTGATGAGATAGTGGTGCTCGAGCGGCGAGACCGGCAGCTCGAGCCCGGCCATGCGGCCGACCTGCTTCGCCCAAAGGCCGGCGGCGTTGACGACGTGCTCGGCGTTGATCGTCCCCTTTTCCGTCACGACGTCCCAGGTCTGATCGGGCCGCTGGATCAAATCGAGCACGCGGTTGTGCTCGACGACTTCGGCGCCGCGTTTCTTTGCCGCGCCGGCGTAGGCCCAGACCGTGCCGGTGGTGTCGACGTAGCCCTCCCGGTCGGCCCACATGCCGCCGAGCACGCCGTCGATGGCGATGATCGGGCAGGCCGCCTCGATCTCCTCGGGCGTCACGAGGCGGACGTCGTCGATCCCGATCGCCTGGAAGCGGCGCGTGTTCGCCTGAAGCCATTCCCATCGCTCGGGCGCCGAGGCGACGTGGATGCCGCCGGTCATGTGCATGCCGATCGCCTGACCCGATTCGGCCTCGATCTCCTTGAGCAGGTCGATCGTGTAGGCCTGCAAAATCGCCATGTTCGGATTGGCGTTGAGCGCATGGAACCCGCCGGCCGCATGCCACGAGGAACCTGCCGTCAGCACGGAGCGCTCGATCAGGGCGACGTCGGTCCAGCCGAACTTCGCAAGATGGTAAAGGACCGAAGCGCCGACGACGCCGCCCCCGATCACGACGGCGCGGTAATGCGATTTCATGCGTGTTCCCCGAAAAATCGCGTCGATCCGACGCTAGCCCAACACGCCGCGAGCCGTCCAGACGGCCATGTCCAGGCGCGCTCGAGGCGCGATTTCGCCCGCGGTGTGGCTTTTGTAACCTTGTCGCGCCATGCGGAATATGGCTAAGGAGGAGTCCGCCGCCGTTTCGCGCGGAAGCCCTGGGTGAAGCAGGGGCGGAGATCGGCAGCGTTGACGGGACGACCGCGGAGGGCCGGAATCAGGAGGGGGGCGAGACGAGAGCACGGAGCGACGCTGTTTGGCCGGGAGGTCGCCGATAGCCGGCGAGGCGGCTGGCTTTGGAACGAATTGATGCTAGCTTTCTGAGGGTGAGGCCGATTGGCGTTCGAGGGCAGCGGCCCCGGGAATGCCGGCCGAGCCGGGCGCATTGCGGTGCGCCGCAAGGAGTCCATGCGAGTGAACGCGCTTCGGAGCGATGGAGACTGATGATTCGGGGCGCAGTCCTGCCGCTCGGAGCGATCGCTGCGCTTGCGGGCTTGGCCGCTTCGCGAGCCGACGAAGTGTCTTTGGCGAGCTGGCCGCTGGTTTCGCCGGCCCTTCCGGCCGTGACGGAAGTTTTTCCACGCCTGCCGGAGAACTGGCGCGATCTGCCGCTGCAATTGCATATGACGGAATCGGCTGGCTACAACAGCAATTTTTTGAACATCCCGACAGGCGCCGGCGCGAGCGCTTTTGCCCGTGGGCGGCCGGTCGGCGCGATGCAGTCGATCTCCACCTATGGCGCCTCTTTCAAGAACGAGGTCGGCGGGCAGCAGTTTTTCGCCGACGGATCCTGGGGAATGTACCGCTATCTGAACAACGACCGGTACAATACGGCGCACAGCTCGGCCGATATCGGCGATAACTTCACGTATGGGTCGAAATGCGCCGGAAGCCTGAAGGCGTCCTACAATTCCGCGCCGTCGCTGCCGGGGCAGCAACTCGGCGTCAACGTTATCAACACCTTGACGACTGTGTCTGCGAACGAAAACGCAAAGTGCTTTATAAGTGGAGAATTTTCGGGGATATTAAACAGCGGTTACACCGATTCGCAGAATTCTGCGGCTCTGGATAAGGTGAATAACTACCGGTCTGTGTTTGTCGCCGCAGGCGTCAGCTATACAATTTCGGAAACGAACAGTCTTCAAGTTCTCGCGACCTTGACTGGAACAGATTACACTAATCGTCAAGCTGCGGTAAACACGACAGGTCTGGTTGAAAAGTTAACCACTGACCAGATTATGGCCACTTATACTAAAAATTTCGGGCCGAACCTTGCTTTGAGCGCGCAGTTTGGCGTGCTCGGGCATGAGAACGATTACTTTGGAGTCGGCGTACCGAAAGGGATTGTTCCGCAATATTCATTCAACGTGCAGTGGGCGGCGACGCCGAAGTTGAGCCTGACGGCCGCCGTATCGCGTCTCGCTTCCGCGCCGACGACGGTCCTCAGCAATCTTCAGATTACGGAAAACGCAACCGCCGGCTTCGCCTATCGCGCAACGCCGAAGGTCACGGTCGGGGGAAATATCGTGGCCACCTACTCCACCGGAGCGGCCACGCGGGCGTTCGTCAGCACGATCCTGAACACCTACACCCAAAGTCAGAGGACGTTTGGCGGGGGCGCGAACGTGAAATACGAGATCTCGCCGTTTCTCACCGCCAACCTGAGCTACCAGTATACGAGATCCGTCCAGTCGACTTTGACCTACAACACCAGTTTGATCTTGCTGGCTCTCAACTTCAACCCCTATTGAGACTCCGGACTTGGAGCACGAAAATGCAAACGATACTGCGAATGGTTGGGATCCGCACCCTGAGCTTGGCCGCGCTGGCGTGTGCGCTTCTGGCCGCCGGCCCGGCATACGCCGCGGGCGGTCGCGTCCTGACCAAATCCGACGTCGTGACGATCAAGGTCGTCAGCCAGCCGGATATGGACACCAGCTCGCGCGTCGAGCAAGACGGCACCGTTCAGTTTCCCTATGTCGGGCGGATCAAGGCGGCGGGCCTGACGGAGGACACTCTGGCGCGCACGATCGAGAGCCGTCTCGCAGCGCGGCAGATCGTCACCGATCCTCACGTCCTGGTTGAAATCTCCAATTTCGGTGCGGAAGTGAGCGTTCAGGGCCAGGTCGGGACTCCGGGCCTCTACACGATCGACCGGACGACGACCCTGGCCCAGATCCTCGCACGCGCCGGCGGTCTGAAGGACACCGGCGCCACCGTAGTTCTGCAACGGCAGGGGCCGAACGGAAAGATCGTCAAACGTTTCGACGGCAAGGACATCATCTCCGGCAAAGTCGACGGGAACCACATCCTGGTGGAAAACAACGACGAGATTTACGTCGATCTCGCACCCTTCTATTATGTCTACGGATTTGTCGGGAAGACCGGCGAGTTTCAGCTGACGCGCCCGCTCACGGTGCAACAGGCGATCGCGATCGCCGGCGGCCTGGGCCAGTTGGGGTCGGACTGGCGCCTGAAAATCAAGCGCAGGACAGCGGACGGGCAGACCGAGGAAGTCCCGGCCTCGCTCGACGATCAGGTGCGGCCCAACGACACGATCATTGTCAACGAGCGCCTGTTTTAGCCGGCAAGGGCGGATAGCGTCGCACAAGCAGACCCGGCTATGTCCTTGCGGCGCAGCCACGGCCCTTGCGCGTCGCGACCCATCCGCCTAAGGCGACCCATCCGCTTGAGGAAAGCATGAGCCTATGACTTTGAATACGAACCGCCAGCCGGAGGCCGATGCGGTCGCCGTCCATTCCGGCGTCGATCCGATCGAGCAGCAGATTCTCGCCGCCGGAAATTTGAGCGACGCCCAGGTCGAGGCCATTCGGGGCTTTCAACGCCGCAAGGGCCTCACCTTCGGCGAGGCGGCGATCACGCTGGGGCTGGTTCGGCGAGACAGTCTGTTCCTGGCTCTGTCCAAACGCTACAACTATCCGGTCCTGACCTTCGGCGGGGACGAAGCCCGCTTTTCGCGCGAGCTCGTGGTCGGCTTTCAGCCGTTCAGCGCCGGCGCGGAAGCCTTCCGGTCTATTCGTTCCGCGCTGGCGACCGGCGCCCTTTCCCAGGGTAAGAACGCTTTTGCGGTCATCGGCCCGAACGCCGGGGTCGGGGCGACCTATTTCGCCGCGAACCTTGCGTTGTCCTTCGCCCAGATGGCCGTTCCGACTCTCCTGGTCGATGCGAACCTCAGAAAGCCCAGGCTTGGGTCGCTTTTCGGCGTCGACCCCAAGACCGAAGGACTGGTCGAGGCGCTGACCCGCAGCGATGCGCACGCGCCGCCGGTCGCCGTCGACATCGTGCCGGGCCTCTCGCTTCTGGTCGCCGGCGCCACGGCGCCCCATCCCCAGGAACTGCTCAGCTCGAAGGAATTCCTCAACCTGTCCCAGAATGCGCAGCGCAACTACGGCGTCGTCATTTACGACACCCCGGCGGCGCTCGACAGCGCCGACGCCTATGTCGTGGCTTCGCGGGTGGGGTCCGCCATTCTGCTCGGCCGGCGGAACCGGACCAAGGTTGCGGACGTCAAGACCGTCTCACAGGCCCTGGAAAGCTTCCAGTGCGAGATCGCCGGCACGGTGTTCGCGCGGTTCTGAGCAAGTTTACGAACGCTCGCTCCGAGGCCGCCCAGGGCGGCGAGACGCCGCCCCTCCGGAGGCTCGTCATGCCGCAGGCGTGACGGTCCCGAGCTTGCGCAGATAATCCCAGGCGTAGAGGCCGGTGTTGTGGCCGTCGTCGAACACGATCCGGATCGCGTAATTGCCGATCGGCTCGATATCGACGACGCGGACGTTTTCCTTGCCCGTGACCGTCCGCTTCTCGCTCGGCGAATGGCCTTGGACCTCGGCGCTCGGGCTCTCGACCCTGAGGCGCTCGGCGGCGATGCCGACGGTCACGCCGTCGTCGAACGCGATCTCCAGATTCCGCCCCTCATTCTTCACGACGATGTCTGTCGGCCAAGCCACGTCCGCTTCCCTCCTCGGTAGAGCCCAGGCCCGCGTCAAACGAAGCGGATGCGCGGGGCGGGCTTCGCGCCCGGGGCGCCGGTTTCGAGCGTCTCGGCCACACGGCGCGCGATCTCGACGAAGGCGCCGGCGTGAGCGCTGTCGGCGAGGCAGGCCACGACCGGGCGGCCGTCGTCGGAATTGGCGCGGATGGCGATGTCGAGCGGCACCTCGCCGAGGAACGGGACGCCGAGCGTCTCCGCCTCGCGCTTGGCGCCCGCGTGCGAGAAGACGTCCGTGCGGCCGCCGCAATGCGGGCAGAGGAAGTAGCTCATGTTCTCGACGATGCCGATCAGCGGCACCTGCACCTGCTTGAACATCGCGATGCCGCGCCGCGCGTCGATGAGCGCCAGATCCTGAGGGGTCGAGACGATCACCGCGCCCGACAGCGGCACGTTCTGGGCCATGGTGAGCTGGGTGTCTCCGGTGCCGGGCGGCATGTCGACGACCAGCACGTCGAGGTCTCCCCAGGCGACCTCGCGCAGAAGCTGGGTCAGGGCGGACATCACCATCGGCCCGCGCCAGACGACCGGCGCGCCCTCGTCGATCAGGAAGCCGATCGACATCACCTTGACGCCGTAGGCTTCGAGCGGAACGAGCTTTTGGCCGTCTGCGGCGACGTCGGGCTTGGCGGAGAGGCCGAACAGCCGCGGCATCGACGGGCCGAACAGGTCCGCGTCGAGCACTCCGATCCTGAGGCCGAGCTTGGCGAGGCCGACCGCGAGATTGCACGCGACGGTGGACTTGCCGACGCCGCCCTTGCCCGAGGCGACCGCGATGATGTGCTTGACGCCGGGAATCGGCTGGGCCGCGCGCCCGGCGCGCGGGGTTTGGGCGGTGTGAGCGTGGCCATGCCCCTGAGCCCCGCCCGCGACCGCGCGCGCCGCTTCGGCCGTGAGCGTGACCACGGCGCCGGCGACGCCGGGAACGGCCTTGATCGCCGCTTCCGCCGCGGCGCGCATCGGCTCCATCGCCTTGGCCCGGTCCGGGTCGACGACGATGGCGAGGAACACCTTGCCGTCGCGGAGGGTAAGGCCGGAGACGGCGCCCGAGTCGGGCAGGGGCGTCTTTCCGTCCGGTCCGGCAACTCTGGCGAGCGCCGCCATCACCTCGTCGCGAGACGCCATTCCTGTCATTCCCTGCTTGTCGGCCGCCGCGCTCAGATGTCGGGCTACCCCTAGATAAGCGAGTCCCGGAGAGTCGGGAAGGGGAGGCCCGTCAACCAAATCGTTCGGCCCGGAACGGCGCCGGGTCGACGAAGGGCGTCTCGCCGGTCATCATCTCGGCCAACAGCCGCCCGGTGATCGGCCCGAGGGTCAGGCCCAGATGGTGATGACCGAAATCGAGCCACAGGCCGGGCTTGCCCGGGAAGGGGCCGACGATCGGGCGCATGTCCGGCAGGCAGGGCCGCCGGCCGAGCCACGGCGCCGCCTCCTTGGCAGCGCCGATGGGAAACATCTCGCGCGCGAACGGCTCCAGCCGGTCGATATGCGCCGGAGAAGGCGGGTCGTCGGGACGGGCGAACTCGGCCCCGGTCGTGAGCCTGAGGCCGAGCGTCATCGGCGCGACCAGATAGCCCTTCTCGAGGTCGAGCACCGGCCGGTTCAAGGACGCGTTCCCCCTCGGCTCGTAGTGCCGGTGATAGCCGCGCTTGACGAAGAACGGCAGCGCGAGCCCGAGCGCGCGCGCGAGATCGTTCGACCACGGCCCGAGCGCGATCACGACGTTGCGCGCGGAAACGCGGCCCGCTTCCGTCGTGACCATCCAGCCGGCCGCGGCGGGCTCGAGCGTCATCGCGTCGCCCTTCTCGAACCGGCCGCCGCGCGAAACGAACAGCGCGGCGTAGGCGCGCGCGAGCCGCTGCGGATCGGGCGTGCTCAGCGGATCGGGGAAATGCGCGGCGCCGCGCCCCACTGCGCCGACATGGGGCTCGAGCGCCGTCAACCCGTCGCGATCGAGGAAATCGGCCACGACGCCGTATCGCTTCAGGTCTTCGACGTCGCGGCGCGCCTGCTCCTCGCCCTTGGCCGTCCGCCAGACCTTGATCCACCCGGTCGGCCGCAGGAGGTCGCCGCAGCCGGCCTCGTCGGCGAGCTTTCGGTGCGCCTCCGCCGCCCCGAACACGAGCGGCTTCATCGCGGCGGCGGTCTCGGCGACCCGCGGCGAGTTGGAGAACTGGAAATATTGCCAGAGCGCCGGGGCGCTGGCCGGCATCGCGGCGTAGCGGACGTGGGCGCGCGGGTCGCGGTTCAGCGCGGCGCTGGCGATCGCGGCCGGATCGCTGGGAAGCGTATAGGGGATGACCGCCTCGCTCTGGACGAGACCGGCGTTGCCGAAGCTCGTCTCGTCCCCCGCCTCGCCGTGACGGTCGACGAGGGTGACGGTCGCCCCGCGCGCTTGGAGCGCCAGCGCGGCCGAAACGCCGACCATGCCGGCGCCCAGAACGATGACATCGACGCTGCGTGACGGCATGACTCACCTTACGTTGACACTATTGCCTTTAGAGCGCGTTTTGCAAATATATACGATACAATTTACGCAATTATTTGTATTATTTTCTTTTGCCGTAACTTAAATGCTCGTCACGCGGTCATTCATCGTGTTTCTGTCCGCGTCGAAAGATAGGAAAAAAGCTGCGTTGTTTTCTAAGCCTGATGATATCCAATGGATTTATGTTTGCCGCGGTTCGACGTTCCCCGCCATTTGCGGTTACGATCTGAATGTCTTCGTTTTGTATCATTGAGCTGTTAATATCATCAGAGTGAGCGGGTGTGGTATTGTAAATCCCTTCATAAAATTCACCGACGGGCATCGCATCACCGGTTGAACTGACAACTCTCGGAATATCGTCATAAAGCTGCTCTAATGCTAACTGTCTGGCTGAGCCATCAAAAAGGTAAAGCTGGCCATTTTTTGACGGATCGTAACTGTGCATACTTAGGCCAGAGCGACCAAAATGAGCCTGCTCACCGCTATTCTTATGCAAGATATTATTGTAGGCTTGACGAGCGCGGAATGAATTCGCGAAATGTAGAAGCCAGTACCTCCACCCATCCGGATTGTTGATAGAAAAGGGACTAACGTATGCAGCGCTGCTCTTAAATGTTTCGAAAACAAGCCGCTCGGCCGCGCCAAGCCATTCGTGGCGAGTTAACTGCTGCTCCAGCGCTTGCAATTCAGGGCGAGTTAGACCCAGAAAATTCAACTTCTTCTGTAGTGAAGATGGATTACCCTTATCAAGAAAAGAGATTAGGGCTTGGATTGCGAAAGTATAAAATATTTCGACAGATCGCGAAATTGCCATAATATCGACAAGACGATAAAGGGGAACTGCGCTATGGCCGTATTGATCCAGGTTAAAAATTAGATTCTGGAACGAGCCTTGTTGAATGATGCGTATTATATCTAGATATGCATCAGTAAAGTCGCTATTCAGATATTCGTTATGGATATAAAGTTTTGGGACGCATTCTTTAATCTCGGCGAGTAGCGGCTCAGCGTTCTCTCTAAGAGAATCGATTGCACACGGATCGTCATCGCAAAATATCAAGAGGCATTCAATCTGAATTTCTTTGAGGCCTTTTGCCACCCGCCCAAGATTAAGGGCTATAGTTGAGGCTCGCAATTCCTCGATGAACAATATGGGCGAGCCTGCTGTTCCGCAAGAATATCTCCCGCCGCCTGAAAAACCATCAACTATTGCGAGACGGAAGCTCCCTCTCTGAGGGAGCTGGCATCGTATTGAGAGGTAATCAGAGAAATATTCTCTAATAACTTTGAGTTTCCTGCGAGAGTGATCTTCAAGTGTAGCCCCACTTCGCCAATTATACTTATTTTTAGACACCATTCCACCCACAATAACTAAGCAACTTCGGCTGCGTGGTTCGTGAGCAGCGTTGTTTTCGGGAATTCTCGAACAATTTGACCGTCAACCATACTGCCGCCCTTGCCATACCCATCTATGGCTCGGGCTTCATCTTCCGAAAAGCCTAATTCGGATACTAGCGGATTGCTCGAATAGGTACCCCACTGCTTCATAAACGGTTTGACCCCTAACCGCTGACATTCACTGATTATTGATCGGACCCAGTCCGGCCTTGCGCGGCGAGCCCGCGCTCCACTCTCCCCGCCAACTATAAGCCAATCAGGCAAAAGTTTGACACCGTTGATCGAAAGCCTGCCGATCGCTGGCTCGTAAGAAACAAAACGAGTAACGGCGGGAATGTTTGCAAGATGATTCCAGCGTTGATCGAATGCAGTTTGATCTTCAGCGGTTAGTCCCAACCATACATTTGAGTATCCGTCTCCCCAATTAGATGGTAGCATTTCTTCTATATTCGAAGGACGCTTTGTGAGGAGTAACCAATCCAGTCGCGGTGTGCTCTCGATAAGTTCAAAAAGGTCAGACCGCCAATTAGAATCAACTTTATTATCAAAAACATCAGCCAAGGATGCGCAAAAGACCCGCTGACGATGTCCGTGAACGGCTTCAAAATGTTCCGAGTTCCTATTCCAAATTCTGGGACTCTTCCAGTAGTCAGACGTAGTACGTTTGCGCGGATGATTGCCCCATTGCACTAGACCGGATCGTTTTGCCCAAGCTTCGGCGTAACAATGATCGCACCCGGGCGAGACCTTTGTACATCCGGTCCACGGATTGAACGTGTGATCAGTCCACTCGATTTTCGAACCGTGTGCCACTACGGAGCCTCCATCCTTTGTATGTTCTCTCTGTGTCATAATCACAAGGTTAATTCGCGGCGATGAGCCGAGGGCGGCGCAGGAATTTCGCGTCCATGCCGGCTCGCTTCCAAGGTCGCAGTGGTCTAGACGTTGGTGCTCGTTGAGCTAGGCAGTGTCGCCATGATCCCCCGCTATTCCCGTCCCGAGATGGTCGCCGTCTGGTCGGCCGAGACGCGCTTTCGCATCTGGTTCGAGATCGAAGCTTACGCCTGCGAGGCGATGGCGGAACTGGGGGTGATTCCGAAGGAGGCCGCCCGGGCGATCTGGGAGAAGGGCGGCGCGGCGAAATTCGACGTCGAGCGCATCGACGCCATCGAGCGCGTGACCAAGCACGACGTCATCGCCTTTCTGACGCATCTGGCCGAATTCATCGGCGAGGATTCGCGCTTCGTCCATCAGGGCATGACGAGCTCGGACGTGCTCGACACTTGCCTCGCCGTGCAGCTTCGCCGCGCCTCCGACCTGCTCATCGCCGACGTCGACGCGCTGCTCGCCGCGATCCGGCGCCGCGCCTTCGAGCACAAGCTGACCCCGACCATCGGCCGCTCGCACGGCATCCACGCCGAGCCGACCACGTTCGGGGTCAAGCTCGCGCTGGCCCACGCCGAATTCGCCCGCGCCCGCGCCCGGCTCGCCGCCGCGCGCGAGGAGATTTCCACCTGCGCGATTTCCGGCGCCGTCGGCACCTTCGCCAACGTCGACCCACGGGTGGAGGAGCACGTGGCGGAGAGGCTGGGGCTGACGCCCGAGCCGGTCTCGACCCAGGTGATCCCGCGCGACCGGCACGCGGCCTTTTTCGCGACGCTCGGCGTCGTCGCCTCGTCGGTCGAGCGGCTCGCGACCGAAATCCGCCACCTTCAGCGCACCGAAGTGCTGGAGGCCGAGGAGTTCTTCTCGGAAGGCCAGAAGGGCTCGTCGGCCATGCCGCACAAGCGCAATCCGGTGCTGACCGAGAACCTGACCGGCCTCGCCCGCATGGTGCGCTCGGCGGTGACGCCGGCGCTCGAGAATGTCGCGCTGTGGCACGAGCGCGACATCTCGCATTCCTCGGTCGAGCGCATGATCGGCCCGGACGCCACCATCACCCTCGACTTCGCGCTCGCGCGCCTCGCGAACGTCGTCGACAAGCTGGTGGTCTATCCCGAAAACATGCGCAAGAACCTCGACCGGCTCGGCGGGCTCATCCACTCGCAGCGCGTGCTGCTGGCGCTGACCCAGAAGGGCGTCTCGCGCGAGGACGCCTATACGCTGGTTCAGCGCAACGCCATGCCGGTCTGGCGCGGCGAAGGCGATTTCCTGACGCTGCTGAAGGCGGACAGGGACGTGGCGAAGGCGGTGTCCGCCGCCGAACTGGAGGCGCTGTTCGACCTCGGCTACCACCTCAAGCATGTGGACACGATTTTCGGGCGGGTGTTCGGCGGGTAGAAGACGGGTTCAGAAAGGACAATCGACTCGCGTCGGCCTGGCGCGAACGCACGAATCTTCTGGCTCAGCGGGTCGATGTTCGAACGGACAGTCGAGATGAATGAAGCAGGCGGACGATTAAGTAAAATCTTTTTGCACACGCTTTATTATTCATATATTATTATTAATAAGTAGTTTGCGGGGGCATCTTATGCCAATAGAGATTAATCACTCCGAGGATTCCATTCTCAGAGAGCTTATTATCAGGCATCTTTTAATTGGAAAATTTCTGCGTAAATGATGGCAGGCTGGCGTCACGGACGTTGAGATATACACCGGCTCATTGAGGGGGCGAAAAAAGGGCTTGCGTCGGGAGGGTTGTCGGATTCGGCTTGGAGCATGATTCGAGGCGGCGTTCTTTCGCCTCGCCAGCCATGAGATCGAAAAGAGGGTTCGCGATCTCGCCGGTGAAATCCTCAACGACTGGGACTCCGTCATTGCCTTCGTCTCGGACCCGAACCTGCCGCCGACCAACCACGACGCCGAACGCGCGCTCCGCCACGCCGTGATCGCACGACGCGTCGGCTTCGGAGCCAGGACCGACGAGCCTACAAACGGCAGTTGAGGTTTTGTGCTCTGACGGAAAGCGTTCATGCTGAAGGGCATGAGCCGCGATTCGTGATCACCTTCCGCTCGCCTGTCGGGTAAGCAATCCCTGGTTGCCGCCGGGACGCCGCCGGGCGGCGTCGATCTCGACGGTTTCTTCGGCCCGGTCCGCGTGGAATGCGATCACGAGGCGGCCTCGACGCCGCTCGGGCAGCTGCCGTTTGGCTCCATGGCTCGACCGTGCCGAGCCGTTCCGCGGAACCGATCGCCGACGGGGCGCAGCAGGCTTGGCTGGTGGAAGGAGCGGGACGCGACGCCCTCTACGCCGGCTTCGGGCAGCAAACGCTTTATGCCGGAAGCGGGAACCAGGAGCTCGTTTTCGGGTACGAATCGGACCCCGTGACGAACGCGGCCTTGTTCGACCTCGACAGCAAGAACGGCGGCAACGATACGATCTGGGGCGGAGCGAACGCGTCGACGGTCGACCTCGAGTCGCGGAACATGGCCGACGTTCACATCGCGACGAATGGAAACGTAACCACGCTGCAGTTCACCGGCGCTTCGGGTCACGACGTTGCGGAGGTTCTGCACCACATCACGGACATCGTCTTCAACGATGGGACGCACCCGATTTGAGTGGGGATTCCGGCTGCGTCGAGAGGCGCTTCGGGAGCGGGAAACGCGTCCGAGGCGGCGGAGGGCGTCAAGGCTCCCAGAGGTCCGACCGCCGCTCGCGTGTGATCCGCTCCGATTCCTCTCGCCGCCAAGCCGCGATCTTGGCGTGGTCGCCCGACAGCAGCACCTCGGGGATCAGTCGGCCCTCCCAGGCGCGCGGACGGGTGTAATGCGGGTATTCGAGCAGGCCGGCCTCGAAACTCTCCTCGGCGCCCGATTCCGGCTTACCCATGACCCCCGGGATCAGCCGGACGCAGGCGTCGAGGATGGCCAGCGCCGCGATCTCGCCGCCCGACAGGACATAGTCGCCGATTGAAACTTCCGTGAGCCTGCGGCCTTCGATCACCCGCTCGTCCACGCCCTCGAAGCGCGGGCAGAGGATGACGAGGCCCGGGCCCGCCGCCCATTCGCGCGCCTGCCGTTGCGTGAACGGCTGTCCGCGCGGACTCATGATCAGCTTCGCGCGCGGATCGTCCGGCGGCGCGGCTGCGTCGAGGCTCGCCGCGATCACGTCCGCGCGCATCACCATGCCGGGTCCCCCGCCGGCCGGCGTGTCGTCGACCGCCCGATGTCTTCCGAGCCCGTGCTCGCGAATGTCGCGCGCCTCGAGCGACCAGAGGCCGCGCGCGAGGGCGTCGCCCGCCAGCGACTGGCCGAGGGGGCCGGGGAACATGGCGGGGAACAGGGTCAGAAGCGTCGCGCAGAACATCGCGGCGAGGCATAGCGCAGCGGCGTCGCGCCTGTCATGCCCCGTCGCCGTCCGGCGCGCCCGATTTTCCGCTCCGTTCGCGTCCGTGCGCAGGCGCCCGTCCGCGTGGGCCGTGGCAAGGCGTGGCGCCTCGCCGGCTCGTCGCTATTTCGGGGGGTCAATTTGCCGGGACGTCACCGGCGACGAGGCGGGCGATGGCTTTGAGATTTCGTCTGGTTCGGTAGCCTTCAGCCTTGCGCCTGGCGGCCCGGGCGTCGCCGTTGACGGCTTCGAGGACGCGGTTGGAAAGGCCGGCGACGGCCTGTGTCCTTGCCTCGGCCTCGGCGCCGTCATGAGCGAGAGCGCCGGGAAGCGGTTGCGCTTCAGCAAGCCGGCGCCCGTCCTCCTCGCGTTCGACTTCGATTTTCGTTCCTCGAAGCTTTCGGCCATCGGAAGCCTCGCGACGTAAGCAGAATGCGCTTTTTCCTTTTCATGGACAACTACTTCCGATGAAGCTCATCTGTCTCAACGCCTGGGGCGGTCGCGCCGGCGAGGCGAAGCTCCTCGCCTTCCTGGATGCGCACCGCGACGCCGATTTCGTCTGCTTGCAGGAGATTTGGTCGGCGCCCTACGAGGGGCTCGAAGGCGCGCCCGCAGGTGGGCGGCCGCTTGCTCAGGACACGATCATGGTCACCGGCAAGCAGGCGATCGGCGCGCTGCTCGACAGGCACGCGGTCTTCTTCCACCCGCATCACCTCGACGGCTACGGGCTGATGACCCTGGTTTCCAAGGAGCTGGAGGTCGTCGAGTCCGGCGACGTCTTCGTCCACCGCGAGCGCGGCGACATCCCCGAAGGCGACATCGGCCATCATGCCCGCAACGTGCAGTTCGTGACCGTGAGGACGCCGCAAGGTCTCCTCGGCGTCATGAGTTTCCACGGGCTGTGGAACGGACAGGGCAAGGGCGACAGCCCCGACCGACTCGCCCAGTCGCGGCGGCTTCTCGATTTCCTTTGCAGTCGGCGTGAGCCTTTCCTGCTCTGCGGCGACTTCAACCTCGCGCCGGACGCGACGAGCATGAGAATGCTCGCGGAGGCGGGATTCCGCAATCTCGTCGCGGAATACGGCGTCTCCTCGACCCGCACGAGCCTTTACCCGCGGCCGGAGCGTTTCGCCGATTACGCGTTCGTCAGCCCTGGCGTCGAGGTGCGCGACTTCCGCGTTCTGCCCGACGAGGTCTCGGACCATGCGCCGCTGATGCTGGATTTTGAGCTTCTACCCGCATCGCCTCGAGGATAGCGGAAAGACGGGCAACCAAAACGTCCGGCTTTTCCGTCTCGCATTCCCAGACGACGACGACTCTGAATCCCTCGCGCCTGAGCGCACGGATGGCTCGGGCGTCGCGGCGCCGATTGTCGGAAAACTTCTGCTTCCAGAAGTCGGCATTGGCCTTCGGCTTCGTCGCGCGCCTGCAACCGGTATGTTGATGCCAGAAACATCCGTTGACGAAGACCGCCCACTTTCGCCTGCGATTGGCAAAGTCCGGCGATCCCGCCAGGGCGCGCACGTTTCGGCGGTAACCGCATCCAAGATCTCGCAAGATTCCGGCGACGATGTTTTCTGCTGCGGTTCCGCTCTGGCGCACGCGCGCCATCAGTGCGCTGCGTGCAGCGTCAGTCTTCATTCTGCCGCGACGCGTCGGTCTCGTGGCACGCCGGGAAAAGCCGTCAAACCGCCTTCCATGCGCGTCAGATGGCGCCCGACTCTGTCCAGGAAGCCGGGCGGGAATCGTAATGAGCCCCGCTTCGTGCGATCGAGGAAGCCTTTCGTCGCACGCGCGGACAAAGGCTTCCCTTTGAATTGCAGGAAATCGGCGAGCGCCGCCCGGTCGCGCCAGACGGGATAGGCGCCGATTTCGACGGAAATACGCCGCTCGCCGTCGTATCGCGCCGCGCGAGGCCAGCGACCTTGAACAATCTCGTTCCGATCGCGGATGGGTTCGTAGGTTCCCGGCCGCGCAAGCCGCTCGCCGAGCCAGCGCGCGACGGGAACCGTAACCGCGTTTCCCACCAGCGCCCAACGCAACGACGGGCGCGCGACCGTCTCGGCTTCCGCGGTCCACCCTGCGGCGAATCCCTGTAGTCGCTCGGCATCGCGAATATCGGGCGTCACGACTTCGCCGCTCGGCAACAGGATTGCCGGCGGCGACGCGATGCCGATCGTCGAGCCGTTTTTCAATGTCGGAATGGCGTCCGCCGCCCAGCCGAGGCCGCGGATTCCCTCGGTCCAGTAGAAGCCGTTGGCTCGCGTTGCGAGCGACGTTTGAAACGCCGGCGGCGCGACGTCGTCGACGAGCAGGACGTCCGCCGGGTCCGCATCGGTCGTTGTCGCAACGAAGAGCACGCGTTCGCGGCGCTGGGGGACGAACGCCAGCGCGTTCACGACTCGATAGGCCCAACGGTAACCGCGCTGCTCGAACGCCTCGACCAGGGTTCGCAAGGCGTCGCCTTTGTCGAGATGCAACATGAACGATACGTTCTCGAGAATCACCCAAGGCGTTCGCCGGCGATCCAGCAGCCGGAAGATGTGGCCCACGAGGCCCGACCGCCGGCCGCCGATGCCTGCTGTCATACCGGCCTGGCTCAGGTCCTGACACGGAAAACCGGCGACCAGACATTCTGCATCGTAGGGCAGGCTATCGAGGCGCCGCACGTCGTCTGCGATTTCGGTGTTCGGGAATCGCACGGCGAGAACGGCGCGCGCCGGCGCCCAAATCTCGCAAAGCAGAGACGCTTCATGTCCCCAATCGCGGAGGCCGACCTCGAGGCCGCCGATGCCCGCAAACAACCCAGCCACCTTCATGCAACGGGCTCCGTGACGACAGGGCTCGAGAGCGCTCCGGCTCCGCGAATCTCACAGTCGCTACCCAGCATGTTCAAACATTGCGCTTCGCTTCGAAAGGCCCTTAAGCCGGACTCCAAAGCGATTGGACAGCCGCGCAATCGGTATTCTGGAAAACGAAACACGACAGTCCGAATTCGCGTCCAGCGCCGCCGGACGCCTCACGTCCAGCGGAACAGGCCGCCCATCATGTTGCGCAGGAAGTCCGGTTCCGTGCCGCCGGTCGGCGTGGTGCGGGAGACGTAGTCGAACACCTTGCCGTCCTGCATGCCGTAATTGGCGATCCGGTCGACCCTGCCGCTCTTGTCGAAATAGACGGCGAGCACGTGCTGGTCGGTCATCTGCACCGGCATGAAGGCGAGCGCGCGATGCATCTTCTGGCCGATGTAGTACCAGGCGTCGCCGCCGACGGTCGAGGTGGTCGATGGCGTGCCGAGGAGGGCCAGCGCCTGCGGCTTGGTCGTCGCCCCGACCTTGATCTGGGACAGCGTCAGGTCGTCGACCTGATAGCCGCGGTCGAAGTCGCCGTCGTAGCCGAAGCAGCCGCCGAGCGCGGAAGCCAGCGACAGGGCGCCGGCGAGCATCGCGCCCCGCGCAGCGCGGCGATAGGCCTCAGGCTTCAAGCCCATTCCGTTCTCCGTATGCTCGCGCCGGTTTTTCATCTTGCCAGCGCGATCGCGGATGCCTAACCCAAGCGACCGGACAAATGCAAGGCGGCGCCGGATGACCGCCAATGTCGCGACAAGGCGCGTTTCACGATGTTTCTTGCCCGATGGCGCGCACGCCGCGCCAGCCTCGCCCTCATCGATGCGCTTCGCAGCGAGATCGTGGCCGCGTCCCGGCGGCCCGCGCTCTATCTCGCGCTGGAGGCGCCGGACAGGGTCGACGGGCGGTTCGAGCTGTTTGCGCTGCATGTCGGCCTCGTGCTGCGCCGCCTCGGCGCCATCGGCGGCCTCGGCGACGATATCGCGCAGGATCTGGTCAACGCCGTCTTCATGCATCTCGACGACACGCTGCGCGAGCAGGCGCTGAGCGACGCGCCCGTCTCGAAGCGCCTGAAGGCGATGAAAAAGGCCTTCTACGGCCGCAACGCCGCTTATGCGGCGGCGCTCGATTCGGGCTCGCGCGCCGATCTCGCGGCGGCGCTCGCGCGCAACGTCTACGGCGCGCCGGGCGGCGCGCCGAAAGCGGCCGCGCTCGCCGGCTATGTCGTTGCGGTCGACGCGGCGCTCGGGCAGACGCCGCTCGAGGATTTCGCCACCGGACGGTTCCGCTACCCGGATGGCGCGCTCGCCGGAGGTTGACATGCAGGAGCCGCTGAGCCGGATCGTAAGGGTCGACGCGATTCCGAGGGACGGCGAAACCGTGACCATCGAAGCCAGCGTGGGCGAGCGCGCGGCGCTGGCGGCGTTCCTGAAATTGCTCTCGATCGAGCGGCTCCGCGCGAGGCTGACCGTGAAACGGGCGGCCAAGGGCGGCGCCCGCGTAACCGGCGCGGTGGAGGGCGAGCTGACCCAGACCTGCGTCGTCACGCTCGATCCGTTTCCGGCGGCGGTCGAGGAAGAGATCGACGTCCGCTTCGCCCCCCGTGACGACGCGCGCGAGGGGCGGCGGCCGTCCGAGGAGCCGGAGATATTCTCTCTGGCCGACGAGGACGAGCCCGATCCGATCGTCGACGGCAAGATCGACCTCGGCGCGCTCGCCGCGGAATTCTTCGCCCTCGGCCTCGACCCCTATCCGCGCAAGCCCGGCGTTGCGTTCGAGCCGCCCGCCGAGCCGGAGCCCGAGGCGACGCCGTTCGCGGTGCTGCGCGGGGAGCCGGAGAAGGACTGAGCGGGTGCGCACTTGCTGGGAGGGCGCGCGTCTCGCTCGCCGAGGCGGCGAGACGCCGGCGCTCCATTTTGAGGCGGCGTTACGAAGTTTTCCCAAAAAATGTTTTATGCCCTGCTGAGCAACGTGACCACGCTTGTGATCATATATTAAATTTAAGGGATTGCTTTTTGGCGCATGTTACGCCTTAATAGTAGGGTAAATAGTAAAGGTATTTTATAAAGCTCGTCCGGACGTCGGACAGCTCGTATTGACAGCGACTCGAGGGGTTGACATGGGCGAGAGCGCGTTCAGCGCGGCGTCAGCCGCAACGCTATCATTATGCGCGGCGTTCGGAGTGTTTTGCGCGACCGCGAATACGATCAGCGCGAATACCCTCGCTGAGCCGCAAGTTTTCGCGAGCGAAAACGGCCTGCTCAATCTCTTGATAATCGCGCAGCCCGGAAAAGTGGACGGCTTGACGACGCCCGGATTCGCCCCGACGGGCTGGTTCTACACGGTCTGCCCGCGTCCCAGGACGGGTGATTCGTGTCCCGCCGGCGCCGGCTCCTCCCATTCTTACGGCGGCTTCCGTCTCGCCTTGCAGCCGGGGGACGAACTGAAGATCCGGCTGATCAACAACCTGCCTCTGTTGCCGCCTGCGTCTCTCGAATGGATCCACGACGACCCGTTGCTGGCGCTGAACCCGACCAATCTGCATACCCACGGATTGATCGTTCCGGCCGCCGCGAACACGACGCCGCCGCCGGACATTCCGGTCTACGGCGACTTCATCCTGACCGCGCTGTTCAATTACAACGGCGGCAACCCGAAGGATGATCCAGCCCAATACGATCCGGGCGCATACGCTCAACTGCACGCCCACACCGACGTCGTTTACAACCGGCTCAGCGCGATGGACTACGACATTCGTCTGCCGAAAACGCACCCGGCCGGCGCGTTCTGGATGCACCCGCACGTACATGGCATCGCACAAAACCAGATCGCCATGGGCATGGCCGGGATCGTCAGCGTCGGCAAAGTCGCAAGCTATCTGTGCTATGATGCAGGCTGCGCCGATCCCGTGCCGGAGTCGAGCGTCCGTCACCTGATTCTCAAGGACATGCAGGTTTTGGCGGGCGACATCCCCCAATACCAGCAGGACCCTGAATTCTGCAGCGGCTCGCGCGCCTGGAACGGCGTGTGTTCCGGCAACCCGGAGAACTATTCTGGCGGGAACTGGTTCTTCACGGTGAACGGCCAGCAATATCCGACGATTCCCGTGAGCAAGGCGCAGGGGGAAGTCTGGCGCTTCACTAACGCCTCAGCGAGCGCCAGCTACAGACTTCAATTGATCGACAACGCGACAGGTCGGCCGATCGCTTTCCAGTTGATCGCGATCGACGGCGTCGCGGTCGGCTTTCCGGAGGGTGCGGACGCCGGTCAAACCGAAGGCGCGCTCCGCGATCGGTTCACCGTCGCAAGCTGCGGAAAGTGGAATGGCGTCTATGCGCTCCAGCCGATTTGCGCGTCGGAAATCGTCATGATGCCGAGCTCGAGGGTCGAGGCGGCGGTCGCCTACCGCGACCCTTCCGGCAACCTTGTTTCGCCGCCGCAAGGCGCAAGCGCAACGCTCAGGACGGCGGGGCTCGACACCGGCCCCGGGGGCGACCCATGGCCCGCGGTCAATCTCGCAGCCGTGAACTTCGTCTCCGGCCCGGCGCCGGCCTCGGCGCAACCCGTGCATGTCGGCGCGCAGGCGGCGAATGCGATCCTTTCGCAGGGGAGCCTGATCAATCCGCTCGGCGCGCGGCCCCAGCCGGCCGCCGCCGGCGCGTGCAAGCCGCTTCCATCGGGCCATCATCGCCGCGTCTACTTCGCCAACCCCAACGTGCCGGGGGCGTCCGACGGACCCGGCACGGACCCTTGGGGCAACGCGATTTTCGGCCTCGGCTTCGAAGAGATCGATCAATCCGGACACAGCGTGCCGGGCTCGTTCGTGGACGTGACTCAGTTCGACCCGGCGCAGGTCATCTGCCTGCCGCTGGGACCCGGGCAGACTCCCGTCCTCGAGACCTGGGAACTCGTCAATCTCGCGACGGAACTTCATAACTTTCACATTCATCAGACGAAATTCTCACACGTGAGCCCGGCCGTCGCGATGAGCGGTCCGCCGACATTCGTGACTTATGCGACTGGCGTCCTCGAAGATTCCGTGCCCCTTCCCTTCGCCAAACCGGGACCCGGCTCGCAGCCCGTGCTCGATCCGGAAGCCACCTCGTGCCTCGTCTCGGATTATAAGTCGGGAAAATGCGCGGCCACGTCGGTCTGGGTGCAAATTCCCTTCACGCAACTGGGAACATTCGTCTTCCACTGCCACATCCTCGAGCATGAGGACGGCGGCATGATGCATGTGATCCGCGTCGTTCCGTCATCCTCGTGAGCGGTCGCGTCCGGCTGCGATGCGCCTTGCAACCCTCCGACTGGCGGCCGACCGGCTCCGTCGAGGCGTGCTGGCTGCGGGCGCGTTCGTCATGGTGGTGGCGGCCGCCGCCTTCCTTGCGCATTTGCCGCCGGACAGGGGCGCGGCGACGGGGAACGAGAGAGCGGCGCCGTCCGTCGCGGATGTCCAGGCCGCCTATGACCGCGCCGCACTTTCCGCCGACGGCCTCCACGACGGGGATATCAGGATTGTCGGTGTGGACTGCCGCCCGGGAACGGGCATGCGCTTTTCCTGTCAGGTCGGCTTCGTCAAGAGCGAATTCGATCCGGCGCGGGTATTTCTCGACACGGCGCTCGTCGAGCGGACGCCGAAAGGTTGGACCCTGGCGCGCGGGCTTTGCCGCCGGCTCATATGAAGGCGAACGCCTGCGGCGCCGCAATCCCAAGGTATATCGCCGCGGGGCGTTTCTCGGCCCGTGGGCCGGTTCCGTCAGCGGCGCTCGAGCTCGCGCTGCATCGAGGCGTCGGGACTGGAATAGGGTTCCTGACGGTCGACGCTCCAGTAGCGCAACTCGTCCAAGGGGATCGGGTCTCCGGTGACGGCGCACCGCACGAAGGCGCCGGGACGCAGGATGCGGAAATCGCCGTCCAGAAACTCGACCTTGGCTTCGCCCGCTTCAGCGGGCCGTCGCTCGTATCTGTTCATGAAAATAAGTCTCTCTTCGACCCGCTCTATGCCACGGCTCGCGCGGCCAGGGAAAGCGCGATTCTCGATCTCGACGGCGTCGAAACGGTGGCGAAGCGCGCTGGACAAGACGGCGCGGCTCTGCTAAAGGCCTCGCGAACGGCAGGCCCCCTGCGGGGAGGCGTGCGCTCGTAATTTTCGTGAAATTACCGCTCCTTCGAGGCTCAGCCTCAAAACACAGGATGGCCCGTGCAAGTACTCGTCCGCGACAACAACGTCGACCAGGCTCTCAAAGCGCTCAAGAAGAAGATGCAGCGGGAGGGGATCTTCCGCGAGATGAAGCTGCGCGGCCACTACGAGAAGCCCTCGGAGAAGCGGGCGCGGGAAAAGGCCGAGGCGGTGCGCCGCGCGCGCAAGCTCGCGCGCAAGAAGCTTCAGCGCGAAGGCCTGCTGCCGATGAAGCCGAGGCCCGTGCCGGGAGCGCCCCGTTCTGCGACCGGTTGACGACGAGGCCTGCGCACGGCGGCGCTCCGCGCGCAGAGCGAGCCAACGGTCAGACCCCGCCCGGACGCGGCGGGGTTTTGTTTTTCCGCTTTGCCTGTTGATGTGACGGTTGATCCGCGTCGGCGTTCGGGACGCGGCGGAGTGGGCTGATGATGAAGGGCAGGGTCGGCTTGGATAGAGTTCTGGCGCATGCGGCGCTGGCTTTTGCGATTGCGCTCGCGCTCGGCGCGTGCAGCGAGAGCATGGGCGGAATGAACCCGTCGAGCAAGGTCGCCGAAGTCGAGGCGGGACCGAAGGCGCAGGAATCCAACGCCGGCAACATCGATTCGCTGACCGAGGTTATCGCGCGCAATCCGCGCGATCCGACTGCCTACAATACCCGCGGCGTCGTCTACGCCAAGCTCGGCCGCTATGCGAACGCGGTCGACGACTTTTCGCACGCCATCGAGCTCGATCCGCGCTTCTCCGGGGCCTACACCAACCGCGCCCTCGCCTATCGCCAGGAGAAACAGGACGATCTGGCGATGCAGGACTTCAACCAGGCGATCTCCGTCAACCCGAACGACGCGGCGGCCTACCTGGGACGCGGAAATCTCGAGCGGACGCACGACAATTACGACGCCGCGCTCGCCGACCTCAATCAGGCGATCCGGCTCAATCCCGAAGGCGCGCAGGCCTACCATGCGCGCGGCCTCATCTATCAGCGCCAAGGGAACAACGCTCAGGCGATCACCGATTTCAACAACGCCATCGACCGCGACCCGTTCGCCGGCGCGCCCTACATGGCGCGCGGGCAGAGCTTTCTGGCGACCGGCCAATGGCAGAAGGCGGTCGACGACTTCAACGCGGCGCTCAACGTCAACGATCACAATTCCGACGCCTGGGCGAGCCTCGGGTTCGCCTACGAGAAGCTCGGCAACCGCGCCAAGGCGACCGAGGCCTATCGCAGCGCCGCGTCGCTCAATCCCGGCAACGCCGAGGCGAAGGCCGGGCTGGCGCGCGTGAGCGCGGGCTGACGCGCGGCTACAGGCGCCGTCCACTACCGCTTTGCAGCCGCGGTCGTTGATCGCGTCCGCCGCAGCGCGCGCGGCGACAATCGCCGCCGGCTACTGGTCCTCGTCCATCGGCGGATCGGTCTTCAGATACGCCTCCAGCCAATGAATGTCATACTGGCCGTTCTGGACGTCGGCGTTTCGGACGAGGGCGCGGAAAAGGGGAAGCGTCGTGTTGATCCCGTCGACGATGAACTCGTCAAGCGCGCGCCGGAGCCGCATCAGCGCCTCGGTTCGCGTTCGGCCATGGACGATCAGCTTGCCGACCAGCGAGTCGTAATAGGGCGGAATGACATAGCCCTGGTAGGCCGAGGAGTCGACGCGCACGCCGAGGCCGCCGGGCGGGTGGAAATAGGTGATTCGGCCGGGCGAGGGAATGAACGTGCGGGCGTGCTCCGCGTTGACGCGGCATTCGATCGCCGCGCCGAGAATGCGCACTTCCTCCTGCGTGATCGACAGCGGCGAGCCGGCGGCGATCTTGATCTGCTCGTTGACGATGTCGATGCCGGTGATCATTTCGGTGACCGGATGCTCAACCTGAATGCGCGTGTTCATCTCGATGAAGTAGAACCGCCCGTTCTCGTAGAGGAACTCGACGGTCCCCGCGCCGATGTAGCCGAGCTCGGCCACCGCGCGGGCGACGACGCCGCCGATCTCCTCGCGCTGCTCGGCGTTGAGCGCCGGCGACGGACCCTCTTCCCAGACCTTCTGATGACGGCGCTGAAGCGAGCAGTCGCGCTCGCCCAGATGAATGGCGTGGCCCTGGCCGTCGCCGAGCACCTGGATCTCGATGTGACGCGGCCTGCCGAGGAATTTCTCCAGATAGACCGAATCGTCGCCGAACGCGGATTTGGCTTCCATCCGCGCGTTTACGAGGGCGCTCGCCAGCGCTTCGGGATCGCGGGCGACCTTCATGCCGCGGCCGCCGCCGCCGGCCGCCGCCTTGACGATGACCGGATAGCCGATCTCCTCGGCGATCCGGAGCGCCTCCGCCTCGTCCTCGATCGCGCCTTCGGAGCCGGGAACGCAGGGAATGCCGAGCCGCGCCGCAGTGCGCTTGGCCTCGATCTTGTCGCCCATCAGGCGGATATGCTCGGATTTCGGGCCGATGAAGGCGATCTCATGCTCTTCCAGGATCTCGGCGAACCGGGCGTTTTCGGAGAGAAACCCATAGCCCGGGTGAACGGCGTCGGCGCCGGTGATCTCGCAGGCGGCGACGATCGCCGGAATGTTGAGATAGCTGTCCTTCGCGGCGGGCGGTCCGATGCAGACGCTCTCGTCGGCGAGCTTGACGTGCATCGCCTCCTTGTCGGCGGTCGAGTACACCGCCACCGTGGCGATGCCGAGCTCCTTGGCCGCGCGCATGACGCGCAGCGCGATTTCCCCGCGGTTGGCGATGAGGATCTTGTCGAACATCGAGCCGGGTCCGATCACTCTAGGACCACCAGCGGTTGGCCGTACTCGACCGGCGAGCCGTCGGTGACGAGGATGCTCACCACCTTGCCGCCGCGCGGCGCGAGGATGTCGTTGAAGGTCTTCATCGCTTCGACGAGCAGCAGCTTTTCGCCCGCCTTCACCGTCTGGCCGATTTCGACGAAGGGTTTCGCGTCGGGGCTCGGGCGCAGGTACGCCGTTCCGACCATGGGGGATTTGACCGCGTCGACGAGCTCTGCCGCCGGCTCGGCGGCTGCCGTTTCGAGCGCGGCCGGCGGGGCTGCGGCATGCGCTGGCGGCGCCGGCGCGAACACGGGCGCCGCCGCGCGCTCGCGCGCCAAACGCACGCGGAACTCGCCGAAGTCGATCTCGACTTCGCTCAGATCGTACTTCGACACGATCTTGGCGAGATGGTCGATCGCGGCGACATCGACGAGGCTTTGCTCGGACTCGTCGGATCGCGTGCCGGACGGCTTCTTCATGATTCGCGGGCTCTTGGGGAAAGACGGGAGCGTAGGAGGTTCGCAGTCCCT
>CAIZGR010000471.1 GCA_903932535.1 uncultured Hyphomicrobiales bacterium | reverse complement strand
AGCGGGCTCACCTTCGCCCCGAGCACGAAGGGACGCACGCGCTGCGTCCCGGACCGATATTGCGGCTCCCGAACCTCTATTTCGCCGAATTTCGTATGCCAGCGGAGTTTTTTTCGCCCTGGCGATGCATCTGCGGGCGCTGACGGATCTCCCGCTCCGTCGCCTCGACCCGCCGCTCGGCCCAACTGCGCATCGCCTCCCGTCCCAGACAACGCGTCTCCTCGACCATCCGCTCTTCCGCAGCGTCGGCCTCCTTCAGTTCGCCATCGTCGCCTTCGACCGCCAGCACGATCGAAGACACCCGCTTGCGCAACTCCGGATGCGCCCGCAACGCCGCCATCAGCGCCTCGTCGCTCAACTCCCCCACCGCCATCCGCCGCCTCCCGCCAAATCAATCACCCAAAGCCTACCCTGCATCGGTTTGAATCGCACCCTCGCTCGCCCCGTTAACGAATGTCGCAGGGTTCTTGACCCTGGTGAAGAAGCTGCAGGAGCGCGACCCGCACACGCCGAATTTCGGCGTGATGTACGGCCGCTCGGGCGAGGGCAAGAGCTACGCGTCGATCCACGCGCAGAACAAGACCCGGGCGATCCGGGTCGAGATCGGCGAGTCGTGGAACCGCAAGACGTTCGTCCGGGCGATCCTGCTCGAATGCGGCGTCGGCGCGCCGCGCGGCGCGACCGCCGACCTGGTCGCCGAGGCGATCGGCATTCTCGGCGACGACGCGCGCCGCCCGCTGATCATCGACGAGGCGGACAAGCTCGTCGACAAGGGCCTGATCGAGATCGCGCGCGAGATCGCCGAGGCGAGTCAGGTCCCCGTGCTGCTGATCGGCGAGGAGAACCTGCCGCAGAAGCTCGCGCGGTTCGAGCGCGTCCACAACCGCGTGCTCGACTGGTACGGCGCCGAGCCGAGCACCCCGCGCGACTGCCGGCTGCTCGCCAACATCTTCCTGCCGGGCGTCGAGATCACGGACGAGCTGCTCGACTCCGTTCGCATCAAGGGCGAGGGGCGGGCGCGGCGCATCGTGGTGACGCTCGCAAGCATGGCCGACTGGGCGCGCAACCAGGGCGTGAAGGCGCTCGATTCGCAGACCTACAAGGGTCAGATCTTCACCGGCGAAGCGCCGAAGCCGCGCAACCTGCGGATCGGGAGGGCGGCATGATCCTCACCCTCTCTGTCCGCATGCCGAAGGGCCCGGCTCACTACTGGACGGCCGCGCAGGACTTCGGCGAGGCGGGCTTTACCGCCTACGAGCTCTGGAAGTGCACCAATGGCGTGAGCCGCGGGACGATCCAGAAGTGGGTCGCCGCCATGGTCGAGCGCGGGGCGCTGAAGGAGATCGGCCGCCGCCCGGGAACGCCGGAGCGGATCGTCTACGCCTGCGCGCGCAAAAACGTCCCGGCGAACGAGGCGGCGGCCTATGGCGACGTCCAGCGCTATCTCTGGACGGCGATGCGGACGCTGTCGCAGTTCACGGTGAGCGAGCTCGCCGCCGTGGCCTCGACCGACACGGTCGAGATCAGCCGCGACACCGCGCAGCAATACATCCGGAGGCTCGCGAAGGCGGGCGCGCTGACCGTCGTGCGGCCGGGCAAGCCGAACAACCGCGACTCCGGCGTCTGGCGGCTGCGCAGGTCGCGCGACACCGGGCCGCGCGCGCCGCAATGGGTCAAGGCGGCGTTCCTCTACGATCCGAACGAGAACGAGGCGATCGGGGAAGCGGAGGGCTCGCTGTGAGCAGGACCGACTTCCTCTCGAACGCCCGCGAGGGCTGGGGCGAGAACCCGCCGAGCTGGATCGTCGCGCTCGCCGACCAGTGCTCGCGAAGCAACGCCACCGAGGTGGCGAAGCGGCTGGACTATTCGGTAGCCGTCATCACCTCCGTTCTGCTCGGCAACTATCGCGGGAGCCTGGCGAAGGTCGAGGCCAAGGTGCGCGGCGCCTTCCTCGGCGAGGTCGTCGACTGCCCCGCGCTCGGCGAGATCGAGCGCGACCGGTGCGAGACCGAGCAGGGCCGGAAGTTCTTCGGGACGTCGGCCAACCGGGCGCGGATCTTCCGCGCCTGCCGCGGCGGCTGCCCGCATTCCCGGCTGAAGGGAGGCTCCGATGGCTGATCCTCTGTCCCGGCGGATAGGCGCCTTCCGAAAATACTGGCGGACGGCCACGGGGCTCGGCGTGCAGCTCGAGCCCGAGGCGGTCCAGATGATGGACGCGCTGTTCGCCTCCTTCCAGGGGCAGGCGCGGCTGATGGAGATGGGGCCGCACGCGCTGACGGTCGGCGACGTCGCCGAGCAGGCGCGGCTCTGCGACGACGAGGCCGCGATGGTGTGGGACTTCGTCGACGCGCTGCGCGCGAAGCGGGCGGAAAAGCCGAGCAATGTCGTGGCGTTCCGCTCGCGTGCCCTCACCCGGCGCTGCGCGCCACCCTCTCCCGCGGAAGCGGGAGAGGGGGACGGGGGGGCGGCATGATCGCGCTCGAGACCGTGATCGACGTCACGGCGCAGGCCTTCGGCGTCGCGGCCTCCGAGCTGCGCGGGCCGGCGAGCGAGGCGGCGGCCGAGGCCAGGGCGGCGTACTGCTACCTCGCGCGCGCGCTCGATCCGGCGGCGGACCCGGGCGAGATCGGGCTCGCGGCCGGCCTCGCGGCCGACGAGGTCGAGGCCGCCTGCGAGGCGGTCGCGGCGCGGCTCGTCGAGGGCCGCGATCTCGACGAGCGCCTGCTCGCGATCGAGGTCGAGGTGCTGATCCTCGCCGAGCTGTCGGAGCGGATCGGGCTCCGGCTGCCGACCGCGGCGCATCCGTTCGCGATCGCCAAAAAGCTCGTCCGCTCCGAGCGCGACGCGATGAGCGTCCCGGTGAAGGACCTGATGGCGGTCGGGGCGGCGCTGATCGCGATGGCGGGCGCCCGCCCGCAGCCGCGCTCGGACCTCGAGCGGGCGACCCGCCTCTTCGAGACGGCCGACCGCGCCGCGGCCGACGCCAAATTCACCCGCAACGAACGCGACGCGGCGCTGAAGCGCGACGCGGCGCTGAAGCAACTCAAGCAACTCATAGGAGCGTGACGACAATGGCGAAGGTGAAAGCGAAGAAGGGGCACAATCTGCCCGTGCCGCAGAACCGCGACGAGGCGGCGAGGCACGTCCGGATGATCGGCGACACCGCGCGGGCGGTGGCGCGGATCGAAGCCGACATGAACGACCGGCTGGCCGCGATCAAGGAGGAGCACGAAAAGAAGGCGGCGCCGTTCCGCGACCTGGTGGCGTCGCTGACGGAGGGCTTACGCGCCTGGTGCGACGCGAACCGCGACGATCTCACGGACGGCCGCAAGCGAAAGTTCGCCGACCTCGGGACGGGCAAGGTGCTGTGGCGAGACCTGCCGCCGAAGGTGACGATCCGCGGCGCCGACGACGTGCTCGCGGCGATCAAGACGCTCGGCCTGCCGTTCGTGCGCACCAAGGAGGAGATCGACCGGGAGGCGATGCTCAAGGCGCCCGAGAAGGCGCGCCTCGTGCCCGGCGTGACCATCGGCTCGGAGGGCGAGACCTTCGCCGTCGAGCCGTTCGAGGCCGAGATCGAAGGGAGGGCGGCATGATCGAGCTGTTCGCCTTCGCGCTCGGCGCGGCCTTCTTCGCGGCGCTCGCGGACCCCGGCCTGTGGTGGACGGTTCCCGCGGTCGGCGCCGCCGCGGTGGTCGTGGAGTTCATGGGAGGGTTCGAATGATCATGCTCTTCCTCGAGGCGGTCTCGTTCGCCGCCGGCGGCGCGCTCCTCGTCGCGCCCTGGCCCTGGGGGATTGGGGGCCTCGCTCTCATCGCCTTCGGCTTCGCCTTCGCGATCGCGCGCGACGCCGACACGGCCGAGGCGGCGATCGCCGACCTCGACTTCGACGCCGGGACCGCCCGCGAGCTCGACCCCTGGAGGGACCGATGACGACGCCCGGGCAGACCCGCGCCATCCACGCGATGCGCAAGAAGGGGATGATGGACAACCAGGAATACCGCGCCCTGATCGAGGCGCGGTTCGGCAAGCGCTCGTCGGCCGATCTCAGCGACGGCGAGGCGGCGAGGCTGATCGACGAGCTGCGCGTCGTCACGGGCGCGGGGCCGTCGACCGGCCGCGCGGTCGGCAAGACGGCGTCCGGCAAATATGCGCCCGTCCTGCGCGCCCTGTGGATCGCGGCCTGGCATCTGGGCCTCGCGAAGTCGCGCGACGACGCGGCCCTGCTGGCCTTCGTCCAGCGCCAGACCGGGCTCTCTCACCTGCGCTTCCTGACCGACCCGGCGGACGCCGCGAAGGCGATCGAGGGGATGAAGGCGTGGGTTTCGCGAGACGGCGGGGTCGCGTGGCCGACGGAAGCGGACGCGAAGGCCGCCGGGCGCGAGCTGTCGTGGCTGCGCAAGGAAGCTGTGGCGCGGGCGCAGGTCGCAAAGCTCGCCGCGGCCCGCGAGCTGCCGCCGACCTGGGAGGCGGCGGAGAGCGCCGGGGCGAAGCGCGGCCTGCCGGCGAGCTTCGGCGATTACGGCGAATGGCACTGGGACCGGCTGGTCGAGTTTCTCGGCGGTCGAATCCGCGAGGCGAAGGACGGCAAGGCGAAGGCGACGAAGAGGAGGGCGGCGTGATGGCTCCAGGAGCGTTCCCGCACGTGTGGTGCGGCCGGTGCGAGCAGCCGGTGACATGGCAGGCGGCGGCCTGCGTCCCCGGCGAGCGCGCGATCCGGGTGACCGTCCGCTGCCACGGCGAGACGGTCGGCGAGTCCTTCGCGGAAGGCCGGCTCGACGGATTCGCGATCGTTCACGCCACGGCGTTCCTGCCCGAGGGCGTCTCGATTCTGGTGAAGGAGGCGGCGCCATGCTGACCGGGCGAGGATGCTACGTTCCGACCGAAGACTTCCGCGGCTGCTCGCGGCCGCCGGCCGAGGGCGGCTCGATCGAGATCCGGCTGGTCGGGAAGTGGCGCGCCGAAGCGCCGATGATCGTGTTCGCCCCCCGCCGGACGGAGGCCGCCTGAGATGCCCGCGGCCGGCGCTCTCTCCCGCGCGGCGCTCGAGCGCCTGGCCGCGGGCGCGTCGCCGGCCGCGCGCGCCGAGGCCGAGGCGGAAGTCGCGCATCAGCGCGCCCGCATGGCCGAGCGGCACTGGAGAGTCCTGAGCGAGCGCTATCGCGAGGCGGCGATCGTCGCCCGCGCCGCGATCGGGACGCCGGAATTCAGAAACAGATTAGCCCGGGTCCAGGCGCTGAGCTGCGCCTGCCGTTCGGCGCGCCGCGCCTTTGCGCGGGCGCACTTGAAGGCGGAGCGCATGGGCGACCCCTCATCCCCTCATCCGGCGCTTCGCGCCACCTTCTCCCGTAAAACGGGAGAAGGGATGTGACCGGCATCCGCCAGATGGCCGACGAGATCGGGCTCGACACGCGCGAGCGGATCGACTGGGCGAACAATCTCGAGCGGGCGATCCTCATGGCCCATGTCAAGCGGCCGGCGAGCGACGTCGCGCTGATGCGCTCGCGCCATCCCGCGGCCCTCGCCGCGGTCCGCGCGCTCAAAATTCTGGAGGCCTGGCGGGACCGGCTTCCGGCGGAATTCGTCGCGGAGATCGAGCGCGACGAGAGGCCTTCATGAGGCCATGTCGATTTTTTTGACCACGAAGGAGGCGCGTTTTGAGCATGACATCCGGACATACCGCCGTCATGGCGGGGAAGCGGGCGAAGCTGAAGGACCCGGCGCCGTGGCAGGCGCTGGAGTTCTTCCCGACGCCGCCATGGGCGACGCGGGCGCTGATGGACCGCGTGCTCGATCCGCTGCCGGACCCGGGCGTGATGAGCTGCTGGGAGCCGTGCGCCGGCCTCGGCCACATGGCCGACGTGCTGCGGGAATCGTTCGACACGGTGCGGGCGAGCGACGTCTATCATTATCCGCTCGCGAGCGGCGGCCATTCCGGGCGGCTCGAGATCGACCGGCTCGACTTCCTCGACGAGGGGCAGATCGCGCGCGCGCCCGAGGTCGACTGGATCATCACCAACCCGCCGTTCTCGAAGGCGGCGCAGATGCTGAGCCACGCGCTGATCAAGGCGCGGCTCGGCGTGGCGTTTCTCCTGCGCATGCAATGGCTCGAAGGCGAGACGCGGTTCCGCGAGGTCTATGCCGACCGGGCGCCGTCGCTCGTCGCGCCGTTCGTCGAGCGCGTGCCGATGTGCGAGGGCGGGGTCGACCCCGAGGGATCGACCGCGACCATGTACGCCTGGTTCGTCTGGCTGAGCGAGCCTGACGCGTGGCGCCGGAGCGAGGCGGCCGAGTGGCTGTTCGGCTCGCCCGACGATCTCACCGTCCATCTCATCCCGCCGTGCCGCGAGGCGCTGTGGCGCCCCGAGGACCGGGTTCTGGCGCGCCGCCATGTGCCCGGCTGGATCGCGCCGTCGAAGCTGAAGAAGTCGGGGCGCGACCAGGCGGAGATGTTCTCGTGATCCAGATCTCCGATCATGCGCTGGTGCGCTTCCTCGAGCGCGCCGGCGGGTTCCGCCCCGAGCCGCTGCGCGCGGCGATCGCCGCGTCGCTCGGGCGCGCCCATCACGCCGCGCGCCGGATGGGGGCGACGCGCTTCAAGATCGTCGCCGACGGCCTCGCCTATGTCGTCGTCGACGACGTCGTGGTGACGATCACGGACGAGGGAGGGCGGCGGTGAGCCGCTCGCTCCCCCTCTCCTGGCTCCCGCCCGTCTATCGCGACATCGCGGAAGCCGCGGGGCTCGAGGCGACGCTCGGGCTCGCCCGGGCGAAGGGCGGCGCGCGGGTCTATGTGCCGCTCGACGCGCGCATCGCGCCCTGGCTCGTCCAGGCGATGGGGGAGGCCGGCGCCGCGGCGCTGGTGAAGCTCTACGGCGGCGAGGCGATCGACCTGCCGACCGATCCGACGAGCGGTCAAAAGGAGCGGGTGCGCCAGATCCGCAAGGCGCTGGCGGAGGGCGAGTCGGCCAACGCGGTCGCGGCGCGGTTCAGGAGCTCGCGGCGGCACATGTTCTGGCACAAGGCGCGCGCGCGGGAGGCCGAGGGCGCCGGCGAGCCGGATCTTTTCAAGCCGGCGAAGGGGCGATAACGTCCCCTCATCCGGCGCTTCGCGCCACCTTCTCCCGCAAGCGGGAGAAGGGATCCCCGCTCCGGGTGAGACCTCTCACCCTCAAACCGGGACGATCCCGAAATTAGCGTCGGCTCCGTTCTTCACCGGGACGGAGCCGATGACCGTTTTACCCAGCATCAAGTGGACGCCTTCGCCCAACTTCTCGAGCCGCGGCGGGGCGCGCGTGCGGCTCGTCGTCGCCCACGATTGCGAAGGCGGCTACGCCGGCTCTGTCGCCTGGTTCGCCATGGCGCGCTCGGCTGTCTCGGCGCACCTGGTGCTCGCAGAGGACGGCTCCGAGGCGACGCAGATGGTCGCGTGGGGCAACAAGGCCTGGCACGCCTGCAACGCGAACCCGATCTCCGAAGGGATCGAGGCCGCCGGCTACTCGGCCAAGGGCTTCGAGGCGCCGGAATGGGCGGCGCTGGCCTCGATCGTCGCGTGGCGGCTGCACGTGAACGGCATCCCATGCCAGGAGGCGACGGCCGCGAACGACTGGACCGGCTT
>CAIZGR010000470.1 GCA_903932535.1 uncultured Hyphomicrobiales bacterium | reverse complement strand
GACCTCCGTCATCGACTATCACCAGACCGACGGCGTCGCGCGCTTCGGCAAGCACCGCATCGCCTATCCGTTCCCGTGCACTCGCGAATTCACCAATTGGGTCAACCGCAACGGCAAGCCCTTCAGCCAGTCCGAATTCGCCGAGTTCATCGAAGACAACATCATGGATTTGAGCGTGCCGCTCGACGGCGAGCGCACGCAGTACGAGGCCCTGTTCCGCACGCAATTCGCGGTGCCGACCGATCTTGTCGAACTCGCGAGCGGCTTGCAGGTCGCCGTCAATTCCAAGGTCAAGAGCACTTACAAGACGCGCACCGGCGAGAGCGAGATCGCGTTCGAGACCACCCACACCGGCGCGAACGGCGAGCCGCTGCATGTGCCGGGCCTGTTCATGTTGTCTTTTCGCGCCTTCGTCGACGGCGCCGAGCTGCGCCTTCCCGCGCGGCTCCGCTATCGTTTGAAGGAAGGCGCGCTGACCTGGTCCTACCAGCTTTACAAATGGGAGGACGCTTTGCGCGACCGCATCGCCGCCGATCTCGCGCTGGCCGCGCGCGACACCGGTCTGCCGTCCTTTGAAGGCGCGCCGGAAGCATGAAATTCCGCGTCGATAGCAAACCCTTTGCCGAGGCCGCCGCCTCGGCGGCCCGGATCGTGTCGGGGCGCGTCACGATCCCGATCCTGTCGCACGCGCGCATCGCGGCGGCCAACGGGCGCGTGGCGATCACCGCGACCGACCTCGATCGCGAGATCGAAATCAGCTTCGCCGCCGAGATCGACGCGCCCGGCGAGACCACCGTGCCCGCGCACAAGCTCGCCGACGCCCTGCGCACGGCGCCCAAGGGCGCGACGGCGAGCTTCGAGGTCGCCGAAGCCGGCAACGTGCTGCGCGTCGGCCGCGCCCGGTTCACGCTGCCGGCGCTGCCGGCGAGCGATTTCCCCGTTGATCCCGCCGTCGTCGCGTTTTCGGCGCCCTTCGACGCGACGGGCAAGACCTTCGCCGCCGATCTGGGCGCCGTGGCGCACGCGATTTCGAAGGATGAGACGCGCTACTACCTCAACGGCGTATTCTTCGACACGCGCGGCCCGCTCGCCTTCGTCGCCACCGACGGCCATCGCCTGATGCGCGTGACGAGCGACATCGAGGCCGAAGGGCCGGGCGTCATCGTGCCGACCGAAAGCGTCAAGGCTTTCATACAGCTCGCCGAAGACGCCCTGACCGTGCGGCTGGAGCTTTCAAAAAGCCGCGCGCGGCTCATTGCCGGCGACGTCCGTTTCGTCACCAAACTGATCGACGGAACGTTTCCCGATTACGCGCGCGTCATTCCCGCCGATGCGGACCTCAAACAACGCGCGACTTTCGCCAGCGCCGATCTCGCCGCCGCCTTGACTCGCGCCGAGGTCGCGCAGGCCGATCGCGGCCACGCCGTCGCGCTGCGGTTCGGCGAATTCGGCGAAGTCAAGGTTTCTGCGCGCAATGGCGACGGCGCGGCGGCCGAAGACATCGTGCCCTGCGAAGGCGACGCCGCAATCGAGATCGGTTTCAACGGCCGCTATTTTGGCGACGCGCTCAACGCGCTCGGCGCCGCGAAGGTCAGCCTGCGCATGTCCGAACCGGGCGGCCCCGCTTTGCTCGTCGATCCTGCCCGCGCCGACCGCTGCGTCGTGCTGATGCCGTTGCGCGTATGACCGAGCCGTTCGAACTCCGTCTGGAGCCCGCCGAGAACGGCCTCGTCCGCGTGTCGATCGACACGCCCGATGGCCCGCTGGTGTTTCTCGCCAACGAAGCCGCGCTACGTGAGATGCGCGACACAATCAGCCGCGCGCTTGGCGAGAGCTTCGCGCGCACGAAACGGAGGATCTGATGGCACGCATCTACTTGGCGTCGTCATGGCGAAATGGCGATCAGCCGGCAATGGTTGATCTATTGCGGTCAAATGGACACGCCGTCTATGATTTTCGCAACCCCTTTAGCGGCGCGCCGGGGTTCTCTTGGCGCGAGATCGATACAAATTGGCAAAGTTGGACCGCAGAGGAATACCGCCATTTCGTTACAACGCACCCTGCCGCTGCCAGCGGTTTTCTAAGCGATCTTCGCGCCATGCAATGGGCGGACGTTTGCGTCCTGCTCCTGCCGTGCGGGCGTAGCGCTCACTTGGAAGCGGGGTGGTTTTGCGGACAAGGGAAACGTTGCATCGTCCGTACGCGGGACGGCGAAGAACCGGAATTGATGGCACTTCTCGCCACGGACATTTGCGTCTCGGACGCAGAAGTCCTGAACGCTCTCGAGCCAGGTAGACACGTCGGCAGAGATAGGAGGACCGTCTAATGGCTTCCATCAACCGCGCAACCCTGATCGGCCATCTCGGCAAAGACCCGAAAGTTGCCGCTCTCAATAGCGGCTCGAAGGTCGTGAGCTTTTCGATCGCGACGTCCGAGAGCTGGAAAGACAAGAACACCGGCGAGCGCCGCGAGCGCACGCAGTGGCACAACGTCGTGATCTTCAACGAAGGGCTTTGCGGCATTGCCGAGCGGTTCCTGAAGAAGGGCTCTCAGGTCTACATTGAAGGATCGATCGAGACGCGCAAGTACACGGACCAGGCGGGGACGGAACGCTATGTGACCGAGATCGTGCTGCGCCAGTTTCAGGGCGCGCTGGTGCTGCTCGACAAACAGGATCGCACAGCGGCGAGCCCCGATGATTACGGCTCGACCCGCTCGCGCGAAACGGGATCGGCAACACCGGACCGTCGGGCCGCCGACCCGGAAGACGACATCCCGTTCTAGAGGAGCCCGTCATGCAAGACGTCATTCAAGATCACGCTGACCGCGTCGAGGTCGCCAACGAAG
>CAIZGR010000469.1 GCA_903932535.1 uncultured Hyphomicrobiales bacterium | reverse complement strand
CGGCAATTAAAGCAATTGTCGCCACGATACCCTCTTGCCAAACGACACTAATACGAGTAGCGTTCCAATCGCTACTCGATGGCCGCTCAATTTGGCCAGTTTAATTGTCGCTAAGCGGCCATCATAATTGTCGCGCTGCAACGGCCGGACATTTCTCTTTGTCGAGGACTTCGATCACAGCCGGCAGAAGGGCGTCATATCGGCTCTGGAATTCGGCGAGCGGGGGGCGGTCGCCTTCTTTCCGAGCGTGCTCGAGGAACCGTGGCACCTCTCCTATCCGTTCGTCATGGAGTTGCAGGGGGCGGTCTGGATGATCCCGGAAAGCGCGGCGAACCGGGAGGCGGCCCTCTATCGCGCCGATCCGTTTCCGACCGTGTGGAAAAAGGAAGCCGTGCTTCTGCCCGATATCGCGGCGCTCGACTCGACCATTGTTCGTCATGAGGACCGGTTTTGGCTTTTCACGACCGTCGAGAATCACGGCCGTTTGGACTTGCATCTGTTTTCGGCGCCCGGGATCTTCGGGCCATGGTCTCCCCACGAGCGGAACCCGGTTCTTTGGGATGCGCGATCCGCGCGATCCGCCGGCAAGATCGTCGAGCGAGAGGGGCGTCTGTGGAGGCCGGTGCAGGATTGCAGCCGGCGCTACGGCGCCGCGGTCGGTCTGGCGGAAATTACCTGCTTGAACGATCACGCCTATGAACAGCGGGTCAGAAGCACGATCGCTCCCTGCCGGGAATGGCCCGGCCGGCGTCTCCACACGCTCAGTCAGGCGGGAGGCTTCGAATTCATCGATTCCTCCGCGAACGTGTTGCGTTGGAAGACGGGGACACACGACCTTTTCAAGGACAGCCGCCTGCCCGAGCCTTCACGCAGGCGGCTCCTGCCGACCTCGCCCTGAGCTTGCCGAAGGACGCTCCAGCCAGCGCTTACGTCGCTGCTTTCTGGAGCGGCTTCGAGACGCGACGATGAGCGCCGCTCGTCAGAACGAGGAGCCGGTCATCCTGTTCCGGCTTGCGTTCCGCAGTCCACATCGTTCTTCGAGCAGTGAGACGTAAGCCTTCGTCGTCTGCTCCGCCATCCGCTGACAGGAAAGCCACTCGAGGTTGGACCGCGCGGCCTGGCGCCAATGCGCGAGCTCCTTCGAATCCCCGAGCAACCGTCGCAGCGCTTGCGCCAAAGCGTTTGCGTCTTTGGGGGGAATCAAGAGGCCGGCGCGTCCCTGTTCGAGCAGTTCCGGAACGCCTCCGACCTCGGTCCCGATGACCGCGCAGCCGGCCTCGCGCGCCTCCAACAAGGCCAGAGGGAACGCATCGGTGTAGGACGCGAGCACGAAAACGGCGGCCCGCCGCAAGTACGTGTGGGGATTGGCGACGAAACCCAAGAGCCCGATGCGATCGCCGCCTTTTATCGACTCGATTTGCCTTTCAAACGTCTCCCGGTCCGGCCCCCAACCGAGGATCAACAAGGTCGCGTCCGGAAACTCTTCGGTTATCTGACCGAAGGCCTGAATGAGCTCGCCAATGCCTTTTCGGACATAGAGTCCCGCGGTCGTGACGATGATCCGCTCGGCGGCGGGGCGTTCCGCGTCCTCGAGATCGAGTTCGCTCGCCCGCCGTGGCGACCGCACGATCCCATGAGGGATCACCTGAAGCTTATGCTCCGGAAATCCTCGGTCCAAGAAGGTCTTCTTCCCGTTGTTCGAAAGGACGATGACGCGATCGCCCAATCGCATCAGGTTCGAGCTGCGGCGCCACTCGCTGTGGACAGTCGTCACCAGACCATAATCCCCAAAGCCGGCCCAGGCTCTGCCCGAACGCATCACGACGGCGGCTGTCATCGTATGGGCGTGAACGATTTCGGGCTCGAGTTTGCGGATAAGTTTGCGCAGACCGGGCAAGCTGCGCAAAAGCTTCAGTTCGATGGAACGCGGAAGAAGCGCCACCGTATGGTGACGGACGTTGTAACGGGCAAGGAGCTCGACGTATTCGCCGCCCGAGCTGATCATCGAGACGTCGTGACCGGCGAGCGATTGGGTGCACGCGAGGTCGACGGTCGCGTTGGCGATCCCGTCGCCCGTCGTCGGGAGTCGATTTAAGACGTGAATAATTCTCATGTCACGAGCCTTGTCTTGCGCAATGAATGGTGTTCTCTCTTCGTAAGACAGCTTCGTCGGCACGGCGTCACGGCCAACGCCAATTCTGCAGCCGCCGGTGCGACGGCCGTTACGAGGGACCGCGCTCCAGCGACGAGGGCGTCGATCAGCCGTCCTTCACGGTTTGCGTTTCCGGAACGGCGCCCCCAGCCTGCGGGAAGCCGCGGTTTCGGACGCCGCGCGCAAGCCCTCGAAGCGCTTCCAGATCGTCTCGGACTGTTTGCGGCTGCATAGCCGCCAGCGCGAGCACGTAGACGGCTCCGGCCAGCGCCCAGCAGCACGCGATCCAGACGAGGTTCGCGTCATCGCCCCGCACATGCGCCAGTGCATGGCAGACGACGCCGGCGATCGCGCTGCCGACGGCGGGAGGTCCAAGACTGCGAACGAACGACGATACGGTTCGGCGCCCAGGCGCCCTCATCTTCAGGAACGAGACGACGGCCATGACCGCGCCGACGCCCCACACCACGGCGACCGCCCCCAGCCACGGACCCAGAGCGACCACGACCACGCGACCGATCGACAGCAAGAGCGATATCCGCAGCAACAGCCAGCCACGGTTTCGCGACATCAGAATCGCCCCGCTCAGGTTTGCGACCGAGGTCAGCGCGTAGAACGGCAGGAGGATGTCGAGAAGCGTTGAAGCTTGCGTCCATTTCGGCCCCAGGATGGCGCCGAGAATTTCCGGCGACGTCGCCGAGAGCAGGGCGGCGACGGGAAACACGATCGACGCGAGAAGACGCTCCAGATTGACGAGCGCCTTCTTGACGTGATGCGCGTCCTCGCTGATGGCGTGCGCATAGAGCGCGCTCCAAACCGGGCTCCCTGCGGCTTCGCAGATGAACCGCGGCGCCTGATTGGCGAACGCGTAAGCGCCGAGTCCGCCGGCGCCGAACGCCCGGCCGTAAAGGACGTTTTCGAACATGCGCCCGAAAAGGTCGGCGAGCTTGACGCTGAGCAGCGCGCTGCCGAGGGAGAGATGACCGACGACGGCCGAGATCCGAAACTGGAACGTCGGGCGCACGAAGGCGATGGCGTTCAGCGCGCCGGCGTAGATCACCCCGGCGCTCACGAATTGCGCGGCGAGGCTCATGGCGCCGAATCCGGAGGCTGCGAGCCAGACGCCGACGACCGCGCCGACCAGGGCGGAGACCAAATCGGCCGCCGCCAGGACAGCCATCCGTCTCTGCCGGGTCAGATTGGCGGTCGGCAATGCGGCCGCGGCGAACATCATCAGCGTCAGCGACAGCAGCGCCATGAGGGGCCGCACGCGCGGTTCGCCGGTGAGCGCCGCGAGGACGAAGCCCCAGGCCGTCAGGACGCCTGCCAGCGCGACGCCGACGAGAAGAACGAGCCAGAACGCCGTCGACCAGACCAGCGTCTCGCTCCTCGACTCCCTGGCGAGCGAAACGGCAAGTCCGCCGTCGGCGAGAATGATGAAGAAAGAGACCGTCGGCATCGCCAGGGCGTAGAGTCCGAATTCCGTCGGACCGAGGAAATGCGCCATGAGCGGCAGCGTCACCAGTTGCACCGCGATCTTCAAGACGTTCAGCGCTCCGCCCGCGAGCACGTTGACCGCGAGCCGGCGACGCCCCCCTTCGCCGCCGGGCGAACTCGCCTGAGCGGCCTTCGGGATTTGACGGCGGCCGCCGACCGCCCGCCCAAACCCGCTCCTCGGCCGCTCTTTGATTCGGAAACGTGCGATGGTCATGGATCAAGCCTTCCCTCGGGGACAGCGCTCATCAAAACCTCGTCCCCGAGGCCTTTCGGCGGGCGCATCGACTTCCGCGACGCTTTTCCGCTAAGCTCCTGCCAATGACGGTTGAATGGAACGCCGCGACGGCGGCCCGCCGACGCAGGACGCGCTGACCGCGTTGCCGTCGAGCGTTCTGTGGAGTTTGTTCGCGGTGCGCAAAGCCCAGCTCGCGCGCTCGGTTCCAAAGACAGACTAGAATATTCCCAACTGAAGCCCACAATCACAGGACCCTCGCAACCGGCATCGACGAAGGAGAACTTGCCGTGAGACTCGTCCTGACGACGATCGTTACAGCGTTGACTGCTCTGGCGAGCGCGCCCGCCCATGCGGAAAGCCCGATCGATCTTTGCGACTTCAAGCCCGTCTTCATGGAGGATTTCCATGACATCAGCGTCGCCTCCCGGATCCTCGGGGACAAGCGCTGGATCGCTCATACCCCCTGGAACGGCGACTTCGGCGACGCGGTCTTCGTCGACCCGGGCGCCAACGGGCCTTTCTCGCTCGAGGGTGGAGCCTTGCAGATCAGGGCGAGGCGAAAACCGGCGGACCACTGGGTTTCGGGCCTGATCGCTGCGGCCGATTCGTCGGGGAAGGGCTACGGCGCGCAGTACGGATACTTCGAGGCGCGCATGCGCATGCCGCCCGGACCGGGGACATGGCCTGCTTTCTGGCTGGCCAACGTCGTTCCGGAAACGGACCCGTCGCCGGGCGTCGAAATCGACGTGATCGAGTATTACGGGCAGTCCGCCGATTCTTATCAATCCGCGCTGCACGTCTGGGACAAAGGCGCCGACAGGAGCCCCGCGATTCACAGCACGCCCGTTCGCGACGGCGCTTTGGTCAGCGCGTTTCACGATTACGGGGTGCAGGTCGCGCCGGATATGATCACCTACTATTTCGACCGATCGCCGGTCTGGAGCCGGCCGACTCCTCCCGAACTGCGCGCGCCGCTCTTTCCGATCGTCGATCTCGCGCTCGGATCGGGATACCCGATCGACAAAACGCCGGATCCGTCCACGCTTTCGGTGGCCCATGTGCACGTCTACGCGCATGACCCCGGCGGACGCGCGCTCCGTTGCCCAAACTGACGGCGTCCCGCAGATGCCGGCTGCGGCTCGCGCCGATCCGCCGGCACGACGCAGGAAAGCGCGCTGGCCGCAGGCTCCGGCGCCGCTTGGTTTGCTCGTGGTCATGGGCGCGGCGCCTCGTTGAGGACGACGGCAAGAATGCGCACCCCGACCGCGTTCATCGTTCTCACGGCGTCCGCGAGGTCGTCGACGGTCGTCTTGTGGAGCGCCGCGACGACGATGACGCCCGTGAGCAGCTTGCCGAGCGCAAGGGCGTCCGCCGAAGACGACAGCGGCGGCAGATCGACGATGACCGTCCCTTTCTCGGCCAGGCCCGCGAGGGCCTGCATCGTCTCGCGGGAGCCGAGGAACAGGTTGGGATCGGACGCGCCGCCGGACGCGCGCGCCGCGATGAACGACAGGGTTGCGTTCACCGGCTGTCTCAAACCGGTCGCGTCGACGCCGCGCGCGGAGACCAGCTCGCCGAGCCCCGAGACGACCATGGGCGCGAGCGCTCTCGTCAAGGCCGGATTGCGGCGGTCCGCGTCGACGAGCGTGACCGGTTGACCGGAATGGGCGATCAGATGCGCCACGTTCGCGGCAAGGGCGCTTCGCCCCTCGCGCGGGTTGCAGGAAACAAAGCCGGCGAGGCTCGAGCCGGAGGCGGCGGTCTGGACCAGAATCCGAAGCGCTTGCATGACCTGCGCGAACGGCGAGGCGGGCCGGTCGAGCGCCTCGGTCAGCGACAGCGGACGGCCGGCCTCGGCCGCCCGCGGGACGACCGCCAGGACGTCGACGCCCGTGAGGCGCCTCACGTGCTCGCGGGAGCGAACCGTTCGATCCAACTCGTTACGCAGGACGAGCGCGCCGAACCCCGCGAGCAACGCGAAAGCGAGCGAAAGGCCGACCGTTCGCGAGCGGCTCGGATAGGCCTTCGTCAGCGGCTCGACGGCTGCGCTGACGATGCGGGCGTCGGCGTCTCCGAAGGTATAGTCGGGGATCACGCCGGTCGCGATCGCCTCGTCGGCGATCCCTTCTTCCGCCTTCGCGTCCGCGATGCGGTGCTGCAGATATTCGCCGCCTCGCTGCGCGACGGCCGTCGCGACGTTGTAGTTGACCTGGTCGCGAATGTAGCCGGCCGTGATCGCGTTCGCGAGATGGGCGGCTTTCTTCGGGCTCGGCGCGCGATAGGAGACTTCGATCGCGTAGGATTGCCCGAGACGCTGGACCGAGAGGCCCTCGGCGAAGCGGGCGTAGGCGCGTTCCCGGGCGCCGCGCGCGCGATCCTCCGAAAGCGGCGCCGCCGCCTTGGGCCGCATCCCGAGGCGCGCCCGGACCCAACCGATCGGGTCGAATCCGCCGTCGGCGAAGAGGGGGTCGTCAGCGAGGTCGAGGGCGTCGAAAACGTGGCGAAGATTGCGCTCGGACTTGAGGACGAGGACTTGGCTGTCGGCCGAACCGCTGTCGAGCGCGGGCGCCATGGGCGAAGCGGCGTCGAGCAGGGTCGTCGGCTGATGCGGCTCCAGCACGACCTGCGCCGTGGCCACGAACTGCGGGGTCGCAAACTGGACATAAGCCAGCGCGCCGACGATACAGGCCAACACCCACAACGCCAAGCCGCGCCAGCTACGCCGCGCGCCCGCCAGCGTCTCGCGCAGCAAGGATTCCTCGTCCGACGCCGCAGGCTGGGCAGAAACCGGGGTTATGCCCGCCGGCACGGGTACGCCTTCGCCGGGGGGAAGCGTCCACCGCTGCTGCGTCAAAGCCGTTCTGCCGTTTCAGGATTGCATCGGCCGGCGCAAATCTCGCCGATGGCGATCAGGTTGCCGAGCAGGCGGCCGCGTCTGTCGACATAAGACTCCGGCCAGAGCGATTTGGCGGTGTTGGCGGCGAGGTTCTTCAGCGCGTGGCGCAGGGCGTCGCCGGTTGTCATCGAACGCTTGCGGCGCAAGTAATAGGGGTTCATGACCTGCGAGAATCCGAAGCGCCGTCCGGAAACGCGCCCGGTCTTCACGCCCAGATGAACGCCGAGCGCGGCCCCGAGCTTGATCCGGCGTCCGCCGCGTCTCGCGGTCCGGGCCCCGAAATCCCGGTCCTCGAGCCAGCCGTAAAGAACGAGGCGCTCGTCGAAACGCAGTCCGTCGATCGCCGAAAGGCGGAACGCCATGTTGCATCCGTAAGGACTGTAGCTTTCGGTCACCCAGGGGTAGGCGGCAGGCGACGCCGAACCGAGCCGGCGCATCGCCTCGTCATAGGTCAGCCCCGGTCCGCAGATCCCGTCGGCCACGACATGTCCCGTGACGCAAGCGAGAGTCGGATCGCTGCGGAAGGCTTCATGGACGACCCGCAGCCAGTCGTCGTGCGGATAGAAGTCGTCATCGAAGAAGGCGATGAATTGGGCGTTTGCGGGAAGCCTGTCGAGCACGGCGTTCCGCTGACGGGCCAAGCCCGGACGGCTCTTCGCGATCGACAGCCGGCCGGTTTGCTCGAGGTCTCCGGCGTCTTCCGCGCCTGTGCACGCCACGATGACGGCCTCAGGCTGAAGGGTCTGCCGCCGCAGATGCTCGACAACGGACCGGACCTGTAATGGCCGCCCCTTCGTGGCGATGCCGACGCAGAATCCCGCGGCGGTTTCGACATTTTGCGTCATGCCCAGCATCCATTCAGCTCCAGGTAGGCCCGGGAAGACTCCGACCACGAGAATCGTTTCACGCGCTCGAGGCCGCGGGCCGCGAGTTCCGTTCGCAAGGAGGCCGATTGGGCGAGCGAGAGGAAATGCCGGCGCCAAGCGGCCGGATCGTCGGGAGAGGCGAGGAGCGCCGCGTCGCCACAGACTTCCGCCATGCTTCCGCAGTCCGACGACACCACGGGACAGCCCAGCGCCATCGCTTCGACCAGCGGAAGGCCGAATCCCTCGGAGCGCGACGGAAACGCGAGGCAAAGCGCCCGCGAATACAGGAAGGCGAGATCGTTGTCGCTCACCCTTCCCAGCCAGCGAATATTCGGACGCCGAACCTCGCGAACGTCCGGAAAAATGCTCGCCCCGGCGCCGGCGACGACGATGTCGAGGCCCGACGCGTCGAGCGCTTCGGCTTGCTGGAGCACGAGACCGACGTTCTTGTGACGGGCGCGGCTGCCGAGCAGGAAAACGAACGCCCGTCCGTCCTGCATCGTCTTCGCGAGCGGCGAAAGTCGCTGCTCCCAGCGAAACACGTGCTCGTGTCCGTTCGGCATCACCGCGATTCGCTTCGGCTCGATCGGGAGGAACCGCGCGATCTGCGCGCGCGAGGCGTGCGACACGGTCGTGACATGCGCCGCGGTCCTTGCCAGGGCCGGCAGCAGCGCCTTGTAAAGAAGACGGAAAGCGCGACTGTAACTGTCAGGCTCCTGAAAGACGTTGACGTCGTGAATACAGACGATCTTGGCGGCCGAGAGGACGGGACCGGTATTGCAGAGATTCAGGATCGGCTGGTCCGCCTGCAGGGGCAGCTCGACCTGCTCCCACAAGTGACCCTTCAGACTCCCGGCGCGCGCGATGTCGATCGACCTGTAGTCCGGCGCTTTTCGCACGTTTCTCGGCGCCAGCAGCCGGGCTCTCCGATTGGATTGACCGAGCCAGTCATCCATCGCGGCTGTGATCTCTCGGGCGTAACGCTGAACGCCCGTGACGGGTTGCGAGAGAAACCGCCCGTTGATGACAAACGCGCAATCCTGGACGAACCGAGCCGGCCGGTCCGTCTGCGTCCCGCGCGCAGTGGACGCGTCGGCCGTCCGCTGCCCCGGGCTGACGACCGTCGTTTCGCCGCAGCCGTCGCGACCGTCTTCGCCTTGCAAGGGGAACGACTCCATGATCTCTCGCGGCGCCGTCATGGCGCAGCCCGCCCGGCGTCGATTTGTGAACGGCGTGCAGCGCGCAAACAAAGAGTCCTCCAGTCCCTCGAGGCTCAAAAGCTGCCGCTCATGTAAATGACGACCGCGACCGTTTTTATGATTATCATGACGTCTTTCGTAAGGGACCAGTTCACGATGTAATCGACATCGAGTTCGACCCGCTTATGGAAACCAACATTGCTCCGGCCGCCGACCTGCCACGGTCCAGTAATGCCGGGACGGACGCTCTGATAAATATAAAGGTGCGCGCCATAGAAACGCATCTCGGACAACTCGATCGGGCGAGGCCCCACCAAGCTCATCTCGCCTCTGATGACGTTGAGCAACTGCGGCAATTCGTCAAGGCTGGCCTTTCGCATCACGCGGCCCAGCGGCGTCACGCGCGGATCGTTCTTCAACTTCCGCCGGACCTCCCACTCTCTGCGAATCGCAGGGTCTTCTGCGAGGTAGTCCTCCAGGACGCGGTCCGCATGGTTGACCATGGATCGGAACTTCAAGCAGTCGAAGGCTTCGCCGTTTCTCCCGATACGCCTGTGCCTGAAAAGGATCGGGCGCCCTTGAAGAACAAACAACAACAGCGACACGCCTATGATCAAGGGAGAAAACAGGATCAGAAGCGTGACGGCAAGTCCGACATCTACGATTCGTTTAATCTTCTTTTGTCTCGCCCGCCACTCCGAACTGTCAATGTCCTGCTCGATGGTTTCCGAACTCTGAGCAGAAGTCACAATAACTAGGTTGTCCATCTAGCCCTCCACAAGACAGTCACAGGCGAGAAAGCACAATGTTAGCAATCGTACTAATAGCGTTGTTTTCGTTATCTTGTTCAGGATTCAACAGGCATCGGAACCGGTCTGAATTGCCGGCTATTTCCTGTTCAACATTACCATAGTATGTACTATCCCGTAACACAAAGTGTCATACGTATTACAAGGTGGTAGCGTATGGCTTAAGAGGTACGCCAATGGATCAAATTGTTCATGGCGTTCAATAACGTTGTCTACAGTCTACACTGTAAGCGCTCGAAGTGACGCGATCACCGAACCGAAATGTTCGGACGAGCATCCCGCCGGGGGCCGGCCGAAGGATCTCCGCGGCGAGCCGCTATCCGGGCGACGAAATTTCTGCGCGGCGGTTCTTCGTCGCTCGCGGGGGCGGCCTCTCGGAGCGGAGCGTCAGCCGGCCGTTTCCGACCGGGTCGGCTTCGGGGGGCGCGAGGGCAGGACAATCGGCGCGATGGTCCTGGACGTCGAGAGGGCTTGTCGTGGCGCCGTCCGTCCGGGTCGAGAAGCCTCGCGCCGCGGCCTCCGCTCCATTGTCGGGTCTGGCCGTTCTCGAGGACCTATCCCGGCCTCGGCCTGGAGTCGGTTTTCGATCGGCGTGATCCGGTCGTTCCGCGCCGCCGCCGCGCTAATCGGCTACCGGCGCGACGAGGTCATCGGCGAGAACGTCAAGATTCTGACGCCGGAGCCTTACCGCTCCGAGCACGACGGCTACGTCGACAACGACTTGCGCACCGGCGAAAAGCGCATCATCGGCTATAGCCGGCTGGTGAAGGCCGTCACCAAGGACGGCGCGGTGTTTCCGATCGCGCGGTCGGTCGGCGAGGCGCGCTCGAAGAACCGCCGCATGTTCACCGGCTTCGTCCGCGACCTCACGAGCCGGCAGAAGATGGAGGACGAACTCCCGCAGTGCAGAAAATGGAGGCGCTGGGCCAACTCACCGGCGGCGTCGTGCGCGACTTCAACGATCTCCTGACCGCGATCATCGCCAATCTGGAGCTGCTTGCGCCGACGCTCGCCGATCCAGACCAGCGCGAACTGGCCCACGAGGCGCAGGGCGCCGCGCAGGAGGGCGCCAAGCTCGCGGCGCAGTTGCTCGCCTTCGGGCGGCGGCAGCCGCTCAATTCGGAAACGGCCGACGTCTGCGCGCTGCTGACGAAGTTCTCCGGGCTCCTGCGCAGGACGCTCGGCAAACGATCGACCTGAAGGTCGACGTTCCGCCGGCCGCGCTGATGACCATCGTCGACGGCGCCAAGCTTCAGAACGCTCTGCTCAACCTCGCCATCACCGCCCGGGACGCGATGCCGCTCGGCGGACAGTTGGCCGTCGAAGCCTCGCCCGTGCGCCGCGACGCCGATTACGCGCAATCCTGTCCCCGAGGTTCGGATCGGCCGGTTCGCGCTGATCGCCGTCACCGGCACGGGCGCGGGCATGTCGGAGGAGGTGCGCCGGCGCGCCTTCGAGCCGTTCTTCTCGAACGGGCTGTCGGCGCCGGAACCGGGCTCGGCCTCAGCATGGTCTACGGCTTCGTCAAGCAACCGGGCGGGCAAATCCAGATCTACAGCGAGATCGGACGCGGAACCCGGTCTCGAGGGCGTTTTCCCTTCGGGCTATGCGGAGCCGGCGCTCGCCAGCCTCGGGCTGAAAAAGGGCGTATGGCTCGAGAAGCCCGATACCGCCGACGAGCCGGTCGAAACGCCGACGCCGCCTCGTCCGGCGGGGACGGGCGGCGTCCGACTGTCGCGCGCGCGCGGCGCAGCGCGCCTATTGCTGCTGCGCCTTCCTGCCGATCCGGCTCTTGGAGGCGCGGTCGCCCGCGGCCACCGCGTCGGCCTCGCACATGTAGGCCCCCTGCTTGGTCGCGCCGTAGCTGCGCGTGCCCGCGTAGTGGTAGATGCGCGACTTGGTGTTGAGCCACACCACGGTGTCGGACGGGCAGCGGTACTTGGCCTCGGCTTCGGTGGTGAACTGGCCGGCGCCGGTCGGCCTCGCCATCGGCTTCGTGGGCGCAGGCGCCGGCCTCGGCTGCGCGGTCTGGACGGGCGCGGGCG
>CAIZGR010000468.1 GCA_903932535.1 uncultured Hyphomicrobiales bacterium | reverse complement strand
GCGATCGCCGCGGTCGCGCTCAACAAGCTGCCGAACGCGACGGTGACGATCCGCGAGGGCGCGCGCGCGCTCGATCCCGCCCTCGACGAGATGGCGCGCGTCTTCGCCTTCTCGCCGTGGAAGCGCCTGCGCCACGTGGTCCTCCCCCAGCTCGCGCCCTATTTTGCGGTTGCGACCCGTTCGGGCCTGTCGCTGGTGTGGAAGATCGTGCTGGTGGTCGAGCTCATCGGCCGGCCGAACGGGGTCGGCTTCGAGATCAACGAGGCCTTCCAGCTCTTCGACGTCGCCCTGCTGCTCGCCTACGCCTTGCCGTTCACCGCGGCGATGCTGGTCGTGGAAGCGCTCGTGGTTCAGCCCTTTGAACGTCATGTTTCCCGCTGGCGGCCCCGGCCCGCTTGACGTTCGCGTCGCGCTGAAGCGCGTCGCGAACGCCGCCGGCCAGTCCGTCGAAATCCTCTCCAATCTCGCGTTTCGGCTCGAGGCCGGCGAGGTCGGCGCGCTGATCGGCCCGTCGGGCTGCGGCAAGTCGACGTGCATGCGGATCGTCGCGGGCCTCGACTCCAGCTTCGATGGCGCGGTCGAGCGGCCTGCGGGTCCGCTTGCGATGGTGTTTCAGGAGCCGCGCCTCCTGCCCTGGCGCAGCGTCGAGGACAACATCCGCCTCGCCGCGCCCCATGCCGGCGAAGCGGCGCTCGCGGCGCTCCTGAAGCCGCTCGGGCTCGCCGACCACCGGAAGCATTTTCCGGGCGAGCTGTCGCTGGGGCTCGCGCGGCGGGTCGCGCTCGCGCGCGCCTTCGCGGTCCGCCCGTCGCTCCTCCTGCTCGACGAGCCGTTCGTGTCGCTCGACGCGCCGCTGGCGCGCGCGCTTCAGGGCGAGCTGGTTTCGCTCATCGGCCAGCGCTCGGTCACCACGGTGCTCGTCACCCACGACGTGGGTGAAGCGATCCGGCTCGCCGACCGCATCTTCGTGCTCTCGCCCCGGCCGGCGCGGGTTCTCGGCGAGATCCGGGTCGAGCGACCGCGAGTCGAGATGAGCGCCGCCGAAGCCCGGTCGATCGAGGACCGGGTCGAGGCGTTGCGCGGCGCAGCCTGACCGTCCCGCTCAGCCCCGGGCCGCCCGCTGCTCGGACGCCGCGATCGCTCCGCCCATCAGGCGGCGGACCTCGTCCGCGTCGCTCATGCGGGCGAAGCGGGGCAGGGCGCCGACCTTGCGGAAACGCTCCCACAGATACGATCCCTCAGGCGGGCAGGTCGCGAAATCCCAGCCGCTCCAGCGGATCGCCTCGCTCCAGAGGTGCAGGAGGGTCGCGCCTTCGACCGCCCGCGCGACCTCGTCGTGGAAACCCGGCAGGAAGGGCCTCCAGAACTGCTCGGGCTCGATGGGGTAGCAGACGCGCGGGTCGAGCGCCCTATCATAGAGGCCGTGCTTCTCCAGAACCGGCGTCAGCAGAAACGGCCCGAGCGCGCCCCATCGCCCGTCGACGCCGGCGGCGGCCTCCGCCGTCGCGACCAGTTCCGCGAGCGCCGGGCTCGCCGGCGGCAGTCTCAGCACCGCGTTGTTGACGAGCAGCGTGCTGACCGCATCCGCCTGCCGGCAAAAGATGGCCGTCTCTTTCGCAAAGCCCGGCGTCTTCAGGCAGACGAGGTCGGTGTCCACCCAGCACTGGCCGGTCTCGCGGATCATCCGGTAGCGGAACATGTCGGCGAAGGTGGCGATCGAGGGTTTGCCGTCGGCGAAGTAGCGGCGGACGAGCGTCTCGTCCGGGCAGATCTTTCGCGCATCGCGGAGCCGCACCCCGGGAGGAACCCCGAGCCGCGGGTCGTAGCTGTAGAGGCTCAGCGCCGCCCCCTCGTTCGGGAAGGACGCGAGGCAGGCCCACGCGAAGGGGTGGAGCGGTCCCCCGTGCCAGAAGGAGGCGAAATCGCTGTCCGCGCTCGGTTCCAACGTTAACCCCGATTGCCGGCTTGCGCCCTCCTCCCCCTTGTGGGGGAGGGAAGGGAGGGGGGATCGCGCCGTGCATCGCCTGTCAGGCGCCGAGGCGCCGTCATTCGATCCGCGCCAGCACGTTGCGGCCGGCGTCCTCCCAGTCGTCGAAGAAGGTCTCCGTCGTCAGCTCGCCGCGCGCGACGAATGCGCAGTAGATGTCGAAAATCCAGCTCGCGTGGACGTCGTCGAGCAGCAGGTGCCGGCCCTTCCGCCCTCGAGCCATGCGGACGCAGTGGGTCATGTCGGAGAGGCAGACCTCGTCGGTGTGGCCGCCGTCGACATGGAAGAGGTCGAAGCCCGGGTCGTCGCCGCGGCCGGCGAGCCACGGCAGCACCTCGCGGGAATCGCCGGGATGGAGATGCACCCGGCCCGGGAACTCCCCTTTCAGGAAATCGACGCACTCGACCGTGTAGCGGTGGGTCAGGATGTCGACGCCGGTATATTCGAGCCCCCGATTGGCCGAGAGGGCGAGGAGCGCGCTGTGGCCGGCGTTGACCCCGACCTCCAGCAGCCTCTGCTTGAACCGGACCGCCCGCCAGGCGTTGCGGCGCGCCGGCGCGAGGGCGTCGTCGGGCGGGCTGCCGGCGAAATTCTGGTCGAGGTCCGGGTAGAAGATGTTGCCTTCGAGCGGCTCGCCCGACCGCTCGACGATCGCGTTCAGGCGCCGGAGCCGGTCGAGAAACCGGGCCGACGGCGTTTCGACGAGCGTATCGCGCGCGATCGTGTAGTCCGGGATTTCCGAGGCCGGCACAGGCTTGCCCGGTATCAGTCTACGGCCGTTCATGATGGTGAGGCGCCCCGGCGGTTCTGGCGGGTCTTAAGCGAATTTCCGCCGCCTGAATAGGGTCGGCGCGCAGAGCCGGGGTCGGATGCGATGCGCCGCGGCTTGATGTCGCTTTGCGTATGGGGCGGTCCCGTGCGAAGCTTCGCCCGCCCCCGGCGTAAGGTGCGATTTCGATGGCTGATCAGCGGGTCGAGGGGAAGGTGGTTGCGATTCGCGGCGCCGTGATCGACTTGGCTTTCGAGGGCGGCCCGCCGCCGATCGAGGACGCGGTCGAGATTTTCGATTCCGGCGGGCGCGTCGTCGTCGCCGAAATCCAGGCCCATCTCGATGGCCTGACCGCCCGCGCCATCGCCCTCGAACCCACGAACGGCCTGAGGCGCGGCGACAGGGCGCGCGCCGCCGGCGGCCCGGTGACGATCGCGGTCGGCGAAGCGACGCTCGGGCGTCTCATGGACGTGCTCGGCCGGATCGGCGACCGCGGGCCGCCGCTCCCCGCCGACGCGCCGCGCTGGCCGATCCATCGCAAGCCGCCGGCGTTCTCGGCCCAGACCGGGGCGACGAAGCTCTTCGCCACCGGCGTCAAGGTGATCGACCTGCTCGCGCCGCTGGCGCAGGGCGGCAAGGCTGCGATGTTCGGCGGGGCAGGGGTGGGCAAGACCGTGCTGGTGATGGAGCTGATCCACGCCATGGTCGAAAGCTACAAGGGCATATCCGTCTTCGCCGTCGTCGGCGAGCGTTCGCGCGAGGGGCACGAGATGCTGCTCGACATGACCAATTCCGGGGTGCTCGCGCGCACCGCGCTCGTCTACGGGCAGATGAACGAGCCGCCCGGCGCCCGCTGGCGCGTGCCGATGGCCGCGATGACGATCGCCGAATATTTCCGCGACGTCCGCCGCCAGAACGTCCTCCTCCTGATGGACAACGTTTTCCGCTTCGTCCAGGCGGGCGCGGAGGTGTCGGGCCTGCTCGGCCGGGCGCCCTCGCGGGTCGGCTACCAGCCGACGCTCGCCGACGAGGTGGCGGCGCTCCAGGAGCGCATCGCCTCCGTGGGAGATGCTTCCGTCACCGCGATCGAGGCGGTCTACGTGCCGGCCGACGACTTCACCGATCCCGCCGTCACCACCATCGCCGCGCATGTCGACTCGATGGTGGTGCTGTCGCGGAGCATGGCGGCCGAGGGCATGTATCCGGCGGTCGATCCGATCGCCTCGTCGTCGATCCTGCTCGACCCGATGGTGGTCGGCGAGGAGCATGTCGCGGTGGCGACGGAGACCCGCCGGGCGATCGAGCATTATCGCGAGCTGCAGGACGTGATCGCGCTGCTCGGCATGGAGGAATTGGGCGCCGAGGACCGCAGGATCGTCGAGCGCGCCCGCCGCCTGCAACGCTTTCTGACCCAACCGTTCGCCGTGACCGAGGCCTTCACCGGGGTCCCCGGCCGTTCCGTCAAGGTCGCCGACACGGTCGCCGGCTGCAAGGCGATCCTCGACGGCGCCTGCGACGCTTGGCGCGAGAGCTCGCTCTACATGGTCGGCGATCTCGACGAAGCGCGCGCGAAGGAGGACGCCGCGGGCGCGGCCGAGCGCAAGCCGTCCGCGGCGCCCGCATGAGCGCGGCCCTGCGCCTCACCATCGCGACGCCGGCCGCCGTGCTCGTCGACGCCGACGACGTCGTCTCGCTGCGCGCCGAGGACGCGGGCGGCGCCTTCGGCGTGTGGCCCGGCCACGCCGACCTCCTGACCGTCCTGCCGCCCTCCGTCCTGCGCTGGACGCGCGAAGGTCAGCCGCCGCGCTATTGCGCGCTCTCCGGCGGGGTCATGACGATCAGCGGCGGCGACCGCGTCGCCGTCGCCTGCCGTCGCGGCGCGCTCGGCGACGACCTCGACAAGCTCCAGGCCGAGGTCGCAAAGCAGCGCGCGGCCGAGCTCGACGCCGACCGCCGCGCCAAGGTCGAGCAGACACAGCTGCATGCCCGCGCGCTGCGCCAGCTCATGCGCACCCTGCGCGGCGACGGCCATCCATCCGGCGGCGGCGGCCCCTTCACCGGCGAGGCCGCGCCATGATCGCGCCGCTCGACGAACGCAACCACAAGCTCGAGGGCGCGGCCCGCGTCGCGGCCGACCGCGACCGCAAGGCCCGCGAGGACCGCGAGCCGACCGTCGCGACCCGCCTCGGCCAGATCGGCGTGCTCGGCTGGGCGATCTTCGCGCCGATCCTGATCGGCGTCGTCGTCGGCCGCTGGCTCGACGGGGCGCTCAAGACGGGCATCTTCTTCACCGCGCCGCTGATCATGCTCGGCGCGGCGGCCGGCATGTGGACGGCGTGGCGATGGATGCGCCGTCAATGACCGTCGCGCTCCTCATCGGCGCCTTCGCGCTCGGCGCCGCCCTCGGCGCGGCGCATTTTCTTTCCCTCTGGTGGAGCGTCGCGCTGATGCGCGAAAACCGGACCGGACTGGGCCTCGCGATCCAGGGCATTCGCTTCGGGTTGCTCGCCGTCGCGCTCGTCGCGATCGCCCGGCAGGGCGGCAATCTCTTCCTCGCCGCGGCGGCCGGCGTGATTGTCGTGCGCATCGTCCTGACGCGCCACTACCGGAGGCTCGCGTGAAGTCTCCGCTGTCGCTCGAGCCGCTGTTCCATGTCGGCCCGGCCGGGATCACCGAGCCGGTCGTCGTCTCCTGGGCGGTCATCGCGCTGCTCGGCCTCGGCTCGACGCTGGCGACGCGTCGCCTGTCCGTCATTCCGTCGAAGGGCCAGACGCTGCTCGAACTCGTCGTCTCGACCGTCGACAGCCAGATCCGCGAAACCATGCAGGCCGATCCGGCGCCGTTCCGGGCGCTGATCGGCTCGATCTTCCTCTTCACGCTGGTCTCGAACTGGTCGTCGCTCATCCCCGGAATCGAGCCGGCCACCGCGCATATCGAGACCGACGCCGCGATGGCGCTGATCGTCTTCGTGGCGACCATCGCCTGGGGCGTCCGCACGCGGGGCTTGCGCGGCTATCTGGCGACGTATGCCGAGCCGACCTGGGTGATGATTCCGCTCAACATCGTCGAGCAGTTCACCCGGACCTTTTCCCTGATCGTGCGTCTCTTCGGCAACGTGATGAGCGGCGTCTTCATCATCGGCATCATCCTGACGCTGGCGGGGCTCCTCGTGCCGATCCCGTTGATGGCGCTCGATCTGCTGACAGGCGCCGTGCAGGCCTACATTTTCGCGGTCCTGGCGACCGTGTTCATCGGCGCCGCGGTCGGCGAGCGCCATAAGCCCGTCGCGCCTTCGGAGAAAGAGCCGTGAACGACCTCGTCCAAGCTGTCAGCATCTTCTCGGCCGCGCTCGCCGTGGGCCTCGGCGCGATCGGGCCGGGGATCGGCGAAGGCATGGCGGTCGCCTCGGCGATGGACGCGATCGCGCGCCAGCCCGAGGCGGCGGGCACGATCTCGCGCACGCTCTTCGTCGGCCTCGCCATGATCGAGACGATGGCGATCTACTGCCTCGTCGTCGCGCTCCTGGTGCTGTTCGCCAACCCGTTCGTCAAATAGGCGCCCCGCTCATGCGGATCGACTGGTGGACGCTCGGCCTTCAGACGATCAACGTCCTGATCCTCGTCGCCATCCTCGCGCGGTTCCTGTTCCGCCCGGTGATCGCGATCATGGACGAGCGGCGGGCGGCTGCGGCCAAGATGCTCGGCGACGCCGAGGCGGAGCGGGCCAAGGCGATCGCGGCGCGCGAGGCCGCGGAGGCCGAGAGCGGCAAGATCGCCGCCTCCCGCGACGCCGTGCTGCGTGAGGCCGCCGAGGCGGCGAGCGCCGAGCGCGAGGCGGCGCTGGCTACCGCGAGAGAGGAGGCGGATCAGGTGCGGGCCTCCGCCGAGACGGAAATGCGCTGGGCGCGCGCCGCCGAGGAGTCGGCCGCCTCCGACCGCTCGGCGCGGCTCGCGATCGACGTCGCGCGCAAGCTCGTCGCGCGCCTGCCGGATTCCGCCCGCGTGGACGGCTTCATCGACGGGCTCGCCCGCGCGCTGGCGTCGCTGCCGGAGGCGAGCCGCGACGGCTTCGGCGCCGGCGAGCGTGCGAGGCTGATCGCGCCCAGGCCGCTGACGGCGGCCGAACTCCAGGCGGCCCATGACGCCTTCGCCCGGGCGCTCGGCCGCCCGGTCGACTTCGCCGTCGTCGTGGAGCCGGCCGTGATCGCCGGGCTCGAAATCGAGACGCCCCACGCGGTCGTGCGCAACAGCTTTCGCCAGGACCTCAAACGCATCGTCGAGGAGTTGACCCGCCATGACGGCGTCCATCGTTGAGGGGGAACGCTGGCTGGCCGGCGAGCGCGAGGCCTTGGGGCGGATCGATCTGAAGCCCGACGCGCAGTCGGTCGGGCGGGTGGAGGCGATCGCCGACGGCGTCGCGCGCGTCTCGGGCCTTCCCGAGGCCCGGCTCGGCGAGCTGCTGCGCTTCGAGGGCGGCCGCATGGGCTACGCGCTGTCGCTCGAGGCGAACGCGATCAATGCGGCGATCTTCGACGAGGCCGAGGCGATCGTCGTCGGCTCGCTGGTCGGCGCCTCGGGCGAAGTCGCCCGCGTGCCCGTCGGCCCGGGCCTGCTCGGGCGCGTCGTCGATCCGCTCGGGCGCCCGATCGACCGCGACGAGCCGATCGCGGCCGAGGCCTTCCTGCCCGTCGAGCGGCCCGCGCCGGCGATCATCGACCGCGCGCTGGTCGCCGAGCCGTTCGCGACCGGCGTGCTGGTGGTCGACGCCCTCTTCGCCCTCGGCCGCGGGCAGCGCGAGCTGATCATCGGCGACCGCGCCACCGGCAAGACGGCGGTCGCGGTCGACGCCATGATCAACCAGAAGCGCTCCGACATGATCTGCGTCTACGTCGCGGTCGGCCAGCGGGCGACGGCGGTCGAGCGGGTGGTCGAGGCGGTCCGGGAGCGGGGCGCGCCGGAGCGCTGCGTCTTCGTCGTGGCCTCCGCCGCCTCCTCGGCGGCGCTCCAGTGGATCGCGCCCTTCGCCGGCTTCACCATCGCCGAATATTTCCGCGACAAGGGCGGCCATGCGCTGGTCGTCGTCGACGACCTGACCAAGCACGCCGCGACGCACCGCGAGCTCGCCCTGCTCACCCGCGAGCCGCCCGGACGCGAGGCCTATCCCGGCGACATTTTTTACGTCCATGCGCGGCTGCTGGAGCGGGCCGCCAAGCTCGCGCCCGAACTCGGCGGCGGCTCGCTGACCGCGCTGCCGATCGCCGAGACCGACGCCGGCAACCTCTCGGCCTTCATCCCGACGAATCTCATCTCGATCACCGACGGGCAGATCGTGCTCGATTCGCGCCTCTTCGCCGCCAACCAGCGCCCGGCGGTGGATGTGGGCCTCTCCGTCAGCCGCGTGGGGGGCAAGGCGCAGGCGCCGGCGCTGCGCGCCGCCTCCGGCCGCCTCCGGCTCGACTATTCGCAGTTCCTCGAGCTCGAGATGTTCACCCGCTTCGGCGGCATCGCCGACACCCGGGTGAAGGCGACGATCGCGCGCGGCGAGCGCATCCGCGCCCTGCTGGCGCAGCGGCGCTTCGCCACGCTCCGTCTCGTCGATCAGGTCGCGCTGCTGGCCGCGCTGGCCGACGGCGTGTTCGACGCGGCGCCGGCGGCGAAGATCGCCGAGGCGCGGGCGCGGATCGCGGCCGAGCTGGACGCGCTCGCGCCCGACGCCGTCTCGCAGGTCATGACCAAGGGGACGTGCGACGACGCGGCGCGAGGCAAGCTCGTCGAGGCGGTGCGCGCGCTCGTCGGGGCAGGGGCGCCCGCATGACCGAGCGGCTCAGCGACGTCGTCGCGCGCATCGGTTCGGTGCGGCAACTGTCGTCGGTGATCGGCGCCATGCGCGGCATCGCCGCGGCGCGAGCGCGGGAGGCGCGCGCCCGTGTCGAGGGCGTGCGCGCCTATGCCGCGACAGTCGGGGCGGCGATCGGGCAGGCTCTGGCGCTGCTCGACGACGGCGCGCCCGCGAGCGCGCTCGACGGTCGAGGGGGGCATCTGGTCATCGCGGTCTGCGCCGAGCAGGGCTTCGCCGGTCCGTTCAACCGGCGCGTGCTCGACGTCGCAGAGCGCGTGCTGAAGACGGACGGCGGGCGTCCGACCGAACTCCTGCTGCTCGGCGGGCGCGGACTGATGGCGGCGGAAGAGCGCGGGCTTCCCGTCGGATGGAGCCGGCCGATGGTCGCCCATGTCGACGAGGTCGGCGCGCTCGCCGACCGGGTCACCGAGCAACTCTATCTGCGCATCGGGTCGGGCCGGGCGACGCGGGTGAACGTCGTTCATGCCGTCCCGTCGCCCGGCGAGATCGAGGTCGTGGACAGCGCGCTCGCGCCGTTCGATTTCGGGCGCTTTCCCCGCGCCCGCGCCGGCTCGCCGCCGCTCGTTTCCCTGCCGCCGCAGGTCCTCCTGAGGGAGTTGGCGCAGGAATACGTGTTCGCGGAGCTGTGCGAGGCCTTGACGCTGTCGCTCGCCGCCGAGAACGAGGCGCGGATGCGGGCGATGAGCGCCGCCAAGAGCAACGTCGCCGAGATGCTCGACGAGCTGGTCGGCCGCTCGCGCCGGCTGCGGCAGGAGGAGATCACCGACGAGATCATCGAGCTGGGCGGGAGGCGGCCCAGGGCGGAGCGCCGGGCGGACCTCTGATTTGGCGCCCGCGGCGCGACACACGACTTTGTCAGAATTGACGCCTTCGACGCGGAGGCGGAGAGTGGCGTCCAAAGACTGGAAGAGCGACCGCTCGGGCAAACCCCTGCGGCAGGGAGGAGACGACCGGCAAGAACAAGGCGCTCGACATGAGTGCGACCGTGAAACTGGGGATGACCGCACACGAGGAGACAGGGCGCTCGCTTTCGCCGGCGGCCCTCGCCTGCATGGGCGTGGTGTTCGGCGATATCGGCACGAGCCCGCTCTACACCCTCGACGTCGCCGCCAAGGCGGCGAGCCCGAACGGCGTGCTCACGCCGGAAGCGGTGCTCGGCATCGTGTCGCTGATCTTCTGGTCGCTGATCGTCGTCATCTCGATCAAATACGCGATCCTGATCATGCGCGCCGACAACCATGGCGAGGGCGGCATCCTCGCGTTGCTCGCGCTGGTCAATCCGCGCCGCGCCAAGCGCAACCGGCGCAGCGCCGCCCTCCTGCTGATCGGCCTCGTCGGGGCCACGCTGCTCTACGGCGACGGCACGATCACCCCGGCGATCTCGGTCCTGTCGGCGATCGAGGGCCTGAAGCTCTATGCGCCGCAGATGGAGCACGCCGTCGTGCCGCTGACGGTGGTGATTCTCGCGGGCCTCTTCCTCATCCAGCGCAACGGCACGTCCTGGATCGGCGGGATCTTCGGCCCCGTGATGCTGCTCTGGTTCGTCGTCGCGGGCGTGCTCGGCGCCGGCGGGATCGTGAGGTCGCCGGAAGTGCTCGCCGCGCTGAGCCCCATTCCGGCCGTGACCTATCTCTGGAGCGCCGGGCCGCTCGCCTTCGCCGTCATCGGCGGCGCCTTCCTCGCCGTGACCGGGGGCGAGGCCTTCTACGCCGACATGGGCCATTTCGGGCCGCTGCCGATTCGCGTCGCCTGGTTCGGCGTGGCGCTGCCGGCGCTGACGCTGTGCTATTTCGGTCAGGGCGGGCTCCTGCTCGCCGAGCCCGCCAACGCCGATGTGCTCGGCAATCCGTTCTACGCGCTGGCGCCCCAATGGGCGCATTATCCGCTGGTCCTGCTGGCGACGGTCGCGACCGTGATCGCCTCGCAAGCCATCATCTCCGGCGCGTATTCTCTGACGCGGCAGGCGATCAACCTCGGCTTCCTGCCGCGCATGGCCATCATTCACACGGAAGGCCGCGAGATCGGGCAGATCTACGTGCCCTTCGTCAACTGGGCGCTCGCCGCCGGCACGATCGCGGCGGTGATCGGCTTCGGCTCCTCCGACGCGCTCGCCGGCGCCTATGGCATCGCGGTGTCGCTCCTGATGGTGATCACGACGCTGATGGCGACGTTCGTGGCGCTGCACTGGAAGTTCAACCCGCTGATCGTCTACACAGTCAATGGGGGCCTTCTGGCGCTCGACCTCCTGTTCTTCGCCTCGACCTCGGCCAAGCTCCTGGACGGCGGCTGGTTGCCGCTGCTGATCGCCTTCGCGATCGCGTTCCTGATGCTGACCTGGCGAAAGGGCTCGGAGGTGCTGGACGCCTTGCGGGTCGACATCCGCGAACGGACGCAGGCGTTCGTCGAGCGGTTGCGGGTCGATCCGCCGGTCCGCATTCCGGGGACCGCCATCGTCCTCGGGCGCATGGCCAAGGGCGTGCCGGTGGCGCTTTCTCACAACGTGAATTTCAACCGGACGCTGCACCAGAACGTGATGCTGGTCGCGGTGGAAACGACCGAGACGCCCTACGCGACGGACCATGAGCGGGTCACGGTCACCCCGATCGGCGACGGGCTGACGCGCACCGAGCTGCGCTTCGGCTTCATGGAGCGCCCCGACGTTCCGCAAGGCCTTGCCGACGCGATGGCGCGGCGCAAGATTCCCGCGTTCGATCTCGGCCGGGCGATCTACTTCACCGGCCACGAGACGATTCTCCCGCTCGGCAAGCGCCCCGGGCTGGCCCGCTGGCGCGAGGCGATCTTCGCCTTCATGCACCGCAACGCCCAGCGCCCCGACTCCTATTTCGGGCTGCCGAGTTCGCGGGTGATGGAGATCGGCGTGGAGTTCGAGATCTGAGGGACTTCGCCGACGCGAAAAGCCGCCCGCAGGCCCTGACTTCGATGGCAATCGGAGGGGCGGCGCCTCGCCGCCCGGGTGCGCGAGACGCGCGCCCTACAGCGTCGCGATCGGCTCCCGGCCCTGCTGAGTCCCGAAGAACACGCGCAGGCTGTCGAGCAGCCGCCGGCTCGTACGCCCTTCGGCGAGGGCCGACAGGTAGTCCTCCGCCCATCGCCCGATGTCGTGGCTCTCCAGGTGGGCGAGCATCGGCGCATGCCGTTCGCGCCGCTCCTCGATCGGCATCTCGAGGGCGCGCTTGAGCGCCGCGGCGACCCCGTCGGTCTCGTGCGGGTTGACGATCAGCGCGCGATCGAGCTCGCGCGCGGCGCCGGCGAATTCGGAGAGCACCAGCACGCCGGGGTTCTGCGGGTCCTGGGCCGCGAGATATTCCTTGGCGACGAGATTCATGCCGTCGCGCAGCGGCGTCACCAGGGCGACGTCGGCGGCCCGGTACATGCCCGCGAGCACGGTGCGGGAGTAGGAGCGGTTGACGTAGCGGATCGGCGTCCAGGCGGCGTCGCCGAACCGGCCGTTGACCTTGCCGATCAGCCCCGTGACCTCGCGCTCGATGTCGGCGTAGTCCTTGACATCGGACCGGCTCTTGGGCGTGATCTGAAGGAACGTCACCTTGCCGCGCCAGTCCGGATTGTCCTCGAGAAACCGCTCGAACGCGCGGATGCGGTCGGGGATTCCTTTGGTGTAGTCGAGCCGGTCGACGCCGAGCGCGAGCTTGTTGCCGCCGAGGCTCTCCTTCACCAGCGCGATCATCGCCGAGCGGCCGGCGTTGCGCGCAAGCCGCATGTAGGTCTTGGTCTCGATGCTGACGCCGAAGACGCCGAGCTTCACCTGCCGGCCGTCGATCTCGTAGGCTTCGCCGCCCCGGACGGGCTTTCCGCCGCGGGCGGTCAGATAGCGGGCGAAATTGTCGCGGTCGTTGGCCGTCTGGAAGCCCACGAGGTCGTAATAGGCGAGACCGCCGAAGATCTGCTCGTGAAGCGGCAGCATCTGCAGGATGTCGGGGGGCGCGCAAGGCGTATGCAGGAAGAAGCCGATCCGGTTGCGATGGCCGCGGGCGCGCAGCTCCCGCCCGAGCAGCATCAGATGGTAGTCGTGAACCCAAACGACGTCCTCTTCGCCCACGAGCGGGCTCAGGTGGTCGGCGAACAACTGGTTCACACGGATGTAGCCGCTCGCGTCGGCGCGCGTATATTCCTGGAGGTCGCCGCGGTAGTGCAGGATCGGCCAGAGGACGCTGTTGGCGAGGCCGTTGTAATATTCCTGGACGTCGTTCTTCGACAGGTCGACCAGGACATAGGTCACTTTCTTGACGTCGATCATCTGCGGCTTGGCGTCGGGCTCCTCGGAGACTTTCCCGCTCCAGCCGAACCAGAGGCCCTTGCGGTTTTTGAGGGCGGCTTTCACCGCGACCGCCATGCCGCCCGCCGCCGGAGAGCCCTTCGGGTCGGGCGGCGCGACGCGGTTGGAGACGATGATCAGGCGCGGGCCCATGCTTCCTCCCAACTCGACGACAAGCGCGTCGCTGAATTGATGATTCCGGCCATCGAATAGGTCTGCGGCAGGTTGCCCCAGAGCTGGCCGGTTTCGGGGTGGATGTCCTCGGACAAGAGGCCGAAGGCGTTGCGATTGAGGAGGATTTCCTCGAACAGCTCGCGGGCCTCCTCGACGCGGCCGATCGAGGCGAGGGCGTCGGCGTACCAGAAGTTGCAGGCGAGAAAGGCCGTCTCGGGCGGCCCGAAATCGTCCGGCGCCGTATAGCGCATGATGCGTCCGCGGCGCATCAGCGTCCGGCCGATCGCCTCGCAGGTCCGCACGAAGCGGGGATCGGCCGGCGAAAGAAGCCCGAGCTTGGCGACGAGCAGCACGCTGGCGTCGAGCGCCGGCTCGCCGAAGGCGCCGGTGAGCGCCCCCTGCTTTTCGTCCCACGCTTCGGTCAGGATCCTCTCGCGCAAGGCGCCGGCGTTGGTCTTCCAGTAGGCGGCGCGTTCGGCGAGGCCGAGCCTGCGCCCGATCCGGGCGAGCCGGTCGCAGGCAGTCCAGCAGAGCGTCGCCGAATACGTGTGCGGGCGCGTGCGCGTTCGATATTCCCACAGGCCCGCGTCGGGTTGGAAGGCCGTCTCCAGCGCCCTTTCGCCCAGCGTCTCCAGCATGCGGAACAGCGATTCGTCGCCCATGTTCGGGAGGCGCTCGTCGACGAACATCTGCGCCGCGGCGAGGACCACGCTGCCGTAGACGTCGTTCTGCGTCTGGTTGACCGCCTGGTTTCCCACCCGGACCGGCCCGTGGCCGAGGAAGCCCGCGAGGTCGGGCGCGATCCATTCTTCGAGGGGCGTGAAGGGAATGATGCCGTGCACCGGCCGCATCGGCCCCGAATCGATGGCGATGGTGGTGATGTAGTGGATGTAGGATTCCATCGTCTGCGTCGCGCCGAGCCGGTTGAGCGCATCGACCACGAAGAACGCGTCGCGGAGCCAGCAGAAGCGGTAGTCCCAGTTGCGGGCGGAGCCGGGCGCTTCCGGGATCGAGGTCGTGTGGGCGGCGACGATCGCTCCGGTCTCCATGAAGGCGCAATTCTTCAGCGTGATCGCCGCGCGCACCACTTCCGACTGCCATTCGAAGGGCACCGCCAGATTCCGCGACCAGTCGAGCCAGTGATCGCGCGTGTGGTCGTGGAACTCCCGGGTGGTCGCGTCGATAGCGGTCGTGAAAGGCTCGTCCTGGCCGAAAACCAGGCTGAGCGTGCGGGTGAGCGGGAAGGGGAGCTCGTTGAGGATGTAGGAAAGCGGCGCATCGCTCGTCAGCCGCATGACGTGCGGTCCGCCGACGTAGCGGACGTGGTTGGAGCCGACGACGGCGGTCGCGGTCGGGCGGCCGTAATTGTGGGTCGGCCGCACCCGGATGGCCACGCGCGGCAGGCCGGCGAGCGGCTCGATCCGGCGAATGACCTGCGGCGGCCGGAAAGCGCGTTCGAAGCGGTCGAAGCGCGGGGCGAAGTCGACGATGCGGACCGCCGCGCCGCCGGCGCCGGTCATGATCGTCTCGACGATCGCGGTGTTGCGCACGTAGTGCGACTCGATCGCCTTCAAACCGTGCAGCGTGACGTCGCAGAACCCCTTCTCGTCGTCGCCGGTGAGAAGCCGGGAGAAAACGGGATCGCTGTCGAAGGCCGGGAAGCACCACCAGACGAGCCGGGCCTGCTTGTCGACGAAGGCGGCGACGCAACTGTTTCCGATCAAGGCGAGATCGAGCGGCTGCCGCCGCGCCGTGTCCGGACCGGTCATGCGAAGGCCGAGCCTGCGGCGAAGGCCGCGAGCCAGCCGCGCACGTCGCTCGGGCTCTCGAAGACGCCCACGACGCCCGGCCGGCGCCGCCCGACCGAATAGGCGCGTCCGCCGCAGGCGGCCACCGCGGCGAAGCCCGCCTCGTCGGTGTCGTCGTCGCCGATGAAGATCGGCGTGCGGTCCCGGAACGGCGGCGTCGCCAGAAAGGCGGCCACCGCCCGCCCCTTGTCGAATTCCCGAAACTTCAGCTCGAACGCGTAATGGGCCGCGAGCATCGTGATCCCGGATCGAGGCAAAGCTTCGAGAAGAAGCCGTAGCCGCGCCCGCAGCGCCTCGCCTGCGGCCGGCGCTTGGCGGTAGTGGACCGCGTAGCTGTAACGCTTGTTTTCGACGAATGTCCCCGGGAAGTCGTGGAGAACGGCGTTCAGCGCCGTCCAGAGGGCGAGGGGCAGGGCGTCCGCCTCGGGCGCCGGGCGCGTCTCGCCGGCGGGATCGAGCCGAAGCTCGGCGCCATGCACGCCGGCGGCGGGAAGCCGCAGCGGGGCGAAAAGCCGGTCGAGGTCTGCGATGACCCGGCCGCTGACGAGCGCCAGAGCGCCGGCAGTCTTCGTCTGCGCCGCCGCGACGTCGGATAGAAGCCCGTCCGGAATCGTAACGTCATCCGGGCGCTCGGCAAGGTCGAGCAATGTCCCGTCGACATCGAGGAACAAGGCGAGTCTGTTCGTGCCGCCGGTATCGTCTTGGTAAGAAGGCGCACGCGCTCCCGTCGCCGCGAACGTTGTTCGCAATCCGTCGCTCCAGTCCCGCCGCCGACGTGGCTAAACAGGCTTCGCGGCGACAGCGTGGTCGAAACATGGCGGAGGTTGCGCGCCCGCGAGGGGCCGGCGACGCCGAGGAGTCTTCGGGTCCGGGGCGAACGCGCCGAGCCGGCCCGAGAAAGCGGTCTTCGGAGCGCGCCGCGCGGAAGATGGTCCTGCGCGGGCGAAACGCCTTCCTCCCGCAAATCGGGCTTCTCGCGTTCCCGCCGCCGGGTTGTCGGCGATATCCGACAAGACCGCCCGCAAGGGTCGGAGAAGCGGCCGGCGAAAGCCGAAACCCTGTCGATCACCGGGCTTTCGGCGGGGTCAGGCCGAGGCGCCGGGCGATGATGCGGTCGACGAGGCGCTTGGGCAGCGTCCGGGCGACGAGGTGCTGCAGGGGCGTCGGCGTCACCACGGTGCGCACCCTGGGCCGGCGGGAGGAGAGCGCCGTCTCGACCGCCTCGCCGATCCGCTCCGGGGGGAGCCCCGTCTTCGCCATGTCGCGCATGTAGGCCTTCACCTTGGCGATGGCGGACGCGTAGTCCGTGCCGGCGAAGTCCGAATCGACCCGCGCCGACTTCCCCCAGATCGGCGTCGCGACCGCGCCCGGATTGATGATCACGACGTCGATTCCATAAAGCATCAGCTCGCGGCGAAGCGACTCCGACAGGCCCTCGAGGCCGAATTTCGACGCGCCGTAGGCGCCGACGAACGGCGCGGCATCGAGCCCGCCGACCGACGACATCATCACGATGCGCCCGGGCGGGCCGGCGCGGGAGCGATCGGCGCCGAGGAGCGGGGCGAAAGCCTGGGTGACGATCAGCGGCCCGGTCAGGTTGACGGCGAGCTGGCGCGCGAAATCGTCGATCCCGAGGTGGAGCAGGGGCCCGGGCACGGCGATCCCGGCGTTGTTGACGAGGCCCGCGAGCCTCGCGCCGCCGAGCGCCTCGCTCACCTCCGCCGCCGCGGCGGCGACCGATTTCGCGTCCGTCACGTCGAGCAGGAGCGGACGCACGGCTCCGCCGAACGCGGCTTCGAGACGCTCGGCGTCATCGCTGCGGCGCACGCTGCCGAACACACGCCAGCCCCTTTCCGTCAGAACCTTCACGCATCCGAAGCCGATGCCGGTGGAGGCGCCGGTGACGACGACAGTCCTGCTCGATGGGGCGGTCATGCGGAACCTCGCGTGGCGACGTCTGCCTTTCTACGCAGCCGGGCGCGGCTCGGATGCGCGGACAGGCGAGGCGGCCCCGGCCTCGCCTGCGCGCCGGGACTCGACGCGCTCGTTTCCGCGCGCCTTACTGGAAGCTTCCCTGGACGGTCCCGGGGGTCCCGCCGCTTTCGTTATGGAGCATCAGACTGGACACGTTGACCGGCTCGAAATCGGCCAGATGCAGATTTCTCAGACACACGAGGTCGGCATCGTTCCAACGGGCGTCGGGCGTGCCGGCGATGCCTCCGTTTCCGCCGCTTCCGCCGTTGTCGATCAAGATGATGCCGTAATTGCGCAGCGCCGTGATGATGATCGCGGCCTGCGGGTTCTGCGCTGCGCAGGCGGGGGTGGGCGCCGAGGCTTTCAGCCGGTAGATCTCGCCGGCCGGCCCGCTCCAGGTGCAGCTTGCCGGCGGGTCGGACTGCGAGATCTGCGACGGCGGGCGGATCGTTTTGCCGTCCCTGCCGATGCACGTGCCGGCGCCGGCGGATTGCGTCGCCGGCCACACCCAGTAGGCCAGCGTGTAATTGACGTTGAACGGGATGGTGTGCCGGATGACGCCGTTCGGCGCGCTCGGCGTACCCGTCCCGATCACTTCGTCGGCGTTCACCAGCAGCGGCGCATAGGGCAGGCCGGCGGCGGTCGACGTGCCCTTGCCCGGCGGCGTCAGGTCGTTGCCGGCCACGTTGGGCCACAGCGCGTTGGAAGCGGCGGTCCAGGGCCCGTTGCGATTGGACGCGCCGCGGTACTCGGCCACGAACATTTCGTAGAGCGCCGGCGTCTTCCCCCCGCCTCCTTTGCGATAGACGAACACGTGACGGTCGCCCGTCGAATGGCTCGTCGCCTGCACCGGCGCGTTCCAGGGGATCGGGGCGGACTTGAAATACGATTGATAGGCGGTCGTCTCCACAGGGACTTCCGGCTGATCGTGGGGAACCGAAATGACCGGGATTCCGTTGGGAAAAGAGTTGTAGGTCCCGGCGCCGAAGTAGGCCCTGATCGAAGCGGGCTCGTAGTCTTTCAGAATCGGCGCGGCGGGCGACGTGTCCACCGGCAATCCGGTCGTCTGTGCGTCCACCCTGTGGTGGAAGATCGAATTCGGGGGGAAGATCGAGGCCAGGTAGCCGTTTGCGCCGTCGATCGCGAAAGTCACCTGCCCGGCGATCTGGGCGCCGGCGCTGTCCGTGACGACGACGCGCGGCGCATACGTACCTTGCCCGCCGATCTGCGCGCCGGCGACGGCCCCGCTGGCGGGATCGAGCGTCAAGCCTTCGGGAAGAGTCGCATAGGCCGGATCGATGGCGAAGCCGTAGGGCGGAACGCCTCCGGTCACGGCGATCGCGCACCCCGCATAGGCCTGGCCCTGCACGCCTCTGGGACAGCTCGTCGTCGTGACGGCCATGAGCGGCGCCGCGTGGGCAGCGAACGGAACGTTGGCGAGAAGCGCCGTCGCGACGACGGCGGTCGAAAAGTGGAGCCTCATGACGTCACCCCCGGCCGAACGGCAGAGCGCAGGGGGCGCCCGGCGTCGACATCCTCACTTTACACCGATACGTTCGAAGCCGGCGCCTCGTCGGGCTCGACGCGTTCGCAGAAGCGGATGAAGTTGCCGAAAGGCTCGATGACGCCGGTCTCGATCATGCCCCATGGGCTGGTCTCCAGCCCAGGCCGCGAACCATGTGTCCATGACGGGCTCCGTCGCCGCCCGGGGCGCATTGTGTCCGCCAAATGCGGCGAGCCCGTGCGCAGGAGTTTGACCGGCGCCGGACCCGGACCTAGATAGGCCTCATGACCCGGCTCCTCGACACCGTTTCGGACGACCAAAAAGTCGCGCGCCCCCGCCATCCCGAGAAGGCGCACAGGCCCGACCAGCCGGTGGCGCGCAAGCCCGCCTGGATTCGCGTCAAGGCGCCGGGCTCCCCGGTCTACGCCGAGACGCGGGCGCTGGTGAAGGCGCACAGGCTCGCCACCGTGTGCGAGGAGGCGAGCTGCCCCAACATCGGCGAATGCTGGGACAAGCGTCACGCGACCTTCATGATCATGGGCGAGACCTGCACGCGCGCCTGCGCCTTCTGCAACGTCGCGACCGGCCTGCCGAGCCCGCTCGATCCGGACGAACCGGGGCGGGTCGCCGGCGCCGTGGCGAGGCTCGGCCTTGCGCACGCGGTCGTCACCTCGGTCGACCGCGACGATCTCGCCGACGGCGGGGCGGCGCATTTCGCCAAAACCGTCCGGGCGATTCGGGAGGCCGCGCCCGGGACGACGATCGAAGTGCTGACGCCCGACTTCCTGCGCAAGCCGGACGCGCTCGAGGTCGTGGTCGAGGCGCGGCCCGACGTGTTCAACCACAATCTCGAGACCGTGCCGTCGAAATACCTGACCGTCCGGCCGGGCGCGCGCTATTTCCATTCGCTGCGCCTGTTGCAACGCGCCAAGGAGCTCGACCCTGCGCTTTTCACCAAGTCGGGGGTGATGGTGGGCCTCGGCGAGGCGCGCAACGAAGTCTTGCAGATGATGGACGACCTGCGCTCGGCCGGCGTCGATTTCCTGACCATCGGGCAATATCTCCAGCCGACGCCGAAGCACCACCCGGTGATGGGCTTCGTGACGCCGGAGGAATTCGCCGGCTACGCGGCCATAGGCGCGGCCAAGGGCTTCCTGCTCGTCTCCGCCTCGCCGCTCACTCGCTCCTCGCACCATGCCGGCGAGGACTTCGCGAAGCTGAAGGCGGCGCGGAAGGCGGCGGTCGCCGCGCGCGGGTGAGGCCGGTCGGAGGCCGCCCGGCGGGGAGACGCCGTCCCGTTCTCCGCGATGCCGTTCGGTCGAACGCGGGCGCTCGGACCAGGGCGCCCCGCGCGCCGCGCGCGCTTTGCAATTGACCCCCGCCGTCCGACGCTGTAGGCACGGAGCGCCTCATGCGCATGGCGCGAGCGCGTAGCTCAATAGGTAGAGCATCTGACTTTTAATCAGAGGGTCGTGGGTTCGATTCCCACCGCGCTCACCAAGCAAAAACAAAGACTTAAGGCCGCTTTCGAAGAAGCTTGGCGAAGTCGCCTGAAGGCCGGGGCAACAAGGGGCGGATTTCGAGAGCCGGGGCGCCTTGGCCGCTGTCGCCGTTCGACCGCAAGGCGTGGCGGGCGCCGCCCATGCGATTTTGGCCGCCGCGTCGCGGCCGGGAACGCGATCGGACGCCGCGCCGCGCGTTGGGCCGCCGGAGGCCGCCGTCGACCGCGCCGGCAAGATCGGAGGACGGACGGGACAAGGGCGCCAGCGGGCTTCCCTGGCGGCGCGCCGCGGTCGCGATCGGCGCTTCGTCAAGCGGCCGTCTTGGCCGGCGCCCCGACGACGAACGCCGCGGCCGCCGGCGCCCGCGCAAGCTCGGGGTTGCGCAGGATCATGCGCCCGATGTCGCCCTCGAGCACGCGCGCAACCGGGGCTTCCAGAAACGCGACGTCGCTCATGCCCTCGCGATCGGCCTCGCGCCTCGGCGCCTCGCGGTGCTCGGTCGACACCGGCGCCACGTACCGGACCGCCGTTTCCGACCGGGAGACGAACACGCCTCGGGCGGCGGCGAAGGAAATCACGCGCATGGCGTGACGGCCGGCGGCGCCGCCGTCCGCCACGCTCTCGAGGCCGCGGGCGTCGCGTTCATCGCCGAGACCGGCGGCGGGCCGGGCGTGAGGTTGAAGAGGAAGCCGGCCGTTTCGATGAAATTCGTCGAAACCGAGCGCGGGCAATGACGACGTCGGCGAACCGGTAGCGATCCTGTTCAGACAATCGGCGCGGACGGTCATGCGCCGTCGAGGCGTCCGCAAGGGAAGGCGATTTTCGGCGGCCGAACCGGCGCGCTCTGAGGCGTCCTGGCCTCGAGCATGCCGGCGGCATGTTCGCAGCGCGGCGCGGCGGACGGCTTCCGGGCGCGAAGGCTCAGCGCATGAACATCTTGGTGAAGATCGCGATCTGCAAGGCGAGGACGAGGCCGATCATCCCCTTGACGAGCAGCAGGTCGGCTCTGATCGGGGCGATTTCCTCGCGCAAGCCGGCCTTGGTCGCCAATTGCTCGGGGGTCGCGTCGGCAAAGGCTTGCGCGGCGGCTTTCGCCTGTTCGAGCGAGAACCCGCCGGCTTCGAGTTTCTCGACGAATTTCAGTGTGTCGAATGTCACGGCGCTCATGATCCGGGCTCCTTCGGCGCTTTTTCGACAAGCCGCCTGATCGCCTCCGGCCGGGAGGGTTTCGGGTCGGGCTGCGCAGCGATCCACGCGTCGATACGGGAGGCCAGTTCCGGCCGGAAAGACGAGTTGAACTGCAAACCCTTCCCGATCGAAGGGCGACCGCGCTTTTGTCCTCGAATTTTTTCTTGACGGGACATGGAATAAATTCCAGAAGAAAAACGTCGAGCCGGCAAGGTGTCTCACCACCAAGCTCACGGCGATCGACTGAAAATCCTCGTGACAAACCGACAAAAGTTTGGATTCGTCGCGCTCCTCCGAATCGGGTGGAGGACGGAAGCGGACGCGGTTGTCGGGTCGGTGAAGGAAACGACTGTTTTCATTCCGTATTTCAGAAATTTACCGGACTACCGTCAGAAAGCAAGAGTCGCCTGTCCGCTCGACGAGGCGCTGGCTCTTGACGCTGGGGGTCGCGCCGGCGGGGGCGGAGGCGGGGCCGGCATGGCGCGATTCGCACGGACCAAGCTGGCGTTTCTGCAGCGCTTTCGACGCTTCGCCGACGGCGCGCCCTCGCATGACCCGTTGGGCGCCTGTTTCAAGTTCCCGAGTTCACAAATCATGGAGATTGGTGTGGAATTCGAAATTTGAATGTTGTATAGCTCCCGGCCGTAAACACGAAGTTATACCGCCTATCCGTTCACCCATGCGTTTGACGCCGGCGACCTGACGAACTTCCGTCCACTATTAGGGATGGCGGGCAATCGTTCTCTGGGCAGCGAGGAGTTTTTTGATGGCCGCTGACGACCATGCTCCCGGCGCTTCCGAGCCGAGCGGCGTGGACAATTCGCCGAATCGGTTTCCGACCGTCGGCATCGGCGCCTCGGCCGGAGGCCTCCGTGCGTTGCAGCAATTTTTCGAAGGCCTTCCCGGCGACGTGAAAGCGGCTTTCGTCGTCGTCGTGCATCTCGACCCGGCGCACGAGAGCGAGCTGGCGAGCATCCTGGCGACGCAAACCCGGATGCCGGTCGCCCAGGTCGGCGGCCCGACGCCGCTCGAGCCGGGCCATGTCTATATCATCCCGCCCAACCGGCGGCTCTTCGTCACCGACGAGCACCTCGCGGTGGCGGAATTCAACGAGCCGCGCTGGCAGCGCGCGCCGATCGACCTCTTCTTCACCTCGCTCGCCGCGCAGAGGGGCGACGATTTCGCCATCGTGCTTTCCGGCGCGGGATCGGACGGCTCTCTCGGCATCAAGGCGATGAAGGAGGCGGGCGGAATCATCCTGGTCCAGGACCCGGAGGAGGCCGAATACAACTCGATGCCGCGCAGCGCCGTCGAGACCGGGCTCGCCGACTTCGTCCTGCCGGTCAGGGAGATCGCCGCGAAGCTGCCCGAGCTCATGCGCGCCCGGCGCCCCCTTCCGACGCAGGGCGTGAGCGACCGCCACGCCGAATGGATCAAGCAGATTCTGGCGCACCTGCGCGCCCGAACCGGGCACGACTTCTCGAGCTACAAGCCGTCGACCGTGCTGCGCCGCATCGCGCGGCGCATGCAAGTCCGCCAGACGGCGACGATGGCCGGCTATCTCGCGGTTCTGCGCGAGAACGGGACCGAGGTTCAGGCGCTGTTCGCCGATCTCCTCATTTCGGTCACGACGTTTTTTCGCGACGCGGCCGCCTTCGACAAGCTGGCGAAAGTCGTCATTCCCGGCCTGTTCGAAAACAAGACCGCGGCCGACAGCGTGCGGGTATGGGTCGCCGGATGCGCCACCGGCGAGGAAGCCTATTCGATCGCCATGCTGCTTCTCGAAGAGTCGGCCCGGCGGGAGCTTCACTGCGCGATCCAGGTCTTCGCTTCCGACCTCGACGAGAAGGCGCTGATGGCCGGCCGCGAGGGCCGCTATCCGCTGGGCATCGAAGCCAACATGACGGAGGAGCGGCGCAAGCGCTTCTTCACGCGCCAGCAGAGCGGCTACCGCGTCTCGCGCGAGCTGCGCGACGCGGTGCTTTTCGCGCGCCACAGTCTCTTGAAGGACCCTCCGTTTTCCCGCGCCGATCTCATTTCCTGCCGCAACGTGCTCATCTACCTCGACCGCGAGTTGCAGAACCAGGTTTGCGCGACGTTCCATTTCGCCCTGAACCCGAACGGCTATCTGTTTCTGGGCGCCTCGGAGAGCGCCGACAGCCCGATCGGCTTGTTCCGAACGATCGATCGCGAAGCGCGCATCTACCAGCGTCTGTCGTCGGGGGTCGACATACGGGCGTTCCCGCGGCTCGGGGCGCCGAGCTTCGGCTTCGAGCCAGCGCCGCATCGAGCCCGTTTGCCGTCGCGGGGCGCCAATGAGGCGGGCGTCCACCGGGAAGCCCTCGAGCGGCTGGCGCCGCCGAGCGTGGTGGTCGACGAGTCCTATCGCGTCGTGCACCTCTCCGAGCAGGCAGGACGCTATTTGCAGCCCCCGGCGGGCGCGCTGGTCAACGACATCGCCGAGCTTGCGCGCGAGGAGCTTCGGTTCGATCTGCGCGCCGCTCTCCACCGCGCTTTCGCGCGCAACGAGCCGAGTCTCGGCGGTCCGATCGCGGTCCGCTTCAACGGCGCTGCGCACCGCGTCTATCTTCACGCCAAGCCGCTCGGCGGCGACCCCGGCGCCCCGCGCCGGGCGATCGTGTTCTTCTTCGAAGGCGAAGCGCTCGCCGACCCGGCGCCCGGCGCGGCTCCCGAGGATCAGGGCTGGCCCGGCGAACGGGTGCGGCAGCTCCAGCAGGAGTTGCAGTTCACCCAGGCCCAGCTTCGGCTTTCGCGCGAGGAATACGAGGCGGCGAACGAGGAGCTGCGCGCCGCCAACGAGGAATTGCAGTCGATCAACGAGGAATACCGATCGACCGGCGAAGAGCTGGAAACGAGCAAGGAAGAGCTCCAGTCGATCAACGAGGAGCTTCAGACGGTCAACACCGAGCTGAAAACCAAGCTCGACAGCGTCTCCCGCGCCAACAGCGACATCCAGAATCTGATGTCGGCGACGGACGTCGGAATCCTCTTCGTCGATACGCAGCTCAGGATCAATCGCTTCACCCCGCGCATCAAGAAGATTTTCAACATCGAAACCGGGGACGAGGGCCGGTCGATCACCGACTTCACCCACAGCCTCGACTACGACGGGCTGGCCGAGGACGCGCGCAAGGTCCTGCGCGACCTCGCCTCGATCGAGCGCGAGGTGCGCAGCCGCGACCGCGCTTGGCATCTGATGCGCCTGCGTCCCTACCGGACGATCGAGGACCGGATCGACGGCGTCGTGGTCACCTTCGTCGATATCGGCGAGCGGCGGCGCGCGGCGGAAGAAATGCGCGACAGCGAGGCGCGCATGCGCGCGATCTTCGACGGCGTGGCCGACGCGATCGTCACCGTCGACGAGCGCGGGACCGTGAAGTCGGTGAATGCGGCCACGACGCGGATGTTCGGCTATTCCGCGGAGGAGATCATCGGGCAAAACATCGACAGGATTCTGCCCGCGCCCGATCCTTCGGAGCTGAAATCCGGCGAGGCCTCGATCATGGGCCCGAGCCGGGAGGTCGAAGGCCGCCGCAAGGACGGCGCGCTTTTCCCGGCCGAGCTTTCGGTGTCGGAAATCCGGCACGGGGACGAGCGGCTCGGCATCGGCTTTGTCCGCGACCTGAGCGAGCGCCGGACGCTCGAAGCGCGGCTGAACCGGCTGCACGCCAATCGTCTCGACACGATGGCCGCCTTGGCGGCGACGCTCGCCCACGAGCTGAACCAGCCGCTGACCGCAGCCACCAACTATTTCGTGCTCTCCCGCCAACTCGCCGGCGGCCTCTCGCAGCCGCCGAAGGTGGAACTGCTGGAGGCGCTCGACAAGGCGTCGGCGGAATTGCTGCGCGCGGGCCAGATCATCACCCACATGCGCGAGTTCTTGGCGCGAGGCGAACCCAATCGGGTGGAGCAGAGCCTGCACGCGCTGATCCGGCGCACCTGCGAGCTCGTCGCGTCCACGGCGCGCGAGCACGAGATCGAGATTGTCCTCGGTCTGAACGCCGAAGAGGACGAGGTCCTCGCCGACCGCGTTCCGATCGAGCAGGCGCTGGTCAACCTGATCCGCAACGGGATCGAGGCGATGGAGGACGCCAGGGACCGCAGGCTGACAATCTCGACGTCGTTGCAGGACGGCATGATCCGCACCGACGTCTCGGACAGGGGGCGCGGCCTGAGCCCGACGGCCCAGGCGGACCTCTTCGTGCCGTTCGTCTCGACCAAATCGAACGGCCTCGGGGTCGGACTCTCGATTTCCCGCTCGATCATCGAAGCCCATTACGGGTCGGTCTGGGCGGAGGCGAATCCCGAAGGCGGGGCCAAATTCAGCTTCACCCTGCCGCTTGCGAGGCTGGAGAGGGCCGAACACGCGCGGTGAGCCCTGTAGACTCGGTCGCCGGCGCCGCGTCATGGCGAGCGGAAAGGCGCGGCGCGAAAAGGCCGGGATCGGCCCGCGTCAACGAATCCTTGCGCCGTTGGTCGAAGGGATCATAGAAACCGCGCGCGTCGTCTTGCGCGCGTCGTGTAAGGCGGCTTAAGCGTTTCCACAGCATCCGCCTGCCGGCTCTGCGCCGCGCGGCTCGTGAGGGAGGTCAGCATGTCGCACAAGATTCTCGTCGCCCAGGGCGGCGGCCCGACGGCGGTCATCAACCAGTCGCTCGCCGGGGTGGCGCTCGAGGCGCGCCGTTTCGCCAGCATTTCGCACGTCTACGGCGCGCTGCACGGCGTGCGCGGCATCGTCAACGACGACCTCGTCGACCTCGGCCAGGAGACGGTCGAGAACCTCGAAGCCGTTGCCGCGACGCCGGCCTCGGCGCTCGGCTCGACCCGGGACAAGCCGGACCTGAAATACTGCCAGGAGATCTTCAAGGTCCTCAAGGCGCACGAAATCGACACCTTCATGTACATCGGCGGCAACGACTCGTCCGACACCGTCCGCATCGTCGGCGAGGAGGCCAAGAAGGCCGGCCACGCGCTGCGCGCGATCCACATCCCCAAGACCATCGACAACGATCTCGTCGGCTTCGACCACGTGCCCGGGTTTCCGTCCGCGGGGCGCTTCGTCGCGCAGGCCTTCGCCGGCGCCAATCTCGACAATGCGGCGCTGCCCGGCGTCTATTGCGCCGTGGTGATGGGACGCCACGCGGGCTTCCTGACCGCCGCGTCGGCGCTGGCGCGGAAGTATCCCGGCGACGGCCCCCACCTCATCTATCTGCCGGAGCGCACGTTCGTCGTCGACAAGTTCCTCGCCGACGTCAAGGCCGTCTACGAGCGGCACGGACGCGTCATCATCGCGGCCTCCGAGGGCATCCACGACGAGACGGGCGAGGCGATCATCACCAAGCTCGTCGGCAAGTCGGAGAAGGACGCCCACGGCAACGTGCAGCTCTCCGGCACGGGCGCGCTCGCCGACCTGCTCTGCGAGGAGATCAAGAACAAGCTCGGCATCAAGCGGGTGCGCGGCGACACCTTCGGCTATCTGCAGCGCTCGTTCCTCGGTTGCGTCAGCAAGGTCGACCAGCGCGAGGCGCGCGAGGTCGGCGAGAAGGCGGTGCAATATGCCGTCGGCGGCGCGGAGACCGGGTCCGTGGGCATCCGGCGCGTCGGCGACTACGCCGTCGATTATCCGCTGATCCCGATCGAGACGGTGGCCGGCAAGACCCGGGTGATGGAGGACGAGCTCATCAACGAGGCGGGCAACGACGTGACGGCCGCGTTCCTCGCCTACGCCCGGCCGCTGGTCGGCGCCGACATGCCCGAGGTCACGCTGCTGCGCGCGCCGAAAGTCGCCAAGGCCGGCGTGCTGAGCGGCGGCGCGACCTGACGACATCGCGCCCGACCTGTCGCCGCGGTCGCCGACCGCGGCCCGCGCTCGACGAGCGCGGATAAAGGGGGCCGCGCTCAACGAGCGCGGCTGGAGTCCAGCCCGAGCGCCCTCAGAGCGAACGGCGCCGTCAATCCCTGCACGATCGCGGAGAAGGCCACGATCGCGAAGGCGACGATGAGAATGTCCTGCCGCCTGGGAATGTTCGGCGGCAGCGCCAGGGCGAGCGCGAGGGCCAGAGCCCCGCGCAGGCCTCCCCACCACAAAAGGTGCTGCTGATTGAGCGGAACCGCCCATCGCGTCCGCGCGAACGCGAGGCACGCCGGGTAGACGGCGACCGCGCGGCCGGCGAGTCCGAGCAGCACCGCAAGCGCCAGCGCGCCCCAGCCTTCGCTGGCGAAATCGATCGTCGCCATCGCCGAGCCGATCAGCAGGAACACCAGCGAGTTGGCGAGGAAGGCGGCGAACTCCCAGAATCCGAGCACGAACGTCCGGCCGTGCGGCGTGAGCGCGGGTCCGAATCCCGGCCTCGGTCCCAGGACCCCGAGATTGCCCATGACGATCCCGGCAGCCACCGTGGCCAGCACGCCGGAGGCGCCGACGCGCTCGGCGACGAGGAACGAGCCGAAGGCCGCGACCGCCGTCACCGCCGTTTCGACGAGGTGATCGTCGGACGTTCCCGCGACCAGCACGGCCCCGAGGCCGACGCCGAGCCCGACCACGAGCCCGCCGCCGGCGATCTCGACCAGCGCCTCGACGACGGCGAAAGGACCGTTCGCGGCGCTCGGATCATGCGCCGCCCACGCGAGGATCAAAGTGAACAGGACCGCGGCCGCGCCGTCGTTGAGCAGGCTCTCCGCCTCGATGAGGAGCCGCAGGCGCCCGGTGACGCCCGATTCGCGCAGGAGCGCGATGACGGCGATGGGGTCGGTCGCGGCGATCAGCGCCCCGAACGCCAGCGCCGGTTCGGCCTGCCAGCCGAGCCCGTAGACGAGGCCGCCCGCCACGACCGCCGCGCAGAGCAGGACCCCGAAGGTGGAGAGCGCGAGGACAGGGACGAGGTCGCGCCGCAGTTCGGGCCAGTGGATATTCAGCGCCGCCTCGAACAGGAGCGGCGGCAGGATGACGTCGAAGATGAGATCATGGGTTAGGGCCAGCCCCGCGTCGACCCGGAAGAGGGCCAGAGACGCGCCGGCGAGGACGAGCCCCACCGTGTAGGGCAGCCGGAGGCGCCGCGCCGCGAGCGCGACCAGGATGGCGAGACCCAGCAGGCCGAGCGCGCGGAAGAGCAGGACGTCCATGCGCGCGTGTGTAACGGCGGGGACAAACGAGGGAAACCGAAAACCGGAGCCGCTCGGCCGCAGCGCTTCTATCCTGTGGCCGCGCTCGGCGAGCGCGGCATAGACCGGCGCCGTCCCGCCCCCCCTGGCCTAGAGCGCCTTCGCCGCCGCCAGCACCTCTTCGGCGTGCTTGGGCACCTTGACCTTGCGCCAGATCCTGGCGATCCGCCCATCGGGGCCGATGAGAAAGGTCGTGCGCTCGACGCCGAAATACTTGCGCCCGTACATGCTCTTTTCCTTCCACACGCCGTAGGCCTCGATCGCCGACCGCTCCGGGTCCGCGGCGAGCGGGATGGCGAGTCCGTGCTTGGTCTTGAATTTGTCGTGGCTCGCGACGCTGTCGGGCGACACGCCGATGACGACGGCCCCGGCGGCGTCGAATTCCGGCATGAGCGTGTTGAAAGCGATCGCCTCGGCCGTGCAGCCGGAGGTGTCGTCCCGAGGGTAGAAGTAGAGCGCCAGCTTGCGGCCGGCGCAATCGGCGAGGGAAATCGTTCCCTCGCCGTCGCGCGGCAAGGTGAAGCCGGGGGCGGGGTCGCCGGTCTGCAAGTCGTCGCTCATCGGGTTCCATCCTGGGGGTTGCGAGGTTCGGGCGCCGGCAGGCTCTCGGTCCGGCGAACTTTGAAGGCCATGGTTTTACGCCGAAACGCCGTTTGCCGCCTTCGCGGCCGGCGGCTATCGTTACAGCGTCGCGGGCGGCACCTACCGCGACGCCGCCGCCTTCGGCTTCCCGTCCGCCGGAAGCGGACCGCCGAGCAGGTCCGCAATCCATCGGCTCGAGGGCGCGTGCTGGCAGAACGTCAGGGCGGCGATGGCGATCGGCACGCCGATGAAGGCGCCGTAGAGGCCCCACAGGAAAGTCCAGAAGAACACCGAGAACAGGACCACCGACGGCGAGATCGACAGCACGTTTCCCGACATGCGCGGCTCGACATAGCTGCCGATGACGAACTGGATGATGTTGAGACAGACGAACACGCCGAGCGCCGCCTGCCAAGTGGCGAACTGCGCCATCGCCAGCAGCGTCGGGAACAGCGTCGCGATGAACGGCCCGATGAAGGGGATGTAGTTGAGGGCGAAGGCGATCACACCCCATTCGAGGGCG